>DASZJR010000134.1:0-14981 GCA_035947855.1 Candidatus Dormiibacterota bacterium
ATCTCCGCCTCGAGTCGCGCGGAGAGCGCGATCACCTCGGCATGCTCGGCAGTGGCTTCGTCACGGAGGGCCTGGAGCTCGAGGGTCTCCTTGCCGATCTGATCCTCACCGATGTTGGCGACGTAGAGCACCGGCTTGGCCGTCAGGAAGGAGAAGCTCTTCAGCAGCTTGGCCTGCTCCGCCTCGAAGCTCAGCGTGCGAATCGGCTTGCCCTCATCGAGGTGAGCGGCCAGCCGATCGAGAAGCTCGAGCTCCTCCTTCTCCTTGGCCCCTGGCTTGAGGCGCGCGGTCCCGCTGATCTTCTCCCGCCGCTTGTTGACCACGTCGAGGTCGGCGAGCGCCAGCTCAAGATTGACCATCGCCATATCGCGGCGCGGGTCCAGCTTGCTGTCGACGTGTTGCACATTGGCGTCGCTGAATGAGCGCACCACCATGGCCAGCGCGTCGAGATCGCGAATGGTCGAGAGAAACTGGTTGCCCATTCCCTCGCCGCGGCTGGCGCCGGCGACCAGCCCGGCGACATCCACGAATTTCATCATGGTCGGCGTGACTTTTTTGGGTTTGTACATCTCCGCCAGCACGTCGAGCCGCTTGTCTGGCACTTCGACCATCGCGGTGTTCGGCTCGACCGTGCTGAAGGCGTAGGAGGCGACGCCCGCGCCCGCGCGCGTCAAGGCGTTGAACAGGGTCGTCTTACCGACGTTGGGCAAGCCGACGATACCGACGCCAAGCGTCATTGCTACCGGAGTTTAGTAGCTCAGGTAATCGTCGACCTCCATCGGGTCGGGCCGGAATCCCCGGTCCGGGACCAGGTAGCCGAGCTCCTCGGAGGTCTCGTCGTAATAGGTTGGATCATCCGGATCGTAGGGATGCGGTTCGGGGATCATCGTTGTGTTGCTCCTCAGGCAGGGACCGGCTCAGCGGCCGGCTGACCGTTCTCGACGGGACTCTCGGTCTTTGGGCTGAGCATCTTCATCTGGTCCATCACGACCTCGGTCGTGTAGCGGCGCAAACCGTCCTTGCCATCCCACTCGTGACTGCGCAGCCTGCCCTCGGCATAGATCAACTTGCCGCGGGTCAAGAACTCCTGGCAAATCGAGGCCAGCCGGTCGAAGGCCACCAGCGAGTGGTACTGAACGTCCTCCTGCCGGTTGCCGTCATCGTCCTTCGAGTAGCTATTGGTTGCGAGCCGGAGCTTCGCGATTGTCAATCCCTTGGGGCTTACGACGATCTCCGGGTCGCGCGTCAAGCGGCCGACCAAAATCACGCGGTTGACCATTTCTTACTCCCTTCCATTGAGTGCCCCCACCCTGCCCTCCCCCGGAGGGGGAGGGATATTTGAAAGTCCTGCGCCTATCCACCACCTCCCAACGCGGCATGTTGGAGAAGCGGGAGCGGATCGACCGGAACCCCTGCGATGCGCACCTCGAAGTGGAGGTGCGGTCCGGTGCTGTTGCCGGTCGATCCCATGAGGGCGATCGCCTGTCCCGCGGCAACGACGTCGCCCGGCTGCACGAGCGGCCAGTCGAGATGGCCGTACAGCGTGCTCAGCTGAGGATCGCGAGTGAGAAGAATGTAGAGGCCGTAGCCCCCGCGTTCGCGGCGCACCGTCACGGTGCCGCGCGTGGCGGCATAGATCGGCGTGCCGAGCGCCCCGGCCAGGTCGACTCCACTGTGAAAGTGGTGATCGGGGCACGCCGCCGACCAGGGCTCGATCGCCAGCACCGTGCAACCGAAGGGCTGGGTGATGATCGCCTCCTTCACCGGCGATATCAGGAGGCCGGCTCCATCCTGCCGGGCCTGCACCACCATCCCGGCGATCAGCAAGGGGACCATCAGGCAGGCCGCGCCGCCGGCGA
Organism: Candidatus Dormiibacterota bacterium; assembly: GCA_035947855.1. Lineage (GTDB taxonomy): Bacteria > Chloroflexota > Dormibacteria > CF-121 > CF-121 > CF-13. The sequence goes on from DASZJR010000134.1 coordinate 1,860, forward strand.
GTAGCGGCCGCCGCCAGGACCAGGCGAACAGCGCCAGGCGTGTCGAGGTCAGCAGGGTCATGCGCTCGAACTCCGCGTCGTCGCGGTCGCCATGCCGGCTTTGATGGCCCGCTTGGCCCAACCCTCGGCGACATGCTGCGCCTTCGACTCGAAATGGGAGGACGCGTTCATCAGCCCCGGCACCTTGATCAGGAGATAGAGCACGGCAACGCCGTAGAGCGCCTCAAGAGGCCGGGCGCCGAGCTGATCGGCGAACAAGCTGGCGAAGCGGAGCACGAGGACCTGACCAAACTGCATGAAGACGGTAAGGAGAAAGAGGCGCAGCCATGACTGCGCGTACCGCTTGGTTTCCGGAAGGATCATGCAGATCGAGGCCAGCGGGGCCACCGCGAGGAGCACCGCCAACAGAGCGAAGCGCACGACGTAGGTAAACGCGACGATGACGAGCATCACCGCGATCGCCAGCCGTATCACGACCTCGAAGAGCGGCAGGCCGAAGCCATTTGACATCGCGAAGGTCCACGGCATCCGTGGCGACCCGCCCGGAAGCGCCTGCGTCCAGATGGTGTGGACCAGGGCATTGTTCAAGTCGATCGCCATCTGGCCGAAGAGCAGCGCGAAGTGAGCCATGGCGATGGCGGCCATCGCCCGTGGCAGCACGACCTTCAAGGTGTAATGGGCACGAAAGCTGTGTTCCCACAGGCTGCGAAGGAAGGCCCAGGTGAAGACCAGCACCAAAAGAAGGTCCGCCATTCCGAGCGTCAGGTGGTACATCGCTTGCAGCGCCGGCTCCTCGGTTAGAGGGCGCGGGGTCAACGCCGAAAGGTCGTGCGTACTCAGCAGGTAGGTCTCCACGTTGCCGGCAATCGAGTCGCGGACGTCGTTGATCAGGTTGTTGAAGAAGCCGATGATCAGGGTGGAGAAGATCTCTAGCAGGTTTCAAGTCCGCTCAGTGATTGACCGAATCCACCAGCACGCGGACCAGCATGCCGGCCATCTCCACGCCGATGGTGCCGAAGACGATTCGGCCGATCCATCGCTTGGCCTCCATCACGCTGCGAGGCTCGATGGCGATCATCTTCCAGATAAAGGCGCACACGAAGGCCAGGGCGCCGATGCTGCCCGTCAGTCCCTGCGCGTAGCTGGTCCAGACCTCGATCAGGTGTTTGAGCTGATCCATCAGCGCTACTTGGGGAAGCGCTCGGTGATCTGGGACTCGACGTAGCGCTCGATGGCACCGGTTAGGCGCCGCAGCATGTCCCATTCCTGCATCAACAGGTCATGGTCCTGCTGACCGAACTTGCGAAAGAGCTCAGGCCCCAGCCCGGGCGAGCTGGCGCTCGGTGGTGTCGGCCGCGGAACGGGAACCAGCGGGATAGCAACGCTTGGAATCACCGCCGGTCGTGTTGTCGGCAGGACGAGCGGCGGCGGGCGAAAGGCGACGCGGTGTGGCTGCATGGCCAGGTGAATCCCGACTCCGGTGAAGGCGGCGAGCACGGTGACCTCGCCCCCGATGAGGGCGAGCTTCCACGATGGGCGCATGGGGGACTCCTCGAGCGGCTGGGCGGGCGGCAACGCTGCCATCCTTACACAGATCTGTGTATTTGTCAAGACGAGGATCAGCGGCGGAGGCGGATGTCCTCGAGGGCCTCATGGAGCCCACCAAATCGGAATTGGTAGCCGTAGCCGCGTGCCTTTGCCGGCTCGGCATGGCGGCCATGCAAAAGGAGCTGCGCCATTTTGCCGAGCACCAACTCGAGCGCAAACGCGGGGGCGGGCATCAGCGAGGGACGATGGAACACGCGACCAATTTCCTTCGCGACATCCTTTTCGCGCCGCACATCGGGGGCGACAGCGTTCACTGGCCCACTCACTCGGGGATCCTCGAGTGCGAGCCGGTAGAGCCCGACGATGTCGTCGATGTGAATCCAGGTAAACCACTGGCGACCATTACCCAATGGACCACCGACAAAGAGTCGAAATGGCAGGGTCAACAATCGAAAGGCAGACGCGTCGCGGCCGAAAACCATGGCGGTACGAATTCGGACGACGCGGACGCCGAGTGGTTGCGCCTTTTCCGCCTCGGCTTCCCACTGCTCGCACAACCGCGCGAGGAACGAATCGCCGGCGCGGCTCTCCTCCGTGATCGCCTCGTCGCCGCGGTCACCGTAGTAGTCGATGCCCGAGGCGCTGACGAGCACGGACGGCCGACGTTGGGCCGGCGTGCGCTCGAGCGCCTTCACCAGCGCGGCGGTCGCGGAAAGCCGGCTGGACAAGAGCTCCGCCATCTTTTGTCGCGTCCACGGCCAACTGCCGATACTCGTCCCGGCGAGATTGACCACTCCCGCAGCTCCCGCTACTTCCTTGACCCACTCGCCGTTCTCGGTGCGCGGGTCCCAGGCGACGTAACGGGCCCCCATCTGCGGATTCGTCGTTTCAGGCCGCCGAGTGAGTACGACCACCTCGTGACTGTCCTGGACCAGGCTCGCGACCAGGTGACCGCCGATATAGCCCGATCCACCGCTGATCAGGACTTTCATCCTCTTACTATCCTCCGCCGTACCGGCCGGCTGGGCGATCGGGCGGCCGCCTGATTGAATCCCCACCCTGACCCCCCCGCAACACGGAGCCAGACGATGGCCGCGTTCCAAGTCGGCAATTATTTCTTGCTGCAGAAATCACGACACACAGCTGTCAAAAACATGCTTCAGGATGGAAGCATGGCCGCCTCAGGTCCGCCGGTTGCAATGCTCAAGGCCGCGGTCGACACGTGGACCGCGTGGATGTGCAAGGCCGAAGGCGAAGAGCTGGCCGAAGCGCTGATCCAGACCCGCGAAGCCGGCATCGATCCACTAGAGGCGGCGTTTGCCATGGGGCTCCGGCGCTTCGACAAGTCCGGGGAGTACAAGGTCGACGGCGCTCTCTCGGCGGTGGCCTGGGTGCGTGAGCGGTGCAACCTGTCCGCGGGCGGCGCCGCAGAACGGGTCAGCGTCGCACGCCAGCTCGAGTCCCTGCCACAGGTTGCCAGAGCCTTCGCCCAGGGCGACGTCGGCTTCCAGCACGTGGCGTTGATCGCTCGCGCGGCGGAGAACGTCGGCAGCGCACCGGTCCAAAAAGAAGAGGGCAACCTGCTCAAGGCGGCGCAAACGATGGATCCGGGCCGCTTTGCCGCCGTGGCCAAAGGCTTCGAGCATCGGGTCGATGCGGCAGCCGCGCTGGCGGAGGCCAACCATGCCTATCAGCGACGGTATTTTCACATCAGCGAGCCGCAGAACGGTATGGTCCGATTGGATGGCATTCTCGATGCTGAGGGCGGGGCGACGCTCAAGACCGCGCTCGACGCGCTCATGCCGCCTCCCGCGAAGGATGACGACCGGGCGCCGGGGCAGCGCCGCGCCGACGCGTTGCGCGAGCTCGCGCGGAAATCGCTCGATGGCAGCAAACTCGGCACCGTCGGCGGCCAGCGCCCCCACCTGATCATCACCGCGAGTGCCGAGACGCTCGCGGGCGTTCCGGGTGCGCCGCCGCCCGAAATGGCGGGCGTTGGACCGATTCCGATCGAAATGGCGCAGCGACACGCCTGCGACCCGACAGTCAGCTGGCTCTTAGGCCACGCCGAGCTGGAGAGCGAGACGGCGAGCGACGCCCACCGCCAGATCCCGGCGTCCACCCGCCGGGCGCTGGTCGCCCGCGATCGCGACTGCGTCTTCAACGGCTGTCACCGGCCAGCGATCTGGTGCGATGGGCATCACCTGGTCTGGTGGACGCGCGGCGGGAAGACGGAGTTGCCCAACCTGGCGCTTGTCTGCGGGCGCCATCATCGCATGCTCCATGAAGAAGGCTGGACCCTAGAGCGAACAAGAGATGGTCAGTGGAAGGCGATACCTCCAGCGCGACGGGTGCCTGCGAACTCCCGGTCGGCCTGAATCCGGGAACTTCACCTAGGGGTTGAAGCTGCGCGTCCGGCGTTCGGTGCGAGCCTGCTGCAGGCTTTCCTCGGCCAGCGCGAGCAGGGAAACGCGATCGAGCTGGCCGCGTTCACTGGCGGCCACGCCGGTATCGACCGCGAGGCGCACGATGTCGCCGTTCGGGCTCGCCGCATAGGGATGTTCCTCCAGCATCAGCCGGAGCCGGTCGGCCTGCCGAACCGCAATCGCCCGATCTGCCTCCGGGATGACGAGGGAGAACTGGCCATCGCTGATGCGGGCCAGCGTGTTCACCCTGCGCGTCTTAGACCGGACGACCGCAACGAATTCGCGCAGGATCCGGCTGAGTCCGCTCTCACCGTACTTGCCGCGCAGGACTTCGAAGGCCTCGATCTCGAACAGCACCACAGCCAGGTCGTGGTTGTGGCGAGAGGCGCGGCTGATCTCCTTTTCGAGGAGCTCATCCAGGAACGCCTGGCTATACGCCCCCGATTGCACGTCGAGCAGGGCGAGCTTCTCGGCCTGGATCAGCTTGCGGCCCATCATCAACGCGTAAAGACCCTCGCCGACGAAGCTCTCCAGCGCGGCCAGCGGCTCCTCGAGGTCTTCGCGTGGACGGTCGAAGCCCACCACGATGGCGCCCACCGTCCCTTTGCCTTTCTGTTCGGTGATCGGAACTGCCACGATGCTTCCCTCCTTGACGACATCGTCCGTCAGGTATCGGGACCAGGCGCTCTTCGAAATGTCAGGGACGCTCACGCTTCGGTCGGCGTGCCTGACCCATTCGGCGATCCCCTCCAGCAAGCGTCGCTTCGCCTCGACCAGGTGGTCCGGCGCCGGCTGATCGTAGCCCGAGGCCAGGTCCGCCCCGTTGTCGTCCAGCAACAGGACCAGGCCGTAGTCGGCACGGGTCAGATAGAGGATGGCGTCGACCACGTGCTGCGACAGCATCTGCGAGTTCGACTCCGCGATCTGGGCTTCCAGCCGGCGCAAGGTTTGACCGACGCGCTCTTCGGCCTGCATCTCGGCGAGCAGGTTCAGCCCAACCGAAACCAGCTCTCCCGCTCCCAGCAGCCGCTCGGCATCCTGTTCCTGGACGGCGTCGGCCGCCTGAATGAGGTCGTCGGGAAAGATCTTGAGCTGGAAGGCGAGCTCGGCAAACTCCTCAACGGAGTTCGGCGCAAACTTCACAGCCGGGCCCAGGACGGCACCGATCTGGACTTCCTTTTCGCTGCGCACCGGGGCGATGAAATGCCCGACGCCCGACTTGCAGACTCCCATCGTTTCCTCGGGACGCCTGAGGAACTCGGGGTCGTTGTAGAGGGGACAGGCCTTGCGCTCCTGGAGCATCCGGCAGTACCGGGGGTAGTCTTCGACCGGCGTCAGCGGGTGCGCGTCAAGGTCGAAAACCTGGAGCTTCAGCCCGGTGGAGGCCTGGAAGCGGTCCACCATCCGCGCGAACTCCGGGCTGCTGACGAGGACGCCGAGTTCGCCGTCCTGCGGTTCTGCCTCCATCATGCTGACCGGCCTTATCGGTATGGGTCACGGAAACAACGCTGTAACAGCGCAAAACCTGTTACGCAGCGGCTCCTGTAGGCTCAATTCGAGCTGAACTCAGCAAAGGCCGCCCCTCGAGGGCCATTTTAGGCGGGTTTTTCGTACTGCCCCGCTAGACTTGGCACGGTGCTCTCCACCCGGCTCCTGACCAAGCGGTACGGCAGCCTGACGGCCGTGGAGGACCTGGATCTGGAGGTTTCGGGCGGGGAGCTGTTCGGCTTCCTGGGGCCCAACGGCGCCGGTAAGACGACCACCATCAAGATGCTGGTGGGCCTGTTGCGCCCCACCAGCGGCAGCGCCCGGGTGGCGGGCGTCGACATCATGGCGGAGCCGGAGCGAGCCAAGGCCCGGATCGGGTACGTGCCGGATGCCGCGACGCTCTACGACAAGCTGAGCGCCCGGGAATTCCTCGAGTTTTCCGGTGACCTCTACCACGTCGAGCGCCCCCTTCGTGATCGCCGGATCGAGGCGTTGTTGAAGCTCTTCGACCTCCACGAACGCGGCAACGACTTCCTGTCCGGCTACTCGCGCGGCATGCGCCAGAAGGTGTCGCTGGCCGCCGCCCTGCTGCATGACCCACAGGTGCTCTTCCTCGACGAACCCACCGTGGGCCTGGATCCACACAGTGCCCGCCAAATGAAGGACATCCTGCAGGACTTTTGCAAGGAGGGGAAGACGGTCTTTTTCTCGACTCACATCCTGGAGATCGCGGAGCGGATGTGCACCCGGCTGGCCATCATCAATCGCGGCCGGCTCGTCGCCATGGGCAGCCTCCAGGAGCTGCGGCACATGGTCGGGCAGGACGGGCAATCGCTGGAGCAGATCTTCCTCGAGCTGACCGGAAGTCGCGAGGAAGACGTGAGCGCGGTGCTGCGTGGCCTCGAGGGATAGCCCGATCGGCCGCGTTGCAGCCGGGCTCGATGTCGGGCTGCTGCTCTGGCGCGCCCAGCTGCAGATGTTCCTCAATCAGACCCTCCGCAGCCGCAAGCCGGGACGAATCGCCGGCGCCATCGTGAGCGCGGCCGTCATCGTGGTCGCCTGGTCGTGGGAGGCGTTCATCACCTGGCTGGGGGTTCAGGCGTCGCATCGCTCACCGATCCAGATCGACACGGTGCATCTGCTCAGCCTCGCGTTTCTCGGCTACACGGGCGTCCTGATCTTCAGCAGCCTGGTGTTCAGCCTCAACGCGTTGCTGCTCAATCCGGACCTGGACCTGCTGCTCGCGTCGCCACTTCCCGTCGAGAGTGTGCTGGCCGGCCGGATGGTGGTCCAGGTCCTGCGACTCCTGCTGCTGAGCCTGGTGTTCACCCTACCGGCCCTGCTCGTCCTCGCGATCGCCAATCACAATTTCGCCATCCCACTGGTTTTCGCCGCGCTCTACCTGCTCTATCCCGTCTCCATCGTCGTCATCATTTCGTTGGTCAGCCTGCTCCTCGTCCGCTTCATTCCGGTGGGACGGGGACGCGAGGTCGTGACCATCTTCGGTGTGGTCCTGGCGCTGGGAATCAACTTGCTCAACTTCCTCTTCAACCCGGCCCTGCGCGATCCCGGCTTCGCCCGCCGGGGCTCTCCACCGTCACTGCCCGATGTGCCGGCCGCCAGCGCAACCTGGCTGCCCTCCGGGTGGGCGGGGCGGAGCGGAGCGGCGATTCTGCGCGGCGACTGGTCTGTCGCTGCCGAGTGGGCGCTGGTGCTGCTCGCCGTCTCGCTCGCGATCTTCGTCGCGGGAAGCATGCTCAGCGGCCGCCTCTACCTCGCCGGGTGGATCCAGGCGGTCCCGCCGCGACGGCGCCGTCCAGCGGGGCCACGCACCCGCCGGATCAGCGGCGCGCTTCCGTTGCTGAGCCCGCTGCTGGCATCGATCGTCGTCAAGGACTGGCGCATGCGAACCCGCGACGTGGCCCAGCTCGTGCGCTTTGTGATGCCGGTGGTGTTCATCTTCGTCATCTTTGGGCTGCGCTTTGGCGGCTTGCGCAACGCCGTCCAGAGCCTGGGCGACGGGCCGGCGGCCGCCATGGCCGGCCTCGTTCCGGCGTGGATCCTCCTCTTCTCCCTGAGCATCTCGCTGGGGCTGACCGCCGTCAGTTTGGAGGGCAAGAGTATCTGGGTCTATGCCGTGTCGCCGAACACAACCCTGCGTTTCTTGCAGGGCAAGTGCTGGTCGGCCGCCTTGCCCACCGCGTTCCTGGTCGCCCTTGTCGCCGTCGCCGCCGAGATCCTCATCCGGCCCGGTTGGCTGTGGGCAGCCACGGCGATCTTGCTCGCCGTCGCCCAGGCGGTCACGGTCACCACGCTGATGGTCGGCATCGGAGCAGTGTTCGCCCGCTTCGATTGGACCGACGCCCGACGGATGTTGAGCCCGGTCGGGGTCGTCATCGGCATCGCCTTCTTTGGCGTGATCACCGGCGGGAGCGCCCTCCTGCTGGCGATTTCGTTGGCGCTCGCGAGCGCGACCGGGTTCTCGACGTTCACAACCTGGCTGGCGGCGATGACCCTCGCGGTGGGCGGCGCTGTGGCGGTGGCGGTCCTCGGCGTTTTGATCGGCAACGAGCGCCTGCGCGGCCTAGAGCTCGGCTGATTCCTCGACCATCGGTACCGGTTCTGGCCTGCTGACGACCCCCACGCGGTGATGGTGGCGGCAGCGCGCTTCGTAAGTGGCCGCGCCGCCAATCACGACGAGCGGGGAATCGGCCGGCGCCGGCTCGCCGTCGATCAGTCGTTGCGTGCGGGTCGCTTGCCGCGAACCGCAACCCGGGTACTGACAGGATGCCTGCAGCTTCGTGAGCCGGTCCGCGTAGGCGGCCAGTAGCGGCATCGGTCCAAAGGGCCGGGCGAGGAAGTCCAGGTCGAGGCCCGCGACGATCACGTGACGGCCGCGATCGGCCAGCTCCTCCGCGAGGCTCACGATTTCGGGCCCGAGGAATTGCGCCTCGTCGATGCCGATCACCCGGGTGTCGTCTCGCAGCTGGTCGCGGAGCGCCGCCACATCCGGCACGGCGATCGCCGGAAAACGGACCTCGCGGTGCGAGGCCACCGCCTCGATGGCGTAGCGGTCGTCGAGCGCGGGCTTGAATGCCTGGATCGTCGAGCCGGCGTAGCGCGCCTGGTCGAGCCGGCGGATCAATTCCTGCGTCTTACCGCTGAACATACAACCGCTGATCAGGTCGAGACTGCCGGACGGCTCGTCGAACCACACCTCCTGGAAACTGACCGCGCGAGCTTCTGCCGTGTGATGCCGTCGGCAGACGGGCAAGAAGCGCTCGGGCGTGCCATTCACCGGGTGGAAGCGTTGCGTCCGGCTGGCCAGGTTTCGGCAACCGGGTTGGGCGCAGACGCCGTCGTCGAGCTTGAGCGCAAAATCGGCGGCGCACATCAACTCCGGTAAGGGGCCGGCCGGTTGGCCCGTGTAGTCGAGCTCCCAGCCGGCGACCACGACGTCGACCCGATGGACGGTGGCCAGATCGTTCAGCACGTCGACCAGGCGATCGTCGTACAGCTGCGCGCCATCGACGGTGACGAGTTCGGCGGCGGGGTCGAGCTGGTCGAGCAGCTGGTTGGCGTCCGGCGGGGCGGCCAGGCGCTGGTGGTGGCGCCCCTGCCGTTGAGCGCGTTCGGCTTCGGCCTCCAGCTTCTTCGTCTTCCCGGAGTGGGTCGGGCCGGAGAACACGGTGAGGCTGCCGAGGCGGCGGCGCTCGCGATCCTCGCGGTAGCGCTCGTTGATCATGGACTTAGTTTCGCCGAAGCGGGCTCAGGTCCGGCGGAACTCCACCTTCGCCTGTTCGACCAGGCTGGGGTCAGCCAGCAGATCCGCGCCGGTCATCGCCAGCGCCTTGGCGGCGTCGATCATCGCCTGATAGCCGCGCAGCGAGCCGGAGGCCTCCAGGAACGCTTGCGAGTGACCCGGCACATCGGCCGAGGCGATGGCCAGCGTCGGATGGAGCGCGGGAACCGCGTGGCTGACGTTGCCCATATCGGTCGAACCGGCGTTTTCCCAGGGCACGCCTTCCACCGGGTCGATCCCGAGGCGGCGAAGGTTCTCTTCGAACAGCCGGGCCAGCACCGCGTTGTTACGAAGGTCGGTGTAGGGCGCCTCTTCGTAGGTGAGGTTCAGACTGCAGCCAGTGGCGAGCGCCGCCGCCTGAAAGATGTTCTTCACTTTCTGGAGCAGTTCCTCCATGTAGGCCTGATCGCGGGCCCGCACCAGGAATTCGCCGCTGGTGCGCTCGGGAATGATATTGGGGGCCGTGCCGCCCTCTTTGAGGAAACCGTGGAGCCGGGCACCCTCCTTCATCTGCTGGCGGAGCAGGCTGATGCCGTTGTAGGCGAGGACAAAGGCATCGAGCGCGTTGATCCCCTTTTCCGGATCCCCCGAGGCGTGCGCCGCACGACCGATGAACTCGAAGTGCATGTGGGTGACCGCCAGCGCCCAATGCAACACCTGGGTGCGCGTGTCGGGATGGAACATCATCGCCGCGTCGACTTCCTGGAAGATGCCGGCGTTGATCAGCCGGATCTTGCCGCCGCCCCCTTCCTCGGCGGGGGTGCCGATGACGAGGACCCGTCCGCGCAGGCGGTCGAGCGACTCGGCCAAGGCAATCCCGGCTCCGGCGGAGGCGGTGGCGATCAGGTTGTGGCCGCAGCCGTGTCCGAGGCCACGGAGGGCGTCGTATTCGGAGAGGAAGGCCAGCGTGGGGCCGGTCCCATTCCGGCGCGTCGCGACGAAGGCGGTCGGGGTGTCGGCGACGCCAACCTCGACGCTGAAACCGTGCCTCTTGAGCAGCTCGGCCAGCCAGGCGACCGCCTGCCGCTCTTCGTAGGCGATCTCGGGATGGGCGTGGATATCGCGCCCAATCCGCTCGAGTTCCGGCCGCAACGCATCGACCCGGGTGCTGATCGCATCCTTGAGCTGACCGGTCGACGCTTGAGCAACTGACACGCTGGCCAATAATTGTAGGTCGATGGCAGAGCAGGTGAACCTCGACCAGGCCTCCGACGACGATCTGGCCCGCCGGGTTCGGGAAATCATGGCCGCGATGGCGCCTCTCGAGGAGGCGCTGGGCCGGCTGCGCGTCCAGATCCAGCAGGTGGCCAGTGAGCAGAAAAAGCGGGAGCGATCACAGCATCTCAAGGCGCGGATGCAGGTTCGCACGACCGTCGCCCAGGGCCAGATGGCCACGTTGCAACAGGTGGCGGAGAGCTCCAACGACCTGGTACCGCCCGACGCTGCACTCACCGGCCTGCGCTTCTTCCGGGACAGCGGAACCGAAGTCGGACTCGGCTACGCGACGGCGCGAGAGCCGACCGTCTGGATGACGAACGGGTCGAGCACGGTGGGCGTGAAGACGATCGCTGAGATTCGCGCTCGCTATCTCGACGGCTGGGATTTCGGTACGGCCGCACATCCGGGGGTGCGGATTCACATCCCTAACAGTCGGACCGAGAAAATCCTCCAGGCCTCCGAGGTCTTTATTCGTTTGCGAGGCGGTAACTAGCCCCGCGGGTCGTCTCCGTCGTTACTCTAGGGGTTCGAATCCAGCCGGCCCAGCCATCGCTTTCATCTTCGGCCCCGCGGCGAGCCGCCTGCGATGTTAGCTACCCACGGTAGGCGCGAATGACTTCCTCGCGGCGCGTAGTGAGGGATACGAAGCTCACACACGAGATCGCGGCGATCGTCAGGAGGAGGGGAGCGGTATGAGCGGCGGGGGCCCGTAACCCAGTCATCGTCAGGAAGGCGAGCACCGTCAGGAGCACACCGTTCGCCATGCGGGCGGCGAGGCCGATCGCGAACAGCTCTTCGGCCTCAGTTCCGACCTGCCTCAACATCAGCAGCGCCATAAGCCCGGCGGCGACCTGTACTTCCACTGCGACGATCGTCCACCACTCCGCCGAAAGTGCTGCGAGCAGTAGCACGTTACCCACTAGGGCGGCAGTGAAACTGACGAGCCAGGCGGAATGCTTGCCGTAGCGGAGGACAAAGGTGGGCTTGCCGTAGCGGGCATCGCCCGCCCGGTCGCGGAAGTCCTTCAGGTTAATGCGCCCCAGGAAGAGCACCATGAAGGCGGCCAGCAAGAGGAAGTCGCCGGCCGTCAACGCCTGGCCGGCAGCCACCACGCCGAGCCAGTACGGCAGCAGCACATACGCGACAGATAGGACGAGCGGAGCCAAAAGGGTCCGGCGGGAGAGCCGGATAGGCGACATCGAATAGATGTGATCGATGAGGAGCGACAGGCCGACGACAAGGAGAGCGGCTGGCCCAAGGGCGAGCCCACAGCCGACGACCACGATCGCTGCGCCAATATGGATCGTCCAGAGGTCGCGTACGGAGGCGCGCCCGCTGATGAGCGGACGGTCGGGCCGATTCGGATGGTTGACAGCGTCGACGTCCTGGTCGCAGATGTCATTGATCGAGGTTGCCGCCACATAACTTGCGCCCAATGCGAGGAGGCCGACGGCGTACGACCAGCGCATGCTGGTCAGCTGCCCGTGGCGTGCAATGCCAGTGAAGAAGAACATCCACAGCATCAGCGCCGCTCGGTATCGCAGCATGGTCAGGGCCAGGCGTACGTGCTTCATTTGCCGTGGGTCATGACCGTGAACTTGACGGGCCACATCGCCAGTAGCGTGAGGATATAAACGACCCAGAGAACGTGGTACACGGCCAGGAGAGCGAGCCCAAGCCAAAACAGGGCTGTCAGAACGCTGGCATCCCGGATGAGGACTGCCCGCTCACTCGCGAGCTGGAACGCGCCGGCGGCAGCTGTGATGGCCGCGGCCAGCATCACGGCCGCCAGCACACCGGTTCCGCTGCTGAACACGTCGCGCAGGTACCCGTTGCCGCTCGTGACCGGCGCAACGAACAATCCAACGAAGAGCAGGCTGCCGGCGAAGATGAAGAGGGCCGCGAGGGGCACCGCGAGGAAGCGGCGCGCAGGGCGTCCCTGACCGAGTCGCCGGAGCAGCGCTCGCGTCCGAATTCGATAACTCAGAAACAGGATCGTGAGGGCTGCGGCGTAGAGGAGGAAGAGACCGGCGGCCTCCAATCCAGCCGATTGAGCGGCATTTGACGCCGCGGCGTCCCGGACCACCGCGGGAGTCTGCTCGGTGCCTCTGAATAAGTCTGCGATGTAAGTCTGACGCCAGACGGCTGGTGGGCCGAGAACGAATTTGACTAGCACGATCAGGGCGTTGTAGGCGATGACGAGGGCGATCACCAGCTTTGGGAATGACCCATCGGCGCCGATTGCGACATAGACAATTCCCGCGGAGAGGAGGGTCACCGCCAACCCCACCGCGAGGAGGGTCCCTGCGAAGGGCGCCGTGCCCGGAACGGGCGCCTGAGCCGGCGCGAAGAGGTAAGGTAGCCTGCTGACGGCCGCCCAGGCCCCAAGGGTTAGGACGACTACCGCCGGCCCCCGCAGGAGGCCGAGGCCATGACCTCGCGCCTTCTTGCGAAGTGAATCAACTGGCGGAGTCACGGTCGGAAGGGATGACATTTGTTCCTTCAACGGCCGGTGCCGATCGATCCGGCGCCGACTACCGGCGCCATCATGGCCACAGAATGATTAGGCACTTGTTAGATTCAGCGAGGTCAGCGGCAAAGTCGGCGAGCAAAGTTGCCAACCCTGACCAGTTGACCCAG
>DASZJR010000135.1:0-2965 GCA_035947855.1 Candidatus Dormiibacterota bacterium
GTGGCTGGACCGGAAGTAGACGAGCAGCGGGTAGGCGAGGTGGCTTTCCAGCACCATGGCTGACCATCCGCGCCATTCATCGAACATCTCTATGAGCTCGGGCCGCATGCTGTGCTTGGCCGCGTTCTCGAGGATCTGAACGCCGGACGGCGGCGCGCCCGCCAGCGCGTCCAGCGAGATGACCTTCTCCTCGCGGTCGCGAAACGACTCGTACAGCGAGAAAAGAAGGGTGATCACCAGGGCGGCGATGCCGACCCCGGTGGCGCTCTCCGCGATGATCACGGCCCGCGCCAGGCCCCCTTCCGGCACGAAGTCGCCATAGCTGAGCGGCACAAGCGTGGTCGCCGAGATGTAGATGGAGGTCGCGAGGTCCTGCGGCGACGGCCGGAACTGGTCGGCCAGGCCATCGATGATCAGGCCGTAGCCCAGGACGGCTGCGGCGGCCCAGATGAAGAACAGCATGAGGAGCGCGACCGGGGCGAAAGCGGCAAGCCGCCCCTCACTGCGATCGAGGCGGGACGAACGCTGGCTCACCCAGCGCCACATCCGCCACATCGGCCGCAGCACGATTCGCGCCACCGTCACCTTGTTCACGGCCGGGCGCGGGAGGATGACCGATTGGAAGAGGTCGTAAAACACCGCGAGGAGCAGGACCAGCCCGGCGACCGCCCCCATCTGCGCCAGACTCACACCGGGATCGTAGGAGAAACCGGGCAGCGACCGATAACGGGCCGGAGTTCGTTGAACGATCGCTTAAAATCCAGTGCCACCCTTTATGCCATTCGGGATCCCGACGTCTCGCTCGCGGGCCGGCCGCCGCTCACGATCGCGGGGTCAGTCACTGGTGGAGGCCGCCATCACGCTCCCCGTCGTGCTCCTGCTGGGACTTGGCGTGACCGACATCGGGCGGGCTTTCTACTACCGGGAGGCGGTGACCAACGCGACGCGCCAGGCGCTCAGGCTGGCGGTCTCACCGACCCAGCAGGCGACGGCGAACACCGTCTGCGCCTCAGCCGGCGCAGGGCCGGTGGCAGTCACAGTGACCACCGCGCTGCCCCCTGGCGCGATTTCGATCACCAGCATCGCCAACCTCGCCTCGGTGGAGAGCTCCAGCAACGGCACCCCCGCCGGTTCCGTGATCTCCGGCGCAACCCTCAGCGTTACCTTTCACTGCCTGGCCGGAGTGGGCGTTACGAATGCGACCACCAACGGCAACGGCCCCTCCGATCCGGGTTCGGATGCGGTGAGCGTCACTGTGAGCTACACCTTCAATGTCGTCACGCCTCTCCTGTGGCCCGTCATCGGCTCTTCGTTTCCAATCAGGGTGACATCGGCCGAACGGACGGAATACTGATGATCCAGAGCAAACGAGGCCAGGCCCTGGTCGAGTTCGCGCTCGTCTTTCCGATCCTCTTCTTCATCCTCGCGATCAGCCTCGATGTCTTTCGCGTCGACTGGGCGACCTCGACCGTGGCGGAAGCCGCGCGCCAGGGCGCGAGGCAGGCCGTGGCCAACGGAGACACATCGGACAACCCGTTCGGCGTGACAGCCGGAGCGTGTTCTGGTACGACGCTTACTCCGTCTGCAAGCGGCAGCGGATGCATGAAAGATTCGCGGGTCCTCGAGACGGTCATCGCCACGCTCGGGGGGTTCAGCAGCGGCGCCGCCATCACCGAGGCGCTGCCCGCCGCGTGCCCCAACCCGGCCGTTGGGCAGGCGTCGGTCTGCATCTACCCCTCCGAGACAGGGGCGGCCGGGGCCTACGCCAGCTGCGCCGCGGCCAAAACGGCGCTCGGCCATGACCCGATTCCCGGCGACCTTGGGTCGCGTATCGCCGAGTGGACCGCGCCGCAATACAAGGGGTGCTTCGAAGTTGTAGTCACTGTGATCTACCGGTACAGCACGCTGGTCCCTTTCCTGGGCAACGCCGCCCCTAATCTCCTGCGTCTCGCCTCGTCGACAACGATGCTCGCGGAGTACTGATGCCACGGCGCCAGGCGGACGGTCAGCGTGGTCAGGCCATCGTCGTCATGGCGGCGATCATCGTCATCCTGGTCATCTTCGGCGCGCTGGTCTTCGACCTGGGCCTTGCCATGTCAGACCGGCGCAACCTCCAGGCCTATGCGGACGCGGCTGCCCTGGCCGGGGCGCGATCGTACACGCCGGCCAGCGTCGCAGGCGCCCACTGGGTTGCCATGCAGTACCTCACGGGACCGCTGGGCTTCACCTTGCCGACCGGATCCTGCACCAACTCCGCCAACTGTCCGGCCGGCACCTACACGGTGAGCCCGTTCACGATCCAGCTGTCCGATTCCACGCTGCCGGGTTGGACCTACCCGACCGCGCTGGACGTCGTTGTCACCCACCAGCAGCCGAGCATCTTCTCGCGCATCATGGGTTTCAACCAGGTGACTGTCGCCGCCGCGGCGCGCGGCGCGCTCCCCGGGCCCAAGAAGACCGCTGCGTCCTACGCGCTGGCCGCGATCAGCGGCGACGCCGCCGTCAACGGAGGTGGGAATGGCACGCAGACAGCCACCGGATCGGTGTATGCGTTCGGCAACTTTGGCGCCAACAACAATCCCCACTCGACGGGGGTACCTGGCCTGCAGACTGACAAGAACGGCGTCGCCTGCCCAGGAAACCCGACGACCCAGGTCGACTTTGGCGGAGCCGTGTCGGGTGGCGCCCAGTGGCATTTCGAGCCTCCGGGCGCAGGCGCCATCGGTCTCAACAAGCCGGCTCCGACACCTTTCGACACGGCCGGTCCGACGTCGGCCGGGCCGACGTACACGACGGTCGGCGCGGCCAAAGACGGGTTGGGCCACTGGAAGCCCGGCATCTACAGCGGCATCATGCCGAGCGGCGGCTTCATGAACGCCGGCGTCTACGTGATCAAGGGCGTCACGAATCCTTCATTGGGCAACGTCACAAACACGACCTGGACCGCTTCCGGAACCGTGGACAC
>DASZJR010000136.1:0-3695 GCA_035947855.1 Candidatus Dormiibacterota bacterium
GCCAAAGAGCGGAAGCAGGGCGAGCAGGCCGAGGCGGCGGGTGAGGCGGCGGCGTGCGGCCTTCATTGCAGCAAGCCGGGCAGGAGCGGAGCCGGCAGCGGAACCGGGAGCGGAAGCGGCAGCGGTAGCGGGCCCGGCGTGGGCGGGGCCGTGGGCGTTGGCGTTGGCGTGGGCGTCGGCGTCGGCTTCGGCGTCGGTGTGGGTGTGGGCGTTGGCGTGGGCGTCGGTTTCGGCGTCGGCGTTGGCACCGGGAGCGGCGAGGGCGTCGGCAGCGGCACCGCGGTCGGCTTGGGGAGCGGGAGGATCGGTGTCGCGACCGGCAGCGCGGTCGGGGCGCTGGTCGGTGCCGCACTGGTCGCGGGCGTGGTTGCATGCGATGCCACGGCGCCGCTCGCGTCCCCAGCGGCGTCCTCGAGCACCTGCAGTGACAGCGGCGCGGGCCGCTGCAGCGACTCCGCCGCATAGCTGACCAGGCCGAGGCCATGGACGTTGACGGCGAGGGCGGCCAGTCCGGGAATGCTCGACGCCACCGTCGCCGCGAGCCAGAACACCAACCCAAAGAGCGGAGGCAAGGCGACGGTCCCCGCGATGCGAACCAGGCGCGATCTCATGCGGCCTCCGGCTGCTGCGCGCTCAAGACGGTTTTCCCCATCGAGCGCAGCAAGGCCTCGATGACCGGGCGCCGGGCCATGAACGCGGTGACCACATCGGGGTCGAATTTCATGCCGGCGTCGCGACGGATCGCGGCGGCCGCGGCCTCGAAGCTCAACCCGTCACGGTACGGTCGATCGGATGTGAGGGCGTCGAAGACGTCCGCCACCGCGATGATCCGGACGAGCAGCGGGATCCCGGTTCCGCTCAACCCCGACGGGTAGCCGCCGCCGTCCCAGCGCTCGTGGTGATGGAGAATGCCGGGGAGGCTCGGCCGCAGGAAGCGCAGGCCCTGGAGCATGTCGTGGCCGATGCGCGAATGCTCGCGCATTTCATCCATCTCGGCATCGTTGAGCGGACCGGGCTTCCGAAGCACGCTGTCCTGGACTCCGATCTTGCCGATGTCATGCAGCAGCGCCGCCCGGCGCAGCGACTCGCGCTCCTTCACCGGTAGCTGCATCTCGTCGGCGATTTCGACACTCACCGCGGCGACCCGAGCGGAGTGCCCGAAGGTCGAGGGGTCGCGCGCGTCGATCGCCCGGGCGAGGGCCTCCATGCTGGCAAAGGCCGTTTCCTCGAGCGCCGCCGTTTTTTCTTCGAGGCTGGCTGTCATCTCGTTGAAGGCCTGTGCGAGATACCCGATCTCGTCTTTGGAGGTGACGCTGGCCCGATGCTGGAGATTTCCCGCCGATACCACCCGCATCGAGCGCACGAGGCCCTCGATGGGGCGGGTCAGCCGCGACGCGGTCGCCGTGCCGACCAGGAGCGTCAGCAAGGCGGCTGCGGTAAAGACCAACGTCAGGATGAGACGGACCTGATTCACCACGCTCAGCAGCGAATCGGCGTTGGCCTGTACCGCGAGGTATCCGAACTGGCTGCCGCGCATCGTCCAGGTGCTGAACAGCGCCCAGTAGGCGTGACCCGGGTGGCTCTCATCAATCGTCGGCCGAACCGTCGTCTGGGCCGTCACCTGACGCCGTACCGCGTCGCTGGCAATCGGCGGGCTCGCCAGCGCACTCGCCAGCAAGCTGCCGGAACGGTCATAGAAAGCCGACCCGTCGATGCCCTTGGCGATCTCGGCGAGCGACTGGCCGACGAGGACCGCGCCAACGATTCGCTGGCCGGACGTGCGGACGGCTCCCGTCCAGTAGAGCATCGGTGGAGACGGCTGACTGGAAAGAAAGAGCCGCCGGTCGCCGGCTACCGGGTCGGGCTCCCCCGCCAGGACCTTGCCGACTGCAGGCTCGGTGGCGAACTCCGAAGGGTTTAAGACCGCGACCGGTCCGGAACTGCCCCGCGAACCCTGGATGCGAAGAACCTCCCTGCCATTGGCGTCGAGTACCCGGAGCTGGATGCTGGCGGTCGTAACGTTGCCGGCGATCGGCGTGAGCAGGCGCGTCAGGCCGGCGATATCGTTCGCAGCGAGCGACTCCGGAACGCCAACCGTGTCGGTCGCGAGCCGCAGGTCGGCCAGCCGGGCGGCTTCGACCTGCGCCACGGATTGGTTCGCGAGCAGGCTGCTGTGGAGAAGCTTGGCGTCGAATTCTGCGGCCGCGGCATCGGCCAATCGTGCCGTCGCGACGCCGCTGCCGATAACACCCACGAAGACCAGCAGCACCGCGAACGGCAGGATGATCTTGTAACGAATGGGAAGCCGCATGGCGCCGATTCGATGATCTGGCGGCTACCTTTCGAAGATCGTTGCGGCGACCCGACCCGGTGCCGGATTGGGCCATTCGGACCCAGCCAATGAGCCGCTTAGCGCGACTGCCAGAACGTAAGTCCGCGCCGGAGCCGCTTCATCTCCGCCTCGAGGAACGGGATGTCGACCCCGGCCAGCTCCTTCTTTGTGTCGGGAACCTGCTCGATGAGCTCGCGCGTTTGGCCGAGCAGACCCTCCTTGAACCGGACCAGGTCGTTGTAGACGGCACGCCAATGCCGGACGTCATCGGCGTCGAAATTGTCCCGGTTCTCGCCCTCGAGCAACCGGTCGAAATCGATGATTCGCTTCATGAAATCGGGCGGTTCCATCGCCGCCCATGATAAGCAGTTGTTTAACGTTGCCGGCGTTGGGTACGACCGACGAAATGATCTCCGATGTTGATCTTCTGGACAGCTACTCCAGGGCCGTCATCTCGGTCGTCGAGTCGGTCGGCCCAGCCGTGGTCGGCGTCAGCGGCGTCGGCACCGGGATGCTGATCACGCCTGACGGCTACGCCCTCACCAACAGCCACGTGGTGAGTGCCGTGAAAGCCTACGAGCTCACGCTGCGTGACGGGTCCTCTTTGAAGGCGGAACTCGTCGGCAAAGATCCTCATACCGACCTCGCCGTCCTACGGGCGTCGGGCGCCGGTCTCCCCCACGCCCGTTTGGGCGACTCCAGCCAGCTCAAGGTCGGACAGCTGGTGGTGGCAATCGGGCACCCCTTCGGGTTTCAATCCACGGTGACGACCGGGGTCGTCAGTGCCGTCGGCCGCACCATGCGGGCGCAGAGCGGCCGCACCATTGAGAACATCATCCAGACGGATGCCGCGCTGAACCCCGGCAACTCGGGCGGACCGCTGGTTGATACCCGCGGCCAGGTGGTCGGCATCAACACCGCGATCATTTCCATGGCGCAGGGCATCTGCTTTGCCGTGCCGAGCAACACGGCGCAGCGGGTCGTCTCGCTGCTGATTCGCGATGGCCATGTGGTCCGTTCCTACCTCGGCGTCACCGGTGAGACCTGGCCGATCCATCGCCGCGTCAACCGCTACTACCAGCTCGATCAGGACAGCGGCGTCCGGGTGGCCCACCTCGATGCGAATGGCCCGGCGCAGCGCGCGGGTCTGAAGAAAGAAGACGTCCTGGTGAGCCTGGCGAATCACACCATCAAGAACGTCGAGGATCTCCAGCACTTCCTGACCGACTGGCCCGTTGGAATCCCCGCGGAGGCGCAGGTGCTGCGCGGCACCGAGCTGCTCAAGCAGACCATCATCCCGGTCGAACTAAAGAGCTAGCCGCAGCCACGGTTCCGAAGCCAATCAAGGCGAGCCCGGCGACGA
>DASZJR010000137.1:0-19657 GCA_035947855.1 Candidatus Dormiibacterota bacterium
CTGCTTCGCAAACCGCTGGTACACGGCAGCATCTTTCGCATCGAAGGCCAGGTGACGGTCTTCGTCCCCGGTCACGGCTGCTATCGCTGCCTCTATCCGGAGCCACCCCCGGCGGGAGCCATCGAAGAATCGGAAGACGTCGGCGTCTTTGCCGCGCTGCCGGGCATCATCGGCACCATTCAGGCCGCCGAGACGATCAAGCTGATCACCGGTGTCGGTGACGGGCTGGTCAACCGCGTGCTGCTGCACGACACCATGGCGATGACCTTCCGCGAAGTTCGCTACCGGCGCAACCGCGCCTGTCCGGTCTGCGGCGATCGGCCCACGGTGCAGCGCCTTGTCGATTACGACGCGTTTGTTGGTGTGGAGGCGCGCTCATGATCGATGCGCGCCATCATCGTCAGCTGATCCTTGACGAGGTCGGCGAAGCTGGCCAGCAGAAACTCGAGCGCGCCGCGGTCGCGATCGTGGGCATCGGCGGCCTCGGCTCGCCCGTGGCGATTTATCTCGCCGCGGCCGGCGTGGGCCGCCTCGGACTTATCGATGACCAGGACGTGGAGGCGTCGAACCTCAACCGCCAGATCATTTACGAGGAGTGCGACGTCGGCCGGCCGAAGGTCGAGGCGGCCGCGGGCCACTTGCTCTTGATCGACGCCGGAATCCGCATCGACGCCCGCCACGAGAACATCCGAGCGTCCAACGTCGCTCCGTTGTTTGCCGACTACGACCTAGTGATCGATGCCACGGATGCCTTCGAAACAAAGTTCCTCCTTAACGACGCGGCGGTGCTGCTTCGCAAGCCCATGGTGTACGGGTCGGTGCTGCGCTGGGGCGGCCAGGTGACGACCGTCGTGCCCGACGGCCCATGCCTGCGCTGTCTCTTCCGCGAACCGCCCGAGCCTGGCGCGGTGCAGACGTGCGAGGAG
Source organism: Candidatus Dormiibacterota bacterium (assembly GCA_035947855.1). Lineage (GTDB taxonomy): Bacteria > Chloroflexota > Dormibacteria > CF-121 > CF-121 > CF-13. The sequence goes on from DASZJR010000137.1 coordinate 927, forward strand.
GCTGGCGTCATCGGGGCCGCCACCGGCGTCATCGGCAGCGTGCAGGCGGAGGAAGCCCTCAAGGTCATCCTCAGTGTGGGCACTCCGCTCAGCGGGCGGATCTTCCAGCACGACGGGCTTCTTGGCGAGACGCGGACGACTACGTTTCCACGCGACCCCGATTGCCCGGTCTGCTCATCGCGGGCGCGCATCACCGACCTCGCCCGCTACGAGGAGCAGGTCTCACCGCGCGGTCACGTCCTCGTCTGATGCCTTCGTCGGCTGAGATCGGTGTGTTCGGCGGCTCCGGCTTCTATGAATGGTTCGCCGGTGCTGAGCAGGTTACGGTCGAGACGCCCTACGGCCCGCCGAGCGCGCCGATCTCGGTGGCGGAGGTTGGTGGCCGACGCGTCGCCTTTCTCCCGCGCCATGGCAAAAAGCACACCATCCCGGCACCCTTCGTCAATTACCGCGCCAACGTGTGGGCGATGCGTGAGCTTGGTGTGCGCCGCATCATCGGGCCGTCCGCCGTCGGCAGCTTGCAGCCGGAGCTTCATCCGGGCGACCTGGTGATCTGCGACCAGTTCATCGACCGCACCACCGGCCGGTCGGACACCTACTACCCCGGACCGGAGGTCGTCCACATCAGCGCCGCCGATCCCTACTGCCCGGAGCTGCGCGCGCTCGCCGCGAGCGTCGCCGGCGACCAGTCGCTGCGCTTCCGCCCGACCGGAACCGTCGTCGTGGTGCAGGGCCCGCGCTTCTCGACGCGCGCCGAGAGCCGCTGGTACTCGCGCATGGGGTGGGACATCGTCGGCATGACCCAGTACCCCGAGGTCATCCTTGCGCGCGAGCTCGAGATGTGTTACCTGAATCTCTCGCTCGTCACGGACTACGACGCCGGCGTCGAGGGAGCGCCCGAGGTGACGGCGGTGCAGGCCCAGGATGTGATGCGGGTGCTGGCCGCGAACATCGCGAGGGTCCGCGACCTGCTCGCCACCCTGATCCCGGTGATCCCGACCACCCCGAGTTGCGACTGTCAACGGTCGCTGGAAGGGGCACGGATGTGACCCCGAAAAAAGAAGAAAGGCCGAGATTGGGGTCTCGGCCTTCAAGGAAGGGGAAGCGGGGATCACGATAAATGTGGGGGTGTTAAGGAGCAGTGAAGAGGCGGTAACGGCGCTGTCACAGGACAGGATCGGACCCCGATCGAGCGTCAGCTATAGTCCCCAGCAATGAAGGTGCTGATCACCGGCGGGGCCGGCTTCATTGGTCAGCGCACCGGGGAGCTTCTGCTGAAGCAGGGGCACCAGGTCACCGTTCTCGACAATCTCTCGCCGCCGGCGCACGACGGCCCACCGGCCCTTCCGGCGGGGATGGAGCTGGTCGAGGGGGACGTCCGCAAGCGCGAGGATTGGGTCAAGGCGCTCAAGGAGAACGAGGTCGTGTTGCACCTCGCGGATCACCACGATTACCTGCCGTCCTTCAGCAAACTCTTCCACGTCAATGCGGTCGGCACGGCGATTCTCTTCGAGCTGTTGCTCGAGGGGAAGACGTCGGTGCGGCGGGTCGTGCTCGGCTCCTCGATGGCCGTCTACGGTGAGGGGAAATATCGTTGCGGCAAGGACGGGGATGTCTTCCCGCAGCCGCGCCGGCTTGACGCGCTCGAGCGGGGTATCTGGGATCCACCATGTCCGATTTGCGGCGGCGCGATCACGCCCATGGTCACCGACGAGTCGGTCGCACGACCGACCAGCGCCTACGGCTTGAGCAAGCTGGCGCAGGAGGATCTTGTCCGGCTCCTCGGCGATCGGCATGGGATCGAATGGATCATCCTTCGCTATGGTGCCGTCCAGGGACGGGCGCAACCGTTTCAAAACGCCTACTACGGCGCCTTGCGGATCTTCGCGCTGCGGCTCGCTCATGACCAGACCCCGCAGCTGCTCGAAGACGGGCATCAGCTGCGCGACTTCATCGACGTCGACGATGTGGCACGCGCCAACGTCGCCGCGCTTGCCGGGCTGGCGCCGGGCGCCTACAACGTCGCCAGCGGTCGGGCGCACACAGTGATGGACCTGGCGCGGATCCTCCTGCGCGTCGCCGAGCGGGACCTTGCGCCAGAAACGCCGGGTCGCTATCGCGTCGGTGATGCGCGGCACTCGGTGCCCGACGTCAGCCGGATGAAAGCGGCCGGCTGGGAGGCGCAGAGCGGGCTCGAGGCGATGGCTCGCGAGTACTGGCAGTGGCTCCTGGCGCAGCCCAATCTCGACACCCACTATGAGGGTGCCGACCATCTGATGGAGCGTACCGGCACCGTCCGCGAGGCTCGATGAGCGAGACCGGGCGCCGCTATCCCATCCGCTACGCGACGCAGCGGTGGAGCGACGGCAAATGGTTTTACGGGGCGCTGTTCATCATCGGGCTGGCGCTCATCGGCTACAACCTGTATCGGAAGTTGTCGATCATTTCCCTGGTCCCGGTGACCGTCCTCTGCGGCGCGATCCTCCTGGCGTTCTGGGTGATGCAAAAGATCGCCTACGTGGAGATCACCGATGACGGGCTGCGGGTTCGCTACCTGCTCCGTCACCTGGAGTTGCCTTATAGCGCGCTGGCGCGCGTGCGACGTCAGCCGCTCGAGGTGGCGTTTCAGCCGGCCGAGCGCCGACGCTTGGTGAACCGCTTCGTCCGGCGGTTGGGCCGCGAACCCGCCGTCTACATCCGGCTCGATCGCCGCCAGCCGGACCTGGTCGAGTCGGCCGAACGGCAGCTCGGCCCGCGCCTCGTCGCCGGGGCCGACATCGTGGTCCCGATCGCGCGCGTGGACGAGTTCGTCGCGCAAATGAAGAGCCGGGTGCGCGGTCAATCGAGTTGAGACAAACGCGCGCCGCCTGGTGGCGCCTCGACCGGCGCGACCTGTACTGGCTGATCGCGCTCACGCTGATGGCGGGGATCCTTCGCTTCGGCAGTCCGATCTTCCTCGATGTCTTCGCCCACCCCGGATCGTCGGCACCCATCAGTGCCTGGGGCATCGGGCACAACTACCAGGACCCCTCGCTTCCGGGCCTGGGCAAGCCGAACGACATCGCCCCCAACTCGCCCTTTATCTTCGACGAGCTCTACTTCGCCAACGACGCCCACAATGACCTCCTCGGTCGCGACTATTTCGACCCGGAGCCGCCGCTCGCCAAGCTGATCATCGCCCTGGGCATCAAGCTCTTCGGCTTCAACTCGTTCGGCTGGCGCTTCATGCCGGCGCTCTTCGGTACCGCGCTCATCCCCCTCATGTACCTGCTGGCCCGCCAGCTGCTGACGGTGCGATTCTTTGCTGTCGCCGCCGGCGTGCTGACGGCCTTCGACGGCATGACCTTCGTCGAGTCGCGTACCGCAGTGATCGACATCATCCCCATCACGCTGGTGGTCCTCGCCTACCTCCTGTTCCACCTCCACCTCAACGCCGACAGCGTCGTGCGACGACGATGGATGATCGTGCTCACCGGCATCACGCTGGGGCTGGCGCTCGGCGCCAAGTGGACGACGCTGGCGGCCTACGGCACGATCATCGTGATCCTGGCCATCCGGCTCATCCTTCGTTGGACGCGCTACGACGGCGCCACCGCCGGCGTCGCCTTGCTGAGCCTCGCCTTGTTGCCCGCCGTCTTCTACGGCCTGAGCTTCATCCGCTACCTGACGATCACCCACGGCATCACGAATCTTCCGCAGCCTGCGCTGTCCTTCGCGCCCTTTCATTTCAACCTCGGCTCGGCCTGGACCGAGCTCCGCGAATGGCACTGGCAGACCTGGCACTACCACCTCACGCTGACGGCGCCTCACATCTTCTACAGCCCCTGGTGGTCGTGGCCGCTCGATTTCCGTCCGGTGGTCTATTACTACACGGGCAGCGGGCTCGGTATCGACCAGACGAGCGGCTCGACGTTGGTGGCGGAGATCTTCAACCTCGGCAACCCATTGATCTGGTGGGCCGCCACCTTTTCCTTGATCGGGATCGCGGTCGGGCTGCCGGCCATGATCCGCGACTACCGTTCGCGGCATGCGTTGGAGTCGACCGAGATGGCGTTACGCGATGGGGCCGGGCCGGTGGACCAGCGACTCTACCTCTCGATCTTCATGCTCGTCGCCTTCCTCGCCGCCTGGCTCCCATTCTCGCGGGTACCTCGCGGGCTCTTTCTCTATCACATGCTGGGCGGCTTGCCGGCGATGTTCCTGGCGCTCGCACTGGTGCTCACCTATCTCCACTCGCTGCGCGGCCACCTTCCCGGCCTGGCGCTCCGCATCAACGGCGCGGTGCCGGCCTACGCCTACCTCGTGATGGTGATCGCCTTCTTCCTCTATTTCTATCCGTTGTGGACGGGACTCCCGCTCACCGCGAACGCCTTGAACAGCCACGTCTGGTTCGCCCTCGTCAAACCGCTACCCAACTGGTGTCTCTGCTACTGGACCTCCCCGGGCTAGCGCTGGTTGCGGGCTGCCTGGTCCTCGGATTGGGCCTGGCGGCGGGCGGACCCCCATGGCTGATGGCGGGCGAGCGGGTGGTGATCGGCCTCGTGCTGGCGGTGGTCGCGATCACGATGCTGGGCTATGTCGCTGCGCTGGCTGTCGGGGTCACGGTCGGTCTCGTGCTGCTGCTGGCGCTCGCCGGACTTGTCCCGGGTGGCTGGTTGCTCTGGCGTCACCGGGCGCGATATTCTCTCCCCGCTTTTCCACGCCGGAGCGGGGCCCCTATTGCAATCGTCGCAATAGCGCTGGTCATGGGCTTCCTCTTCGCGCGCGTGGTCGAGGTCACGCCCGACGTCTGGTTGGCGCATTACAACGCCACCTGGTCGGACTGGGCCTTCCACGCTAGCTACGCCACGGCCTTCGTCTACGGCCACAACCTGCCGCCGCAGAATCCGATCTTCGCCGGGACACCGTTCCGCTATCCTTTCGCGCCCGACTTCGCCAGTGCGCTGCTACTCGGCGGCGGCTGGAGCATCCCGGCGTCGCTCATCTGGCCAAGCTGGGCGATGACCGTCCTGGCGCTCAGCGGGCTGATCCTCTGGGCACGGCGGGTCACCGGCGGGATCGGCGCCGGCGTGGTGGCGGTGACGCTGACCCTGGTGGGCGGCGGTGTTGGGTTCCTGTTCTTCTTCGGCGACGCCTCGCGGCTCGGGCTGATCAACGCCCTGATTCACATCGCGCGCGACTACGACCGCTCGTGCCCGGACCCGAGATGCCTTGACCCGACGCTCAACGTCCAGTGGTACAACCCGATCCTCTCCTACTATCTCCCGCAGCGATCTTTCGTCTTCGGCGCCGCGATAGTGTTGGCGGTCCTGCTGCTGTTGACCCCGCCGCTCATGGCCACGCCGTTCTTCCGTTGGCGCGAAACCCTCACGACGATCCGCTCGTCGTGGCGGCGGTGGACGTTGAAGAGCGAGGCGGTCGCCTTCCTCGTCGCGGGCGGATTGACCGGCCTGCTGCCGTTCTTCCACGTGCACAGCCTGCTGGTGCTCGGCATCGTGACCGCCTGCTGGGCGCTGCTCTTCCCACGGCCCGCGTGGCTCGGCTTCTTGGCGGTGACGCTGCTGCTCGCCGTGCCGCGCCTGCTGATGGCGGTGCCCGGCGACCCCGGCGCGCCCCCGGAGCACCAGTACCCACGGTGGTTGATCGGCTGGATGTCGGGCACCGACTTCCCACCATGGTTCTGGATCAAGAACACGGGCCTCTTCTGGCCCCTGCTCTTACCGGCTCTGCTGAGCCCGCTGGCGCTGCGCGGGCGCGCCCGGCTGCTGATCGCGCCCTTCAGCGTGGTGTTTCTGGCCGCCAACCTGGTCAAGTTCCAGCCCTGGGATTGGGACAACACCAAACTGCTGGTCTTCTGGTACATGGCCAGCGCGGTGGCGGTGGGCGCGCTGCTCGTCCGGCTCGCCCGCGCGCACGTTGTGGGCACCATCCTCGCGGCCGCGATCTGGCTGAGCCTGGTCGCGTCGGGCGTCCTCTCGCTGGTGCAATTCCTGCCGGGGCAAGGACCGGCCTACGTCTGGTTCACGAGCGAAGAGGTGCAACTGGCCGCGGAGGTGCGCCGGCAGACCGACCCGCATGCGGTCTTCGTCACCGCCGAGGAACCGACCAATGCGATCGCCGACCTGGCCGGGCGTCCGGTGCTGATGAGCTACCCCGGCTGGCTCTGGAGCTACGGGATCAACTATTCCCAGCGGGAGGTGGACATCGCCCGCATCTACCAGGGTGGCCCGGATACGCTCGGCTTGCTCAGCCGTTACCACGTCGACTACATCGTGATCGGGCCGCATGAACGCGGCGCTTACCAAGTCAACGTCGACTACTTCAACGCCCAGTTCCGAGTGCTGCTACACACGCCGAACTACGACATCTATGCGGTCCACTGAGGCGGCTAGAATGCAGGCGTGTTCGTCCGCTTCCTGATCCACGTCGTCGCTCTGCTCTTCGTCTTCTACGTGGTCTGGGGCATTCGCGGAGGAACCCTCTGGGCGGCGGTCGTCATGGCGCTGATCCTGGCGCTGGTGAATACGATCATCCGGCCGGTCCTCCTGATCCTGACCCTGCCGGTCACGCTCCTGACCCTGGGACTGTTTGTCATCGTCCTCAACGCGCTGCTGTTCGGCCTGTCCTTCGCCGTCCTCAACGGCATCATGAACCTTCACATCGCGCTCAGCTTCGGCCAGATCCTGATCGGCTACCTGATCTACGCGATCGCCAGCTTCGTACTGACGCGCCTTCTCTAGAACGCCCAGTAGCCGCGACCGAAGGCCAGCCCGAAGACCACCAGCGCGACAAAGGACAGCGCCACCAGCGGGAGATACAGCCAGCGGCGGGTGATCCGCCCGGCCAGCAGGAAGAGTGGATACATCCCGAGGAGATATCGGGGGATGCTCAGCCAGAAGGGCAGAAAGGTCACCATCACTGTGACGACGGTCGCGTAGGCGGCGTCGGCGGGCCGCAGCCGCAACCAGCTCAGGGTCGTCGCGAGGTAGGCCGCGATGCCGCCGGCGATCTCTCCGCCGCCGACCGTGAGCTTTTCCCAGGGCACGCGCCAGCTGATGCCATTCACCGCGCCGGCCAGCCCCTGCCAGGGGGGCGCGAGCGAATGCGCCCAGTGGTCCCGCTGCACCGCGACGAAGGCGAGCGGATCGCCGAGGACGAGCAGGTTGGTAAGGAGATATGCGAAGAAGCCGAGCACGACCAGTAGCGGTGGGGCGATCAGCTGCCAGAGGCTACGTAGCGCGCGCCGCGCCACGACCAGCTCGATCACCAGCAAGGGAAGGAGCGCTAACCCGGTGAGCCGCGATGCCGCGGCGAGGCCGCCCAGCAGGCCGGCCGACAGCCACTTCTGGCGGCGCGTCGCCAGGACGGCGCCGAAGGTTAGCGCGCAGAAGAGCGCCTCCGTGTAACCGACGAGTAAGAAGTACGCCGTGGGGAAGACGGTGAAGAACGCCGCCGCGCGCCAGGCCGCCTTCTCCTGACCATCCACCCGGGCGACCTCGTAGAGGAGGATGGCGGCGACCACGCCGGCAACGTTGCTGATCAGCAAGGCCGAGGTTCGCGCCGGCAGCCCGAGGGCCGACACGCCGCTGATCAGCGCCGGGTAGAGGGGGAAGAAGGCGATCAGGTTCCGGGCATCGCCCGCAGCTCCGTAACCGTGCGTGGCGAGGTAGAGGTAATGCTGGGCATCCCACCGGTCCCAAGTCTGGCCGAGCGCCGTCAACGGGTCGGGGGCGGCCCCGAACTCGATCAGCGTGAGCGTGACGAGCACCGCCTTGACCAGCAGCGCGAGCGCGACGAGGGTCAACCAGGGGCGGAGCCGGTCCGTCGGAAGCCCGGCGATCGGTGGCGTTGGCGTACCATAGCGACTCGACGGCCTGCCGGCCACCTCACTGAGTGACCTCACCAGCCTGGCTTCCCATCTTCCGCGCCATCGCCGCGGAGATCCGCGCCACGATCCCGCCGCTCGCCGGCACGCCCCGGGGACGCGAGGAGGTCGGCCTCGGCGCCGGCGGCGACCAAACCATTTATCTCGACCAGCTTGCCGAAGAGATCGTGGTCCGCCACCTGGAGCAAGCCTATCGCAGCGGCCTGCGCTTCCGGTTGATCTCGGAGGAGCTCGGTGAGCGCGACTTCGGGGGCGAGCCGTTGGTGCTGGCCGACCCGCTGGACGGGAGCTACAACGCCAAGATGGGGCTGCCATACTATGCGGTCGTGCTCGCCGTCACTGAGGGTGACCGGGTTTCGGACGTGCGGCTCGGTTATGTCCAGAACCTGGTGACCGGGGACGAATACCACGCGATTTCGGGAGCCGGCGCGTTTCACATGGGTGAGCCGCTTCGGCCGACACCACCAGCATTTGACGGACGCTCGATTCCGCTGGTCCAGCTCGACGCGCCATCCGGGGCGGAAGCGCGCGAGCGAGCCGCGCCCATCTTCGCCCTATCGGAGAAGGTCCGCCAGCTCGGCTCGGCGGCGCTCAACCTCTGCCATACGGCGTCTGGTGGGGTCTCACTCCAGGTGACGCCCGCGCCGGTGCGGTCCTTCGACCTGGCGGGCCCGATCCTCATCCTCCGTGAGGCCGGCGGGATCGCGACCGACTATCAAGGCGGGTCGATCGAGTCGGTCTCGGTTCGTTTGGACACGCGCACCACGCTGCTGGCGTCGCTGTCCCCGCAGATTCACGCTTACGCACTCGAGGTGTTGGGGGCAAGGGTTCGCTGATGCTGGAGCCTGAGCAGACCACCTTCATCCTGCTCTCCTTCGAGGGTCCCGACGAGTACTCGCAGGCCGGCGGCCTCGGCGTGCGGGTCAAGGAGCTATCGCGGGCGCTGGCCGAGCGAGGCTTCGAGACGCACCTGTTCTTCGTCGGCGACCCCAAGCTGCCAGCCGATGAGAGCGCGCTCGACGGGCGGTTATGGCTGCATCGCTGGAGCCAGTGGATCAGCCGCTTTCACCCGGTGGGCGTCTACGACGGCGAGGATGACAAGGTCGCCGACCTCAACCGCAGCCTGCCGGATGCGCTCGTAAAGGATTACATCAAGCCGGCGATTGCGCGGGGGAAGACGGTCGTCGTGCTCGGTGAGGAGTGGCACATCGCCCATGCGATGAGTCTGATCTCGGATGGGCTCTACTTCGCCGGCCTGCGAGACCGCTGCCTCCTGCTCTGGAACGCCAACAATCACTTCTCCTTCCATCGAATCAACTGGGGTCAGCTTTCCTTTGTCACGACCTTGATGACGGTGAGCCGCTACATGAAGCACATCATGTGGCGCTGGGGCGTCAATCCGATCGTGGTGCCAAACGGCATCCCCGGGTCGATGATCGCCCGGGTGAGCCAGGCGCAGGTGCGGGCGGTGCGCGCCGCGGTGAATGCACAAGCGTTCCTCTTTAAGATCGGCCGCTTCAGCCCGGACAAACGCTGGCACCAGGCGATCGCCGCCGTCGCCCAATTGAAGGACCGCGGGGTGACCACCCGGCTGCTGATGCGCGGCGGCCTCGAACCCTTCGGCGGAGAGGTGCTCGATTTTGCGGAGCAGCGCGGGCTGCGAGTGGCGGCGCTGTCTACTCGCATCGACGACGTGGCCGGGCTGGCAAAGACGCTGAAGGAGCATCAGGACGCCGACATTTGGAACGTCACCGCGTTCCTACCGGACGACCTGTTGCCGGTGCTCTACGCGTCGGCGACCGCGACCCTGGCAAACAGCGGGCACGAGCCGTTCGGCCTGGTGGGCCTCGAGGCGATGGCCTCCGGCGGCGTCGCCTTCGTCGGCGCCACCGGCGAGGAATACGCCGAACCGTTCAAGAACGCGATCGTCATCGAGACCGAGGACGCGGCCGAGATTGTCGCCTATGTCAACCACCTGGCGGCGCGTCCGGAGACGGCGCGCAACCTGCGGATCGCCGCCCAGCGGACGGCGCGAGACTACACCTGGCAGCGCGTCATCGACATCTTCTTGCAACGCCTCGAATTCGTCGCCCTGAAGCAGGGGCTGAAGGTCCCGTCTGAGAGGATAGATAGCGATGCCTAACTCGCTGGTCATCTACATGGTCGCGCACCAGCCGCGCCGAATCCGGCTGCCCGCGCAGCTGATCCCGCGCGGCACCCCGCCCGAGAAGATGGACGCGCTGATCTTCGACGATCAAATGGACCGGCGCTACTTCGACAAGGTGGCGAAATACAGCTACCGGCCCGGCACCGAGCTCTTCCAGTCACTGGTCGACAAGGGGATGAAGATCTCGCTGGGCTTCTCGGTGTCGCTGCTGCTACAAATGCGCCGTTACGGCCCGGACGTATTGACCGGCTTCCAGAAGCTGGTGAGCCACGAGAACGTCGAACTGGTCGCGGTCGAGCCCTATCACTCCTTCATCTTTTATCTCGACATCGGCGCTTTCGCCGAGCGGATGGCCTGGGGCAAGCACCAGCTCGAGGACACCTTCCAGAAAACGATCACCGTCACCGACACGACCGAGATGTTCATGTCGAACGATGTCTACTTCCAGTTGCAGCTCAGCGGTTTCAAAGGCGCCGTCATGGACGGCCGGCCGTGGGTGATGGGCTGGCGCGAACCGACGCACCTCTACCGCTATCCCAACGAGGACATGCGGCTCCTCACCCGTCATTACGAGCTGAGCGACGACGTCGGCTACCGCTTCAGCAATCGCCAGTGGAATGGCTGGCCGCTGATGGCCGATACCTACGCGACCTGGATCCGGCAGGCGATGGGCGAGTTCGTCTTTCTCGCCTGGGACTTCGAGACCTTCGGCGAGCACCACCGGGCCGACTCGGGCATCTTCCCCTTCATGCACGCGCTCCACGCCGACTTCGCCAAGAACAAGATGCGCTACCTGTCGCCGTCGGAGGCGATTGCCAGCTTCAAGGACGCCCATGAGATGCCGCTGCCGGAGTACGGATGCACCTGGGCCGGAGATGGCGGCATGGACTTCTTCTTGGGGAACGAGGCGCAACAGGGCATCTTCCGGCTGATGCACCACATCTATAACAAGGCGAAGCTGACCAAGCACCCGCACCTGATCGATATCGCCATGTGGTTGCTGCAGTCCGACAACCTTCACCTGATCCAGTGGTTTTCCAAGGCCGGCGCGCAGGCGGAGGTCTCCGCCTACTTCACCCCGGATGAATGGTGGGAGCTCGGCGGTCTGGGCATCCTTCGGGAGCAGCAGCGCGTCTACGTCAACTTCCTGCGCGCCATGGACGAGTATGTGTGAGTCGAAACCGCCGTTCACGGTTACCGGCTAGCGCACATCGGGACCCGCGGAAAACCGGGATACGGCGAGTCCTTTACGGCTGATACCGAGCCACCCTAGAATTCGAAAGAAATGGAAGTGAGGGGACTGCTGTGAGTGGCGTCCCCGCTTCAATTCCGGCAAACGACGAACCCCCCGTGCTTGTCGCCGATGACGACAAGGACGTTCGGACGATGCTCCGGACATTGCTCGAGCTCGATGGCCACGAAGTCATGGAAGCCAAGGACGGCGAAGAGGCCTGGCGGCTATGCGTCGAGAGCCAGCCGGCGGTCGTGGTGGCCGACATCCAGATGCCGGGGATCGACGGGCTCCAACTCTGCCGGCGGATCCGTGAAAGCCGCTACTCGCCGGACATCAAGGTCATCGTCTATACCGCCGGGATGGCGACCCCTGAGGAGGCAAAAAAGGCCGGCTGTGACGAGTACTTCCTGAAGACCGATCCCTTGCCAAAGCTGCGCGACAAGGTCCGCCAATACACGAGCGCCCGTCCCGGACCGGCCACGCTCTAGCCCTTACCCTGCCCTCACCGGGAGGCGAATACGATCCGTATTCAGCGGCTGCAAGGTCGAGCGGCGCGTCCGGGTTATACCGCAGGGGTGCCTTCCTTGCCCGTGCCTCCGTTTCCGGCCATGGTCGCGGTGGCCATTGGCGTGCTGCTCCTGCTGCGGCTCGTCGGCGGGTCCATGCCCTGGGGCCAACTGATGATCGCCGTCGGCCCGGACGGCCGCCCGATGCGGCCGCGCGTCAAATGGCACCTGTGGACCATCTGCCGGGGCGAGCCGCCCTTGATGACGGCCGCGCTCGGTTTTGTCTCCATCGTGCTGGGGCTGCTGGCGCTTTACTTTGTCGGGCCGGAGCTGGCGGAGGCGATCATCCACCCGGGGGCGCGCTGGCTCGTGTACCTGATGCTTTTCACCCTCGGCGCATCCGGCACGGTCGTGCCGATCGGCGTCATCGTGCTCGTTCGCAGCGGCCTCGACCTTGCCGCCCGGCGATCCTCCATGGTCGGCGTGGTGGTGGGCATGCGCCGCGACGTCGGCCTCTTCGGCCGGACCTACCGCATCGCTGTGCAGGGGGGCGATCGGATGATGACCAAACGGCTCTGGGCCGAAGCCTTCCGCGTCAACCGGTCGGCCTTCGATGAGCTGCGGCCGGGTGACCGCATCACCATCGAGTACTCCCCCCACCTGCGTTACGTCTACCACATGGTCATGCCGGAGCCGCTGAAAAAAGCGGTCGGTTAGCTAGACTCTTTCCCCGTGACGCGCCCCCTGCATGTGGCCTTCGTCTGGCACATGCACCAGCCTTATTACAAGGATGACCTCACCAACAGTTTCCTGCTGCCATGGGTTCGGCTGCGCGCCGCCAAGGACTACTACAAGATGCCGGCCCTGCTCGACGATTATCCGGCCATCAAGCAGACCTTCAACCTGGTGCCGGCACTGGTGACGCAGATCCAGGATTACGCCGACGGTGGTTTCCAGGACGTCTACCTGGACCTCGCCCGCCGCCCCGTCTCCACGCTCAGCGGCGACGAGCGCGCCTTTATCGCGCGATGGATGACCGAGTCGAGCCAGATCCGGCGCGTCCGTCAGTATCCGCGCTACCTGGAGCTCGTACGCAAGCGGGAGCAAGCCTGGTCGCGCCCGTCCAACGATGGCATGGCAACGCTCTTCTCCGACGAGGAGTTGCGTGATCTGGTCGTGTGGTTCAACCTTTCATGGATCGGCCCCGAGCTGATGGAGCGCGACCCGGAGATTGCCGAGCTGGTCCGCAAGGGGCGGGTCTTTTCTGACGCGGACGTCGAGCCCGTGCTGCGGATCCAGCTCGAATTGCTCCGAAAGGTGCTGCCCAAATATCGCGAGCTGCAGGAGCGCGGGCAGGCGGAGCTGATCACCAGCCCCTACTACCATCCCATCCTGCCCCTGATCGCGGACCTTGGTATCGCGCGGGTGGCACGACCCGACCTGGCGATGCCGCGGCGGCCATTCAAGCATCTCGACGACGCTGCCGATCAGCTGCGCCTCGGCATCGAGACGCATACGCGGCACTTCGGCCGCCGGCCGCGCGGGCTCTGGCCACCGGAGGCCGCCATCTCCGATGACGCGGTCCGCTTGGCAGCCGATCACAAACTCGAGTGGATGCTCAGTGACGAGGGCGTCCTCTCGCGGTCACTCGCGAGTCCGATCACGCGGGATGCCCAGGGGCAGGTGACCCAGCCCGGCTTGCTCTACCAACCCTACCGCGTACAGGGCAACGGCCCGCCGATTCATCTCCTCTTCCGCGACGCCAGGCTCTCGAACGCGATTGGCTTCGAGTGCCAGAATTCGCCAGCCGATCAGGCAGCCGGGGACCTCGTCGACCGGCTTCGCGCCATCCAGCAGCAGCAGGAGGACACACCGTTCCTGGCGGTGATCGCCCTGGACGGCGAAAACTGCTGGGATTCGTACGAGGCCAACGGCAACCCCTTCCTCCATTCGCTCTACCGCCGGCTGATGGATGAGCCTCAGCTGAAAGCGGTGACGGTTTCAGAATTCCTCGGGGCGTTTCCGGCCGACGGCTCGCTCTCTCGCATTCATCCCGGCTCCTGGATCAATGCGAACTTCGATACCTGGGTCGGCGACGAGGAACACAACGTGGCCTGGGACCTGCTGGCCGAGGCGCGCGATTTCCTCAGCGAGCGCGAACGACAGGCGGATGAGCCTGAGTCGCTCGCGTCGGCGCGCCGCGAGGCACTGATCGCCGAGGGCAGCGACTGGTTCTGGTGGTTCGGCCGATCGCACGATTCGGGGATGGACCAGATCTGGGATAGCCTCTTCAGGCTCCATCTCCGCAACATCTATATGTCGCTGCGGCGGCCGCCCCCGGCCAACCTCTATCGGCCGATCGCCAGGGAAGGCGGGGGATCAGCCTCCAAGCGGCCCGATCGGAAGATCACGCCCAAGCTCAACGGCCAGGTGGATCAGGCGGAGTGGGAGGCGGGCGGGTACGTGGACGTGAGCGCGCTCTTCGGCGCGATGCACCCCCCCAAGGGGGCCGTGCGGCGGATCTGGTTCGGTCACGACGATCACAACCTTTACTTGCGATTCGATTTGCTCCACGCGGATCGGCCGCGACCGATCGAGCTCGAGATCTTCTTCTCCGGCAGTCCGACACAGCGCAGTGACGGCAACTTCGGCTTCGACCCCGCGTTCCGTTTGACGGTGCGGCCCAGCGGTTCAGAGCTGGAGTTGGAGTTGCGGGCGCTGGCGCCCGATGCGCACTTGGGGCAGCCGCGCTGGGCGGGCCGTAGCACCGCTGGCGAGGCGGTCGCGTTTGCTGTGCCCTTCGACGTGCTCGGGCACCACCCCGGCGAGACGGTCGAAATGGTGGCGGTCGCCCTCGAAGGAGGCAAGGCCGTGGAACAGCTCCCTCCCTCCGGCTCGATCCCGGTACGCGTGCCGGGCGACGTCTTTTCCGGACGGCACCAGCAACCGCTAAAGATCTTGCTGGTCGCGGCCGAGGTCGCACCCTTCGCCAAGGTGGGCGGCCTGGCCGATGTGGCCGGCGCGCTGCCCAAGGCGCTCAAGGCGATGGGTCACGACGTCCGCGTCGTCATGCCGCGCTACGGCAGCATCGATGTCGAGAAGTACGGATTGCGACGCATCGTCAGCAATCTCGGGGTCCCGCTGGCGCACCAACCGGTCAATGCTGACGTCCTCGAGGGACGGATCGCCGGCGAGGTGCCGATCTACTTCATCGAGAACCCGCAATTCTTTGGTCGCGACGGCATGTACGGCTTCTGGGACGACGACGCGCGTTTCATCTATTTCAGCCGGGCCGCGCTCGAGATGCTGCGGCCCCTGGACTTCCGCCCCGACGTGATCCATGTCAATGACTGGCACACGGCGGTGATTCCCAACATGCTGGCACGGCTCTACGGCGCTGATCCCTTCTACGCCGACATCGCCACGGTGCTGACCATTCACAATCTCGCCTTCCAGGGCGTCTTCGGCTACGGCGCGCTGCACCTGGCGGACCTGGAGCAATGGGGCCTGATCAAGCCCGGTATGCCCGGACTCGACGACATCGTCAACCTCCTCGGCCGTGGGCTCTATTTCTCCGACGTCGTCAACACCGTCAGCCATCGATATGCCGAAGAAATCCTGACGCCCGAGTACGGCGAAAAGATGGACCCGCTGCTGAGCGTCTTTCGCAGCAAGCTGCACGGGATCATCAATGGCATCGACTACGACGTCTTCAACCCCTCGACCGACGCGTCGCTGGCCACCAACTACGACATCGGCAGCATCGAAAAGAAGGTCGAGAACAAGCTCGCGCTGCAGAAGGAAGTCGGCCTCCCGCAGGACCCGGCGATCCCGGTGATCGGGCTGATCTCCCGCCTGTACGACCAGAAAGGCCTCGACCTGATCGCCAACATCATGTGGGGGCTGATGCGGCTCAACCTGCAGTTCGTGGTGCTTGGTGCCGGCGATGCCCGATACGAGGAGATGTTCCGGGCCAGCGCGCGCGACAACCCGCGCAAGGTCGCCGCCACGATCGGGTTCAAACCGGTGCTGGCACAGCACATTTACGCCGGCTCGGATCTGTTCCTGATGCCGTCGCGCTTCGAGCCGTGCGGACTCGGCCAGCTGATCAGCCTTCGCTACGGGACCATCCCCATCGTGCGCGCCACCGGCGGCCTGGCCGACACCATCGACGACTGGGACCCGGTGCGGCAGACGGGCAACGGCTTCGTCTTCACCGCCTACGACCACTGGGACCTGTTCGCCCAGGTCGTCCGGGCGCTGGAAACCTTCCGTCAGCGCTCGCTCTGGCGGCGGCTGCAAGCCAATGCGATGTCGACCGACGTCAGCTGGGCCAACTCCGCGGAAAAATACGTGGGTCTCTACCGGGCGGCGATGGGAAATCACGCCGATTCACGGGAGTATTCCGCGGCTGCCGCCGACCCCAACAGCTGGTAAGAACGGGGCTCCGCCGGCGCCAGAAAAGGCCGCTGGTCTAATAGAGGTTAATATTTGGGGCCTTTTCTTTACGAAGTGACATCGGTTGATGCATGATTACGGCGATTCGGCGCTGGAAAACAACGCTGGACACTCATCTTTGCCTGGAAGGGAGGTAATCGCGTATATGGATCAATCTATCGGCAAGTTGCGATGGTTGCGCGCTTCGACGCTCATCGCTGGGGTCGCTGTTCTTGTTTCCGCCTGCGGTAGCTCGACCAGTGGGACTCAGACGAAGGAGACACTGGCGTCGAGCTACAACCCCGTCAACGGCACCAAGGGAGGGCAGCTGATCTTCTCGGATTGGGAGCCCGTCCAGGACCTGAACGTCTTGTCGACGTCCGCCCAGACCACATTGCAGGTGGCCGCCGGACCGATCTGGTCGATGCTGTGGGGGTTCGATTCGCAGAACAAGCCGATCCCCGACCTGGTCACTGATGTGCCGACCACCGACAACGGCATGGTCAAGAAGATCGACGCGACCCACATGGACATCACGATCAAGCTGAAGTCTGGCTTGAAGTGGTCTGACGGCTCGCCGCTGACGAGCGCCGACGTCAAGTTCAGCGTCGACGCGATCTGCAACCCGGATGTCGGTGCCTCGAGCCAGCTCGGCTACGACCACATCGCGTCGCAGGAGATCAAGGACGCCCAGACCGTGGTCTGGCACCTCGGTCCCAACAAGAGTGGCACCTGCGGGCTGTCGACTGACCTGACGAGCGGCGTCTACTCGCCGTACATCGCCACCTTCGCCACAACGTACGTCGTGCCCCAGGCGGCGCTGTCGAGCATCCAGCCCAAGAACTGGGCGACCTCCGACTACTTCACGAAGAAGCCGAACCCGACCAGCGGTCCCTACATGGTCCAGGACTTCGCGCCGGGACCCGCGGCGATCGTCACGCTGGTTCCGAACCCGAACTACGCGGCGGGACGGAGCGGGGCGAAGTTCTTCGGCCACGCGCCCTATCTGAACAAGCTGACCTACAAGATCTACGGGGATAAGTCCTCGCAGATCGCGGGGATCAAGGCGGGCGACACCGACCTTGGCCTCGACCTGATCGCCAAGGACCTCCCGTCGCTGACCGGCTGGACGGGCGGCAAGTCGGTTTACGCGAACGGGTTGCTCAACGAGGGGATCTACTTCAACCTCGGGAACAACGAGACCGGCTGCAAGGCGCAACAGTATGCTGCAAGCTGCGGCAAGCCGACCCCGTGGAACAACGACAAGCTGGTTCGCCAGGCGATCTGGCTAGCCTCCGACCTGACCGCCATGAACACGCAGTTGGTGGGCGGCATCGGCAAGCCCATGAACACCTTCCTGCCGTCGACGCTGTCACCCTTCTACGACACGAGCGTTGCGGCATTCACCCGTAACGTCGCCAAGGCGAACACGCTGCTCGACACTGACGGGTGGACCAAGGCGGCCGACGGGACCCGCAGCAAGGCCGGCGTCAAGCTGGCCTGGACGCTGAGCACCACCTCCGGCAACCCGCAGCGTGCGGCCGAGGAAGAGCTCCTGATCAGCAACTGGAAGGACATCGGCGCCACGGTGACGACCAAGAACTGGCCCGCCGGCCAATTCTTCGACAGCTTTACCGGCGGCGGGGTCAACGCCACCGGCCAGTACGACATGTCGCTCTACGCCAACAGCTTCGCGCCGGATCCGGACTCCTGGGCGGCGCTCGCCCTTCCGGGCCAGATTCCAACCGCCGCGAACCCCTCTGGGGCGAACTGGGACCGGATCAACGATCCCAAGCTGACAGACCTGTTGACCCAGGGCGAGAACACGATCGACATCAACGCGCGCGTCACGCTCTACAAGCAAGCGCAGACCGAGTGGGCCGATTACATGGGCTACTTCGGGCTCTACGAGCGGCCTGACGTCTTCGGCGTTGGCAACAACTTCGGCAACTTCTTCCCGACGGCGAATACCTGCGTTTCGACCTGCAACGCCCCGGACTGGTTCCGGAAGGGGGCGTCCTAATCGGCTGACGTCGACCGCAAGGTTGAGAGCGGCCGCGTGGCCGCTCTCAACCCGATCTTTCCCAGGCGCGCCGTCGGCGAGAGTAGAATCCAGCAAGGGTAGGATCCAGGCCAAATGATTGGGTTTATCGGGCGCCGCGTCCTTCAGTCGATCCCGACCCTCATCCTGATCTCGTTGCTCCTTTTCTTCGGGATGCAGGCGGTGCCGGGCGGCCCCCTGTCGGCCTTTGCCTTCCGTCCTGGGATGAGCCTCGCGGCGCGCAACGCCATCATCCACCAGTGGGGCCTCGACCAGCCGGTCTACGTGCAGTACATCCATTGGGTGCAGTCGATGCTCAGCGGCAACTGGCAGTTCTCCTTCTTCATGCACCGCTCGGTGCGCGAGGTGATCTTCCAGCGGCTGCCCGCCACCCTCATCTTGATGGTGACCGCCTACCTGATCCAGCAGCTGATCGCGCTGCCCGCCGGGATCATCGCGGC
>DASZJR010000138.1:0-44059 GCA_035947855.1 Candidatus Dormiibacterota bacterium
CGTCCTGACCGCGGGCGTCGTCTTCGCGGTCGTCCAGTTCCTGGTGTCGAACTTCATCGGTCCAGAGCTAACGGACGTGCTCGCCGCGCTGGTCTCGATGGGCGCGGTCGCCCTGCTGCTTCGCGTCTGGAAGCCGAAGACCTTGTGGGGTTTTGCCGCCGACCGCGCGCCGGTGGCCGGCGCCGTTCCCAGGTTTCGAAGTGTTGGCGCCGCGGTCGCCCAGGTTGCCGATCCCCCAGCCCGCATCGTGCGGGCCTACATGATGTACGTGATCCTGGTGGTGGTCATCCTGATCGGCCAAATGGGCAACCTGCCGTTCTTTTCCGGCAGCCCGCCCGGCAACGTGAAGAATGCCCTCCACACGCCGGCCAACATCACCGCCGACCTCAAATGCGGTCAGCCGGGATTCGCGCTCTGCCCCAATCCGTGGATCGGTCCCAGCCCGCTAAAGGATGCGGGCGCCTTCAAGTTCCCGTTCTGGCGATTCCAGTGGCCGGGCAGCTACGACGGCACCTCGGCCAAGCCGAAGGCGCTGATCACGCAGGAACCGCCGATCGTCAGCAAGTCCACGCCCTATCCGATCACCTTTACCTGGGACTTCCTGTCGGCAGCCGGTAGCCTGGTGCTCTTCGCGTCGATCGCCGCCTTCATCGTGATGGCCATCCGAGGGGCGCCGCTTCGCCTGTTCTTTACGACTTACGGGCGCACGCTGCGGCAGCTCGCGCTGCCCATCATGACGATCGCGTTCATCCTGGGCATCGCGGCCGTGATGAACTTTTCGGGCATGACGTCGACGCTTGCGTTGCTGATGGCAAAAACCGGCGCCGTCTTCCCCTTCTTCTCCGCCGTCATCGGTGCGCTGGGCGTCTTCTTGACGGGCAGCGACACCGCATCCAACACGCTGTTCGGCCCGATGCAGGCCTTTACCGCCAAGCAAATTGTGATTGGCGGACACCATCTCAATCCCATCCTGACGGCGGGCACTAACTCGTCGGGAGGGGTCATGGGCAAGATGATCAGCCCGCAAAACCTGTCGGTCGGCGCGGCCGGCGTCAACCGGGTGGGCTCGGAGGGCGAGATCTTCCGCCGCACCATCGGCTACAGCCTGATCCTCACGGCCGCCGTCGGCGTGGTCGCAATGATCGAGGTCTACTTGATCCCCGGGATCATCCCAACGTTCAGCTAACGGCCCCTAAGTCCCTCCCCCGCGTTTGCGGGGGAGGGGCGGGGTGGGGGCGGGGGTACCCTGTAACGACATGGAAGCGGCGGATCGTGAACAGCTGTTGGGCCGCATTCGTGGGGTGGTTGGGGAGCGCAACGCGTTTGCGGATCTCTACGAGATGCGGCTCTACCAGTACGATGCCAGCCCCGAGACCGCGCTACCCGACATCGTCGTGATCCCGGGGACGGCCAAGGAGGTCGCCCAGGTCGTCAAGATGTGCGCCGACGCGGGCGTGCCGATCACGGCGCGCTCGGGCGCCAGTAGCCTGGCCGGGGGCACCGTCCCGGTCGAGGGCGGGGTCGTCATCACCTTCGCCCGGATGGACCGGATTCTCGAGATCGATATCGACAACCTGCGGGCGGTGGTCCAACCCGGCGTCGTCAACCTGGCGCTGAGCCAGGCACTCAAACCGCACGGCTATTACTACGTCCCCGACCCCTCGAGCCAGGGCGCCTGTACGATCGGAGGGAACGTCGCCACCAACGCCGGTGGCCCGCACACGCTTCTCTACGGTGTCACGGTCAACCACGTCACCGGCCTCGAGGTTGCTCTCGCCAGCGGTGAGCTGGTGCAGGTCGGTGGGCGCAATGCCGCGGAGGCCATCGGTTATGACCTGACGGGTGTCCTGGTCGGATCCGAGGGGACGATGGGGGTTGTCACACGGATCTGGGTGAAGATCCAACCCCTGCCGCCGGTCCAAAAGACCCTGATGGCCGTCTATCCGGATGTCGCCACCGCGAGCAACGCCGTGTCCGCCATCGTCCGCACCGGGATCCTTCCGGCCGCCATCGAGATGATGGACAAGCTCTCCATCCAGGCGATCGAGGCGGCGTCACATGCGGGCTATCCGCTGGACGCCGGTGCGGTCTTGCTGCTCGAAGTGGACGGCACGCCGGAGGTCGCCGAGGAGCTCGGCGAGCGGATGGCGAAGGTCTGCCGGGAGAACGGCGCCACCGAGGTTCGGGTGGCTCGCAATGAGGCGGAACGCCAGGCGCTCTGGAAGGGCCGCAAGGGGGCGTTTTCGGCGATGGGTCGCCTGTCGTCCGACTTCTACGTGATGGATGGCGTCGTGCCGCGAACCAAGTTGCCCGAGACGCTCGCGAAGATCGACGCCATCAGCGAGCGAACCGGCTTCAAGATCTGCAATGTCTTCCATGCCGGCGACGGCAACCTTCACCCGCTCGTGCTCTTCGACGCGTTCAAAGCCGGCGAGTATGAAGCGGTGCTGCGGATTGGGGACGAGATTTTGAAACTCTGTGCAGATGCGGGCGGATCGGTGACCGGAGAACACGGGATCGGACTGGAAAAGCGTGAGAACATCCGTTACGTCTTCTCCGATGACGACCTCGAGGTGATGGATCGGGTCCGCCGTGTTTTCGATCCGCAACGCCTGATGAACCCCGGAAAGGTGTTCCCCGGTGGCCTCGGGCATGCGCATCTGCCGATCCCCGAGGGACATCCCCGACGGCAGCCGCGCCCCGCACGTGGGGCGGGAGACGACGTGTGGGTGTGAAGGCGCGCCAGCAAACGCTCCCCGGGCAGGAGATCAACGTCGAGGAGCAACGCCGGCTCAGCGTGGACGGTCTGCTGCCGTCGACCGCGATGCGCCCGAACGATGCCGGTGATGCCGCACGCGGCCTCCACGACTGCGACGAAGTGCCTGCCGCGGTCGTGGTCTGGGGTGGTGGGACACAGATGCGGTTGGGCGCTCAACCACGAAGGTACGACGTCGCTTTTTCGACCGAACGGATGACGCGCTTGCTCGAGTACGAGCCGGCCGACCTCACCTGCCGGGTCGAGGCGGGGATGCGGCTCAGCGACCTGCAGGCGACGCTGCGGGCCCAGGGCCAGCGGCTACCGCTCGATCCACCGCATCCGGAACGGGCGACGGTCGGCGGGATGGTGGCAGCCAACACGAACGGTCTCACCCGCGGGCGTTACGGCACCGTCCGCGACTGGGTGATCGGCATCGCGGTTGCCTACCCGTCCGGCAAGGTCGCGCGTGCCGGCGGCAAGGTGGTGAAGAACGTCGCGGGCTACGACCTGATGAAGCTGCATATCGGCGCTCTCGGCACGTTGGGCGTGGTCGCGGAAGTGAACTTCAAGGTCCAGGCCCGACCCGAGGCGGAAACGACCTTGCTGGGCCACTTCGAGGCGCCGGGACCCGCCCTCGAGGTCGGGCTCAAGCTGGCCCGCCAGTATCTCGCGCCCGCGGCAGCCATCGTCCTCGATGGTGAGTCCTTTTCCGAAATTCTCCCTGCCCCACGTGCGGGGGAGGCTCGAGACGGGGGCCCGACCCAGTGGACCCTCGCCCTCAAACTCGACGGCTATGCCCGCGAGGTCGATGCCGCCAGGGACGTGGCGGTTCGGTTCATCCGCGAGGCCGGCGCCGCTGTCGAGGAGCCGGAGATCCCGCCCGCTTTCTGGGACGCCGCCAGGGACTGGTCCGCTCCCGCGGGCGAAGGGACGGTGCTGCGCGCCGTCGTTCCCCTTACCTCCAGCCAACTTTTGATCGCGGCCGTTGGGCCGGATGCCCGGGTTCTGGCGCAGCCCGCGTCGGGCCTGGTCGACGTCCGGGTGCCGGCGACATCGGCCGCCGAGACGCTCTCACGATTGCGCGACGCGGCCGGCGCCGAGGGGCAGGTGGTGGTCGCGGCGGCTCCCCTCGCCGTCAAACAAAGCGTCGACGTCTGGGGACCGCCTCCACCGGGCTTTCCCATCATGCGTGCGCTCAAGCAGGCCCTCGATCCGAATGGGATCCTCAACCCGGGACGGTTCGTGGGCGGGATTTAGTGATGAGCCGATGACCGAACTGGCCACCCTCGACTTCAAAGCGCAGCTCCAGCGGGATGGTGTGCCCTCCCCGGCGACGGGCATCGACATGGACCTGGTCCGCGACTGCATTCACTGCGGGCTCTGCCTCCCCAAGTGCCCGACCTTCCGCACGCTGCACCACGAGGGCGACAGCCCGCGCGGGCGAATGTGGCAAATCAAGGAGGCGACGCTCGGCCTGGTGGCCTTCGATGACCCGCGTTTTCAGGCCCACATCTACCAGTGCTTCAACTGCCGTGCCTGCGAAACCGCCTGCCCGTCCGGCGTCCAGTTCGGAACCGTGATGGAGATGGCACGTGCGAAGACGCCACCTCAGAATCGCCGCGACCGGGTGGTGCGGGCCGTGCTCCTCAACGGGTTGCTGCCGCATCCGCGTCGCTTGAAGGTCGCCGGCTGGCTCTACCGCGCCACCCGCGCACTGCGGCTGCCTGCGCTCTTGCGCCGGAGTGGCGCCTGGAAGCTCCTGCCTCTGGGCAAGTTTGCGGCCTTCCCACCCGTGGGTGATGCGAGTCCGTATCGGACGCCGCTACCTGCGCTGACTCCGGCGCAGGGCACCCGTCGCGCCCGCGTCGGCCTGCTCACCGGCTGTATCCAGGACGAGATGTTTCGGGGCACGAATCGCCGCACCGCGCTCGCCCTTGCGCGCAACGGTTGCGACGTGATCGTGCCATCGGCGCGAGTGTGCTGCGGCGCCCTGGCCTCGCACGCCGGGGAGGCGAAGACCGCCGAGCACCTCGCCGGCCTGACCATGGACGCCTTTAGCGGCCCAAGCCTGGACGCGGTGGTCGTCAACGCGGCGGGCTGCGGCTCGAACATGAAGGAATACGAGGTGCAGCTCCGCAACGATGCCGGGCGCCGGGCGGCCACGCCGGCTTTCTCCCGGACGGTGAAGGATGCCTCGGAATTCCTTATCGGGCTCGGCCTCCAACCACCGCCACGCGCCATTCGCCTCAAAGTCGCCTACCAGGACCCTTGCCACCTGCTTCACGGCCAGAAGGTGCACCGGCAGCCGAGACAGGTCCTGACCATGATTCCCGGCATCGAGCTCGTAGAGATGAAGGAGTCGGATTGGTGTTGCGGCTCGGCCGGTGTCTACAACCTGACCCACCCGGAGATCTCCGAAGAGGCGCTGGGTTGGAAGGTGCGGAACATCATCGATTCGGGTGCGCAGCTGATCGCATCGGCCAACCCCGGGTGCGTCCTCCAGGTTGGGATGGGGCTGCAGCGCGCCGGCCACGACATTCCCGTCGTTCATGTCATGGACTTGCTCGGGTGGGCCTACGGCGACGACGAGCAGCGCCCGCCGATCGTCCGCCGGGCGATGGCGTGAGGGAGGCGGCGCTCGATCATCAGCCGGCCTTCGAGGATCCCTGGCTCGATCAGCTGGCCACCCGCATCTGGTCGAAGCCGGAGTTTTCGATGGTCCCCATCGACCTCGACGAGGTGCCGGCGCAGCCGTACGCCGGTCCTCGCCTCGACGAACAGGGACCTCGGGTCGTGTTCTTCGGCATCCCGTCGGACTACGGGACCGCATTTCTGCTGCACCTGATCGAAAAGCGCGTCAACCTCGTGGCCGTCGTCTGCAGCACGCGCTGGCAGCGCACTCACCCCAAGGCCGACGTGATCGCGCGAATTGCTGGGTATCTCGGCCGTCCGGTGGAGGTGACGGCCGACGCCAACTCGGAGGCGTTTGTCCGGTGCCTCAGTGCCTACGAGCCTGACATCGTCGTGATGGCCAGCTTCGACCAGATCCTGAGGGCGCCAACGCTGGCTGTCCCGACCCGCGGCTGGCTCAACGTCCACCCGTCGCTGCTTCCCCGCCACCGTGGCCCAGAGCCGATCTACTGGACGATCGTCGCTGGGGACCGGGAGGCCGGCATCACCGTCCACCAGACGGTGCCCCGGATCGACGCCGGGCCGATTCTGGCTCAACGGCGGATCGAGGTTTACGACGAGGACACCGCGGGCACGCTCAGCAAACGGCTGGTGGCGGAAGGCCTCGGCGCGCTTGACGAGACGCTGGCGCGACTGGAGGCGAGCCGGGCCGAGGGCATCGTTCCCCAGGTGGGCAGCGGGAGCTATGAGCCCCCCGTCCGCCAGGTGGGGCTCGACTGGGACCAGCCGTTCGAGCAGATCGAGCGGCTGGTGCGCGCGGGCGATCCGGACCAGCCCCCCTTCTTCACCTATCGGGGCCGGCGCCGCTACGTGTATGGGATCCGAAGGTTGCGAGCCCGCTCCGGCGAAGGTCCGGGCGTGATTTCACCGCTTCCCGCAGGAGAGATGCTGGCGGCCGCAAGAGACGCCGTCGTCGCCGTCCGCTGGCGGCCGGTCGGGCACACCCACGCGCTCCGCCCGCTGGCCAAACAGCAATTTCCGTAGCCGGCGTCACCGCTCCGTTACAGATCGAATCTGGCCGAATTCCCGGGGGTTGGCCGTATAATGGCTTCCATATGGCTCAGGAAATGATCGAACAAGACACCCAGCTGATCAGCATTACGGACTCCGCCCTCACGCAGTTACGTGACCTCTTGCAGAAGCAGGGACGCCCGGAGATGGGCCTGCGCGTGTTCGTCCAGCCAGGGGGCTGCTCGGGCATGTCGTATGGCATGGGGTTCGAGGATCGCCCCGAAGAGGGCGACGCGATCAGCAACGTCGGTGGTGTGCGGCTGTTCGTCGATTCGGTCAGCGCGCAGTACATCAAGGGCGCGGAGATCGACTTCGTGGACAGCCTGATGGGTGGCGGCTTTACCGTGCACAACCCCAACGCGGTCTCGAGCTGCTCATGCGGTAGCTCGTTCGACACCGGCGGCGATGCCGGCACCGCTCACGGCTGCAGCCACTAGACCCAGAGCCGCGCGCGTCGACACGTTTTCATCACTGTGAAACCGTGTCAGAAAATGAGTGTGGTTCGGGAGCATTTGTGCCCTCAACTGGTGGCTTGACCGCGCCTCGCTTCGGCCTTACGCTGGTGGCCCCTGAGGGAGACTATGGCGCCCCAGCCCCGCGTACTGATGGTCGAAGATCATCCCGACATTGCTGACCTCTATCAGCTGAAGCTCCAGCTCGAGGGATATCGCGTGGCTGTCGCGTCGGACGGCGTCGCCGGGCTGAACATGGCCCGCTCTCTTATACCCGACCTCATCCTGCTCGATATCCACATGGCGCAGCTCGACGGGCTGAAGGTGCTCGCCGCGCTGCGCGAGGACAAGGCCACCGACGAGGTCCCGGTCATCGTCTGCAGCGAAGATGACAGCCCGCAGTTGATCAAGGAGGCGAACCGCCTGGGCGCCGTCGCCTACCTGGTGAAGGCGAACCTTTTGCCCAGTCGTCTGAGCAAGACCGTAGGCGATGTGCTGGGCCAGCGGGGCGAATTCGCCGTCCAGGCCGGCCTCCCCGGTGCCCGGCAAGCGTCCTGACCCGCGAAAAGTCTTAGCTCGCTCTTAGCTGCCCATCATCGTTTCGTAAGGGTGCACCAGCCATGATGAGGACGTGATCGCCGAGCCTTTCGACGCGCCAGAGCCGCCGTCGAGTCCGCCGCCGCCGCCACCGTCGGCGGCACCGCGAGGTGGTGGTCCGGGCTCCCGGACCGTGCTCCTGACGGCAGTGGTCGTAATCGGCGGACTCGCCGGCGGCGTGTTGGGGGCAGAGGCGGTCATCAGCCGCCTGCCCGCGGCAACCGCCCCTTCGGCGAGCTCGAGTACGACATCGTCATCCACGACCAGCACGGTCGCCGCGCAGCCGTTGACCGCTGCCGCGATCTACCAGAAGGCCGCACCGGGGGTGGTGACGATCACCACCGAGCTGGCTCGCCGCGGTCGGGTCGGCGAGGGAACCGGATCGGGCATCGTGCTCGATACCGCGGGCAACATCTTGACCAATGAGCATGTGATATCCGGGGCGAGCCAGATCCAGGTGACGTTCAGCGATGGCAAGACGGTGGCCGCCACAGTGGCCGGGTCGAGCACCAGCGCCGACCTGGCGGTCGTTCACGTTTCGGTGGCGGCGTCGAGCCTGCACCCGCTGGCGCTCGGAGACTCGAATATGGTCCGCGTTGGCGACGACGCATATGCGATCGGCGCCCCCTTCGGGCTTCCCGAATCCATGACGGCGGGCGTCATCTCCGGGCTCAATCGCAGCAACCAGAGCACCGGGCTCACCGGCCTGATCCAGACCGACGCGCCAATCAACCCTGGGAACTCGGGTGGCGCGCTGCTCAACTCGCTGGGTCAAGTGGTCGGCATCAACGATTCGATCGAGAGCCCCATTGCCGGCAATGTGGGCGTCGGGTTCGCCATCCCGATCAACGCCGCCAAGAAGCTCCTGACCACGCTCGAGGGTGGCGCGAACCAGTAACGTTAGCGAATTCCCATCATCGCGCTCGTCCTGTTCGTGGTCATCGTCGTCCTGGTGATTGATCCTGCCGGTGTTGGCCGGAGAGTCTTTTCTCCTTACTACGCCTACATCGATCAGATGCCCCGCACGCTGCGCCTTGGCTGGCAGGGCGTGACGCTGCTGATCGCGGCGCTGTTTCTGGCATCGACGCTGTTACCCTCTCAGGTCGCCGCGCTATTGAGATTTGCCAACCCCTGGGGCGGCTTGCTCCTGTTTTTCGTGGCGGTCATCATCTTCGTCGGGATCGTTGGACAACGGCCGTCCCGCTAACCGAGGATTCTTAAGCTACGGCTCGAGAATGTGGACCGCGGTGAGGTTCCGGTAAAGCTCGTCGAAGTCGAGCCCGTAGCCGACCACGAACTCGTTGGGGATGTCAAACCCCTTGTACGAGATCGGGACCGGCGTGATGCGGCGTTCCTCCTTGTTGAGAAGGACGCAGAGCTTTAGCGATTTCGGTTGGTGGCGCTGGACATGGTCGAACAAGAACGAGGTCGTCAATCCGGTATCGATGATGTCCTCCACCATCAAGACGTCACGTCCAGTGACGTCCATGGTGAGGTCCTTGAGCAGTTGGACGTGTCCCGATGACTGGGTCCCGGCACCGTAACTGCTGACGGCGACGTAATCGAAGTTGATGGGAACCGTCAGTGCGCGGCCGAGGTCGGTCGCGAAACAGACTGAGCCTTTGAGGACCGATAGGAGGATGAGGGGCCGCTCGAGGTTCTGATAGTCGCGGGAAATGTCGGCGGCCAGTTCGCCGACGCGCCGCTGGATGGCGTCGGCGCCGATCAGTTCCCGTCCTAGCTTCAATTTGGTCTCGAGGATGGCATCACTTTACCCGGTTGGCGCGATCAGGAAAATCCAGATATCCCAGGAGACATGACTGATGATCAGCGGAGCAAGGCGTTGTTCCTTCGCGTACAGCGCCCCCCAGTAGAGGCCGGCGGTGGCGGCGGCGCCGGTCAGCGTCAGGTTTGCGGATACAAGGTGAACGCCACCATAGATCGATGACGCGATCAGCGTCCCGCGGACCCGTCCGTAGCGTCGCATCAAGCCTCGCTGAACCAGACCTCGCCAGAACAGTTCCTCGCCCGGGCCAATGACGAGGCCGAGCGCCGTTGCGATCGCGGGGCGCGGGGCCGCCGTCCGCAGCTCGTAGATCCGGCCGATCTCGCGATCGCCGGCGGGCATGATTCGCCGCGCCATCCGGTCACCGGCCTGAAAGATTGCGTAAAGTCCCGCAGCCGACCCAAGCCCTTTCGCGAAATCCCGGAGCCGCAGCCGTTCGCGGCGCATGGCCGGCTCAGCGGCGATCGCGTAGGCGCCCAGGCCGCCGACCCCGAGCGTCATGCGGAGCCAGAACTGCGCCCGCGGCCCACGGAACGCGGCGGTCCAGACGGCCGCGGCCAGGCACAGACCGGCGATGACGCGCTTCAGTGGACTGCCGATCCCGCGACCAGCCCGACCAGCAGCAGCACGCCGAAGGCGCCGTGCAGGCGGGCTGTCATCAGGTCGATCATCGCGATTGCGCGGAGGTGGCCCTCGGCCCCGCGCTCGGCGTCACGCAAGATCCAGGCCATCAGGGGGAGGCTGAAGAGCGTGAGGAGCGCGAGCTTCGGCAGGGCGCCGACCATGACCGCAAGGCCGACGGCGACATAGGCACCGAGGACGAGCATCACGTAGACCCAGTACGCGGCCTCGCGGCCGACCTGGGCCGAGAAGGTCGTAAACCCGTGCCGCGTGTCTTCCGCGACGTCGCGCCACTCATTCCCGTGCAGGATCGCCGTCACCAGCAGTCCGACTGGTAGGGAAACGATCAACACGTTGGGGTCGAAGGCACCCGTCACCGCGAAATATGAGCCCGCCACCATCAAGGGCCCCATCAAGAAAAAGACCAGGGGCAAGCCGAGCGCCCGGTACTTGTACTGGAAGGGCGGAGCGGTGTAGAAGTAGCCGCCGATGAAGCCGATCAATCCGAGCAGAACGATGGGCCACCCGCGCTGGAGCAGCAGGAAGATGCCCATCAGGAGGGCAACGATGAACCCCGACCAGGCGACCACGAAGGCGTCGCGCTCGCTGATCCGACCCTTGAGGATCGCCATCGACATCCGGGGCGAGGTGATCGAGTCGATCCCGTGCCGAACGTCGTAGATCTCGTTGATCACGTTGGTCCCGATATGCAGGCCGAGCCCACCCAGCAGCGCGGCGACGAAAAGCGGCCAGTGCATGCGGCCCTGGCTGAGTGCGATGGCGCCCCCGACTGAGATGGGCAGCACCGAGGCGGTGAAGCTGAATGGCCGGACAACCTCCCACGCCCCAGCCAAGCGTCGGCCAATCGAGGCCCCTGCCCTGCTCCCCGAACGGGAAGGGAGACTAAGACCAGCCGGGGCGACGGCCGCGGTGTCCGCCCGGGAGGCGTAGGCGACCGCGGCGTCGAGGACCGCGTCGACCTGGGCCGTCTCCTGCAGGATCGGCTGGAGCAGCGGCACATCCATACCCGCCTCGTGGTAGGCACCCGCGCGCGCCGCCACCTCCTTGACCGTGCCACACAAGATGAAGGCATCCAGCAGCTCATCCGGGATCAGTTCGCCGGCGCGGTGGTAATCCTCCGCTCTCCACGCTGTCGCGATCTGGCTGCGCAATGCCGGATCGAATCCCGCGCGCTTCATCGAGATGTCGCTCAGGACCGAGATCATGTAGATCACGAACGGCTCGCGCTTGGCGCGGTTCAGCGCGTCCTGCCGGCTGCTGTCGAAGAGGCAGAGGAGGTAGCCTCGGAAATCGATGTCGCTGGCCGAGCGTCCGTGGGCCGTGGCGGTCTCGAGGATACGGGCGCGCATCTTCTGGAACGCGGGCAGCGATTCGGCGGGACGCGCCAGGTAGCCGTCGGCTTTCTCGCCGCACAGGTCCAGGAACGGTGTGCGGTAGGCCGCGATGTAAATCGGGATCCGATGGGGAGGCTGAAACATCGGCTGCAGCGGAGGGACTCCGTCATTGAGCTTCAGCGGCTGTCCGCTCCACAGCCGGCGGATCTGGTCGATCGATTCCGAGACGCGGGCGACCGTGTCGTCGTAGGGGATGGCCATCTGTGAAAGGCGCAGCGGCAGGCCGCTGCCCAGGGCGAGCGTCACCCGGCGCGGCGCGAGATCATCGAGGGCCGACATCGTCATCGCCACCACCACCGGGTGGCGGGTGTAGGGGTTGAGGGCGCCGGCGCCCAGTCCGATCCGTCGGGTTTCCATCCCCATGGCGCTCAGATAGGTAATCGGATCGCGCTCGAAATAGCTGTCGTGGACCCAGATGGAATCGAGGCCGAGGTCCTCCGCCCGGCGCGCCCAAGCGGCAGCCTCACGAACGTCGCCGCGCGCTGCCAGTCCGATGCCGACCCGGCGGCCAAGCTCTGCCACGAGATCACCGTACTCCACGGCCGCAGCGGTCGCAATCGGGATCCGGCCCGAGGCGGCCATAATCGTGAACGTGGGGCAGCAGGCGCAGGCCGATCGAATCCGCCAGATGTTCGACCAGGTGGCCGCCCGATACGACGCTCGCAATCGCCTCTTCAGCGCCGACCGCGACCGCGCCTGGCGCCGAGGGGCCGCCCGGCGTGCGGCGCTCCGGCCGGGCGAGACGGCGCTCGACCTCTGCACCGGCACCGGCAAGCTCGCCCGTGAGCTGCTCCCGTACGTGGGTCCGTCCGGCCGGGTCATCGGGATCGACTTCTCGCCCGCGATGCTCGAGCTGGCCCGCCAGCGTGAGCCAGGCGTCGAGTTTCGCCTGGGCGACGTCACCCGGCTCGGCGAGGCCGACGCCAGCGTCGATGCCATCACCATCGCGTTCGGCCTGCGCAACCTCGTCGACCGAGAAGCCGCGCTGCGCGAGATGCTCCGGGTCCTGCGCCCCGGCGGCCGCCTCGTCATCCTCGAGTTCGCGCCGCCGTCCCGTGGCCTGCTGATGCGCGCCTACCGCTTCTATCTCAGCCGTGTCATGCCGGTCGTCGTTGGCCTGCGTAGCGCCGACGAGGCGTCTGCGTACCGCTACCTGGCGGACACGGTGCAAGCCTTCCCCCAGCCGGCGGAGCTGGCGGGGCAGCTGGAGGCTCTGGGCTTTACGGTTTCGCTGGAACGCATGACGTTCGGCATCGTCGCGCTGCATGTCGCGGTCCGGCGGCGCTGATCGCCGTGACGTCTCTCTGGTCGGCTGCGAACCTGCTCAGCTTCTCCCGGATCGTCGCGGCTCCCATCCTCTACGTCCTGATCGTTGCGGGGGGCCGTTACGGCTATCTGGCGGCAGCGGTGGTCTTTGTCCTTGCGTCCTTCACCGACACGCTCGACGGAGAGATCGCACGGCGCGCAAAGCAGGTATCTCCATTCGGCATCTACCTCGACACGACAGCCGACAAGATCCTGATCGCGGTCCTGCTGGTCGCGCTTGCGGCGGTCCACCTGGCTCCGGGTTGGATGGCGGCGGTGATCATCGCCCGCGAATTCCTCGTCACGGGGCTGCGGAGCTACGCGGCGGCGCTCGGCGTCGTCATCCCCGCCGGTGGCTGGGGAAAGGCGAAGACGATCATCACGATCGTCGCTCTCTTCCTGGTGTTGCTCGAGGGCGACGCCCGCCAGGGTGGCTTGCTGAGCAGCCACACGCCGCCTGGCAGCGTCCTGGTGAGTCCGGTTGGACCATTCACGGTGGGCGTGTGGGGGCTGCTGATCGCGGTGATCTGGACGGTGGGTTCCGGCCTGGAGTACATCCGCGAGGCCATCCCGCTGCTCACCGGTTCGCGGCCGCTGGCCGACCCCGTGAGCGGATCTGGTGACGAGGTCTAGTCCGGTTGGAAGCGGAGGCCCGCCGCCTTGGCGAAGTGGGCGATCCCGGAATCGGAAAAATCATCCGCCAGAATGACGGCGCGAGACACACCAGCCTGATCGAACACAACCAGTTCCCGGTAGGCGATCCCCCCGTTGGTCCGCCGGAGCCTCACCTCGAGACGGTCCACCTCCGCGAGCGCGAGCCTGCGAACGGAAAAAGGGGTACGCGCGACCAGGTTTCCGTCCTCGATGAACATCGTGGAGCGTCGACCAAACACGTAAGCACCAAGGAATGCCATTCCGATGCAAAAGGCTGCTCCGCCCCCGAAGATCCAGGCCACAGCCGGATCGGTCGCTGTCACCGCCGCCCAAATTGACGCTCCGCCGAAGACCAGCATGATGGCCACGCCGACCCACGCCGCCCACTGGGTGCTCGCGCCTAACTGGAGTACTCGCGTCTCGGCCATCTCGATGTAATGACGGAGGCCGCAGATCCTTACGGCATGAAGTCGACTGGCTCCTCGCGCTCCTTCCAGGTGACCCGATGGCGGGCCGGCTCGGTACGCGCCACGACTTTGCCGCCGCGGATCACGAGCCGCCGCGGCGCCATCAGCCGGATGGCGTCGCTCTCGGTTGGCGCGTCGAAGAGGACCAGGTCCGCCCGGCAGCCGGGCTCCAACCCGTAGTCGGTCAGCCCCAGAGCGCGCGCGCCGTTGACGGTGATCATGTCGATCAGCGTTCGAAGCTCTTCGTAGCCGGACATCTGACCGTAATGGGCGAGAGTGAAGGCCGCCTGGAGCGGGTCCGCTTTGCCGAGCGGGTACCAGGGGTCCATCACGGAGTCGTGGCCAAGGCAGACGTTGACTCCGGCGGCGAGCAGCTCCTTGACGCGGGTGTGGCCACGGCGGATGGGATAGTGGTCGAAGCGCCCCTGGAGCACCGCGTTGTCGAGCGGGTTGGTCACCATGTGCAACCCGGCCCGGCGAACGTTGACGATCAGCCGGCCCGCGTAGGCGTTGTTGTAGGAATGCATCGCAGTCGTGTGGCTGGCCGTGACCCGCCCTTGCATGTCGAGGCGGATGGTCTCGGCGGCGAGCACTTCCAGGAATCGCGAGTGTTCGTCGTCGGTTTCGTCGCAATGGATGTCGACGAGCCTGTTGAATTCATGCGCCAGCGCCACGGCGAACTTCACCGACTGTTCCCCATACTCGCGGGTTAGCTCGAAGTGCGGAATACCGCCGACGACGTCGGCGCCCATCTCCACCGCCTTCCGCATCAGCGCCTCGCCGTCGGGGAAGGATTGGATGCCCTGCTGCGGAAAAGCGACGAGCTGGATCGTGATTTGATCCGCAAACTCCTCCCTCACCTCGAGCAGTGCCCGCAGCGCGGTGAGCTTCGGATCGCAGACGTCGACGTGGCTGCGGACGAAGAGGACGCCGTTGGCGACCTGCCAGCGGAGGACATGGGCGACGCGCCGCTTCACATCGTCGACGGTCAGGTCCTTGACCCGCTCGCCCCAGATCGCGATGCCCTCGAAGAGCGAACCGCTGAGATTGTGGCGAGGCTGGCCGACCGTGAGGACGGCATCCAGATGGATATGTGGTTCGACCAGCGCCGGGGTCAGCAGCCCGCCCCGGGCGTCGATCACGTTGGTGGGCGTCGCCGCCCCAGCGGCCGGGACGATCCTGTCGCCTTCGATCGCCACCGATACCAGGGTCTCGGATCGCGGAAGCCGGGCATTGTTG
Source organism: Candidatus Dormiibacterota bacterium (assembly GCA_035947855.1). Lineage (GTDB taxonomy): Bacteria > Chloroflexota > Dormibacteria > CF-121 > CF-121 > CF-13. The sequence goes on from DASZJR010000138.1 coordinate 14,997, forward strand.
ATCAGCAGATCGAGCACGTTGGAAGTGTAAAACGCGCGCTGGACACGGGGTGGTCAACCCCCTAGAATTCGCTCGAAGCCGGCAACTCGTGAAGTGGGGAATGGGGAGAGGACTGTGGCGACAACCACTGACGTAGATGCGCACGTACCCGTTCGGGAAGGGGAATACGGCTCGAAGGTCACCGCCGTCGAGCCGGGCGGTGTCGAGTACATCCCCGATCGCGAGCGGCACGGGAATCCGATTCAGTTGTTCTGGACCTGGGTGTCGCCGAACATGGAGTTCGCGACAGTGTTCGTCGGCGTCCTCCCGATTGCCGTTTTCGGCGGTGGCTTCTGGCCGACGGTCCTCGGCGTCACGATCGGCAGCCTGATGGGTTCGATCACACACGCCATCCTCTCCACCATGGGACCGCGGTTCGGGGTTCCTCAGATGGTGGAAGGACGGGCCTCCTTTGGCTTCGTCGGTAATTTCCTGCCGGCTGGACTGAGCTGGCTGACGGCGAGCTTCGGCTGGTTCATCGTGAACAGCGTCAGCGGGGCGTTTGCCCTGGTCACCCTGACCTCACTACTGAACAACCACCACGAAGTGCTGAACTTTTCGGTCGCGTTCGTCATCATCGTGGTCGTCCAGGTCATCGTGGCCTTCATCGGGCACAACATGATCCATCAGTTCGAGCGGATCATCTTTCCTTACCTGACAATCGTGTTCGGGCTGGCCACGATCGTCATCCTGGCGCAGGCCCATCCGGGGCTCGATTTCAATGGCAAGGCGCCGGTCGCCTTCGGTGGCCCCTCGGGCGCCTTCATCCTGGCGGTCTTCATCGCGTTCGGCTATGCCATCGGCTGGAACCCGTTCGCCTCCGACTACAGCCGCTATCTGCCCAGGAGCTCTAACCCCAGAGCCGTCGCGTTGGCGGCCGGCCTCGGCGTCTTCGTCTCCTGTGCCGTGCTGGAAATCGCCGGCGCCGCCGCAGCCACGATCGGGCAGCTGGGCAGCAATCCCACGCCGCTCTTCACCGATCCGCTGCCGGTCTGGCTCCAGGTTCTGGTTCTGCTTGGCATCGCGTTGGGGGCCGTCGCCGCCAATGTGCTCAACATCTACTCCGGCTCGATGGCGTTCCTTACGCTGGGAATCCAGCTTGCCGTCGAGAAACGCCGGGCGATTTCCGCGGTTGTCTTCGGCGCGATCGGCCTCGGTATCGGGCTGTTGGCGCAGGCCAACGTCGCGCCGGGCACCAAGTACGAGAATTTTCTGCTGTTGATCACCTATTGGATCACGCCGTGGATTGCCGTTGTCATTACGGATTTCGTCCTGCACCGCGGCAAGTATCCCGAGCAGGTCTTCTATGACACGGGCTGGGCAAACTGGAAGGGGTTTGTCGCGATGCTGGCCGGGATCGTCGCCACGACGCCCTTCTGGGACCAGGGCGAAACGTTTTTCAAGCTGCCCTTGTGGTTTGGCACGGTTCCGACAAATAACCCACAACTCGGCGACCTCAGCTTCTTTGCCGGCGCGATCGTCGCGACCGTCGTCTACCTGCTGCTCTACCTGGTGGGGCGACGGCCGGTGGCTACAGGCGCGGCGCGAACCTAGGTGAAGATCCGGACGCTAGAGCTTTAACGCCGTTCGAAGGAGCGCTTTCAGCCGGTCGGGTTGCCGGCGATAGCGCTCCCACTCGGACGGGACCTTGGTCGACTTCTCGAGGATGGCCCAAAGCACGGAGTTGACCGGGGTAGGCACGTCGTAACGGCGACCGGCGTCGACGACCGCACCATTCAGGAAGGCGGCCTCCGTCCTGCCCTTGCCGCGGCTCAGGTCCCACCAGAGGGACGGCATCTTGTTGCCTCGCGCGCCGCCGAGCCGGGGTTCGAGCAGCATCTGGGCCATCAGCGCCGGCAGGCCCATTGCCCGCCGCAGGCTGGGTGTCGGCAAGCCGGGCAGCGCGACGACGGCGACGCGCATCCGGTCCATGACGGCGGTGGCCTCGCGGAATGCCGCCCGCTCGTAGCGGAACAACTCGCTGTCGGCAAAGATGTGGCTCGGTGGCAGGTCCAGGATGGCGCTCTGAGCATTCCCAAGGATGTTGAAGAGCAGCTTCGACCACTTCATCGCGCGAAAGTCCGTATAGCGGCGGGCCTTGAAGCCGGAATCGCGCAACTTGCGCACGAGTGGACCGACATTGACTTCAGGTGAGACGGGAGCGAGCGCCAATCCGCCGCGCCGCGAGTGCAACTGGATCGTGCCCGGCTCGTCCAGGCTGACCGGCACCGTCAGGCTGCCGGCCAGCAGCGCCTGCTCCGGCAGCGCTGCGGCGATGGCTTCTTCGTTTCCCACGCCATTTTGAAAGCTGCCAAGGATCGTGCCCGGGCGCAGCACCAGCTGCAGTTGGTCAATCGCGTCCAGCGTGTCGTAGCCCTTGACGGTGAGGAAGACATAATCGAATGGGCCGACGGCCTCCGCGATGGTTGGTCGCGCTGACCGGACCGATTGGCTGCTGACCTTGCCCGCCGAGACCATGCGCACCCCGTCGCGCGTGACCGCTTCGACGTGCGAGGCCCGTCCCACCAGCGTAACCTCACTGCCCGCCTGGGCGAGGCGAGCGCCAAGCAGCGAGCCCACCGCTCCGGCGCCGAAGAAGAGAAAGCGGAGTGGCGGTGCCGCCGCCGGACGCTCGGGCATCAGTGTGCCGTGATCTTCAACTCTCGGCCGTGCGCGAGCCGCTCGATGTTGGTCCGGTGCCGGATCAGCACCAGGCCGGCGAGGGTGATCCCGAGGATGATCACGGACCAGCCAACGGGCCGCCATGCCTGCCAGCCGATCAGGTGAAGGACGATCAAGCTGACGAAGCCAACGGCCACGGCGCTCAAGGAGGCGACCGACGCCACCTTGGTGAGGCGGATGACCAGGAACCAGGCCGTAAGGGCGAGCACGAGCGCCACCGGGGCGAGGGCCAGCAGTACACCGCCGGATGTCGCGACGCCCTTACCGCCTTTGAAGCGCAGGTACACGGGCCAGTTGTGCCCGATCACGGCCGCCAGCCCGATCGCCGCCAAGGCGATCTCGTTGTCCCCCAGGCCAAGCGCGATCCCGATCATGACCGGGATGAAGCCCTTCAGCCCATCAGCGATGAGGGTCAGGGTAAAGGCGCCCGGGCCGCCCGCGCGAAAGACGTTGGCAGCCCCGATGTTGCCACTGCCGAGCTTGCGGAGGTCCTGGTTGCGATAGACCTTCATCACCAGCCAGCCAGAAGGAACGGAGCCGAGGAGATAGCCGAAGGCCAGCAGCGCGAGCACTTTCAGCATTGGGGGCAGTCCTTACGGACGCCTCAACTATAGATCGCGGCCTTTACGGTTGTCACGCCTGTCCGCTATCACCTTTCTGGTCCAACTTAGGCAATTCGAGCGTGAACTCACTTCCGGCTCCGGGACGGCTGTCCACCAGCGCCCGACCCCCGTGCGCGAGCGCCACCTCCCGCACCAGGTAGAGGCCGATCCCCATACCGACCAGGTGGCGAGTGGCGTCGGTCTCGATCCTGGCAAAGCGCTTGAACAGCTGACCCTGAGCCTCCCGCTCGATCCCGAAGCCGTCATCGAGGACGCTGAGGCGCCAGTTGCCGTCACCCTCGGTCAGGCTGACGTCGATCCGGCCGCTGGGGCCGGGCCGGAAGCGGACGGCATTGTCCAGCAGCTCGCGCAGGGCCAGGTGTAGCCAGTAGGGGTTGCCGGTGACCATCGCGTGGGGGACGTCGAAGCTGAAGTCGATAGCCAGGTCCGCCGAGCGGCGCTGCTGATCTTTGACGATGGGTTCCATCAGCCCGACCAGGTCGATCGGCTCTCGGGGCATCGAGGGCCTCAGCTCGTCGAAGCGGCCCACCAGGCTCATATCCATGATCAGGCGGCTCAGCTGGCGCGCCTTCTCGTAAATCCGCGCGCCGGCCAGCTTTTGGTGCTCCGGACTTAGCCCGCCCTGGGCCAGCAGCGAGCCGTAGCCCAGGATCACGCTCAGCGGGGTCCGCAATTCATGGGCGGCCATGTTCAGGAACTCGGTCTTGGCGGCGTTCGTCTCGCGAAGACGCGCCACGTCGGTGTCGAAGGAGGTGACCGGGCTGGCGACCAGACCCGTCAGAAAATATTCGACGGCACGGCCCCGGCCCTTGAGGGGGCGGATGAACCACTCCCAGGTCTGGCCGTCGATGACCACGGCGGCCGCGAACGGTTGACCGCTGGTAGCGACGGACCGAAAGGGACGAGGGTCGGACAGTGGATGTGCGGGCGGCAACAGGGAGGAGATGGTAAGACCGGCCGCATCGGCTCGTTGCAACACCCGCGCCATCAACTCATTGAGCGCGAGCGCCCGAAGATCGCCGGCCTCGATGACGGCGACCGGAATCGGCATGGCCTGGAGCAATTCACTGACCGGCATGTCGAAGCGTTCCGCGAGTGCGGTTTCTAGCAGCTGGGCAATCGCTTCCGAGCGTCGGTCCACGCGCAGGTTTCTCCCAGATCGGCTGATAAACTGGTCGCGGCCGTGCAAGACCCCGACAAACTCAATGATGAAACCACATACCAGCGTTGCTTCGCCTGCGGCCACCGCAACGAATCGGGGCTCAAGCTGACCTTTCGGCGTGAGGGCGAGCGCATCATCGCCGACTACCTGCCGTCGGAGCGTTACCAGGGATTCCCGGGCGTGTTGCACGGCGGGATCCTGGCCACGATGCTCGATGAAACGATGAGTCGCACTGGTGCCCTTCGCCGAGAATGGCTGATGACGGGCAAGCTCGACATCCGCTATCGGCGGCCGGCTCCGATCGACCAACCCTTGCGAGTCTGGGGTGAGATCGCGCGAGAGCGAGCGGGCGCCGTCGATGCCATCGGCGCGGTCGAGCTGACCGACGGGACGGTGCTGGCCGAGGCCCGGGGCATGTTCATGCGGATGCCCGACGAGCTGGCGAACGCGACCGTCGACCAATACCCGGAGTTCGTTCACTACTGGCAAAGCTAGGCGTGCCGCGTTCGCACCTCTTCGCGCCGGAGCACGAGGAGTTCCGAGGCACCGTTCGGCGCTTCATCGATAAGGAGGTCCGTCCTCACGTCGATGAGTGGGAAGAAGCTCAGCAATTTCCGCGCGAATTGTTCACGCGATTCGGCGCGCTGGATCTTCTGGGCTTGAAATATCCGGAGCAATACGGCGGAACGAACGCCGGCGTCATCTACGAAGCGATTCTGTTCGAGGAGCTCGCCCGTTGCGGCTCGGGAGGGGTGGCGGCTGGGATCGGTGCACATGTGGCGATTGCGACGCCGCCGATCAATGAATTCGGCAACGACGCCCAGCGCCAACGCTGGTTGCCTCCCGCCATCAAAGGCGAGAAGATCGTCGCGCTCGGCGTGACTGAGCCATCGGGCGGCTCGGACATCGCGCACGTGCAGACCATCGCCCGCCGTGACGGCGATGCCTACATCGTCACCGGCACCAAGATGTTCATCACCAACGGTGTCGCCGCCGACCTGGTGGTCATCCTGGTCCGGACGAAGCCGGAGGGTGGCCATCAGGGGTTATCGGTTCTCGTCGTCGAGCGCGGGACGCCCGGCTTCAGCGTCGGACGGAAGCTGAACAAGCTGGGCTGGCGGGCGTCGGACACGGCGGAGCTCGTCTTCCAGGATTGCCGCGTGCCGGTCGAGAACCGGCTCGGGGAGGAGAACGGCGGATTCTATCAGGCGGTCGGGAATTTTCAGTGGGAGCGGCTGTGGATCTCGATTGGCGCGGTGGCTTCCGCCCAGCGAAGTCTCGAGCTGGCCGTCGAGTATGCGGCGAACCGCACGCAGTTTGGGAAGACGCTGACCTCGATGCAGGTCATCCGGCACGAGATCGCCGACATGGCGCTGATGATCGAGCAAGCGCGTCAGCTGACCTACTACGCGCTCTGGCTGCATTCGCAGAAGATGCCTTGCGCGAAGGAGGTGTCGATGGCGAAGATCGCGGCGACCGAGGCCGACGTCAAGGTCGCCGACCGGGCGCTGCAGATCCACGGTGGGTACGGCTACATGATGGAGTATCCAATCCAGCGCGCCTGGCGCGATGCTCGACTCGGCCCGATCGGCGCGGGCACGAACGAGATCATGCGCGAAATCATCGCCAAAGAACTCGATCTTTAACGGCGGCGGGCGATGTAGACCCCCGCGAGGCAGAGGGCGCCGCCCGCAAACGCGAGCCAGGGCGGCGTCTCGCCCAGCAGCAGCCAGCCCAGCAAAATCGCGATCGGAGGAACGAGGTACGTCGTTGACCCCATACGTCCGGCGGTCGTGCGCTTGAGCGCGTAGCCCCAGGTCAGGAAGCCGAGCGCCATCGGCCCGAGCGCCAGGTACGCCATCCAGCCGAGCACATCCGGCCGGGCGTGTGGGAGCTGTGCAAGCAGTACCCCGGCAAACGGTAAGCAGACCAGGGCGCCGACGGTGGCGGCGAGCCACGTGATTTGAAGCGCCGACACGCGCGCGAGCAGGGGCTTTTGGGCGACGACGGCCACCGCGTAGAAGAGTGCGGCGGCCAGGCAGAGCGACAGGCCCCAGCTCGGTGCAAAGCCATGCTTGGACGTGGCGCCGCCGATCACGAGGGCACCAACGAAAGCGACGGCGCAACCGGCGAGTAGCCGCGGCGGGAAGCCCTCACGCAAAAAGACACCAGCAAGGAGCGGGATCAAGATCGGACCGACGTTGACCAGCATGGCGGCGGTGCCAGCGTCCACGCGCCGCTCACCCTCCATCAAGGCGATGTTGTACAGAGCGAACCAGAAAACGCCGACGAAGGCAATCGCCGGCAGGTCTCGGCGCGAGGGCAACCGCTCTCGCCGGGCGAGCACGATTAGCCCCAGTGCGATGCTGGCGATCGTCAACCGCCCGAGGGCAAGCGCTTCCGGAGACAGTTGCTGCGACGCCGCACGGATGCCGACAAACGCCGATGCCCAGAGCGTGACGGTGACCAGTACCGCCCCGAGCGCGAGGACGCGCTCCCGCTCGACGGCGGCGTTCTTCGGCTCCATGGGCAAATTGTGCCTCTGCCCTACGTAACCTGACTGCCGCCTGGGGTTTTTGAAGTGCGAGGTCTGGCTAGACTCTAACCGTGCCCTTTGAATTGACGCTGCCGTTCACCGCGATCGTCGGCCAGGAGCAGATGAAGAAAGCGCTCCTGCTCAATGCCGTCGATCCGGCGATCGGCGGGGTGCTGATCCGCGGCGACCGGGGCACGGCCAAGTCATCCGCGGTGCGCGCGCTGGCCCGCCTCCTGCCGGATTACGATGGCGTCGAGGGCTGCCCTTATCGATGTGACCCGGCAACCCCGTCGCACTACTGCGATGACTGCCGGCGCCGCGCCCAAGCGGGTCCGTTGCCCGTCACGCGGCTGCCGATGCGGATCATCGACCTCCCCATCAACGCCTCGGAAGATCGGCTGGTCGGGTCGATCGACATCGAAGCAGCGGTCAGGGCGGGGACGCGCCGCTTCCAGCCGGGCGTCCTGGCGGAAGCGAACCGCAACCTTCTCTATGTCGACGAGGTCAACCTCCTCGATGACCACCTGGTGGACGTCCTGCTCGACGCGGCGGCGATGGGCGTCAACGTCGTCGAGCGCGAGGGGATGTCTGTGGTTCACCCCTCCCATTTCATCCTGGTCGGCACGATGAACCCCGAAGAGGGCGAGCTGCGGCCGCAGCTTTTGGACCGGTTCGGGCTGTGCGTCGATGTCGTGACGCTCACCGATATCGACCAGCGGCTGCGCGTCATGGAGCTCGAACGCGATTTCCTGCAGAGCCCGCAGTCCGTCCACAAAGCGGTGGCGGAACGGGAGGTCACGCTGCGCGACCTGCTTCGGGAGGCTACCGGTCGTCTCGCAGGCATCTCACTCCCGGATGCGATCCGCACGCTGATCGCCCGGCTGTGCCTCGACGGTTCCGTGGCCGGGCACCGGGCCGACCTGGTCGTGGCACGCACTGCTCGGGCCATCTGCGCGCTGCGCGGCGCACCGATTGTCGAGCTGCCCGACGTGCTCGAGGCCCTGGAGCTTGCGCTTGCGCATCGGCGGCGCGAACCACTGACCGACAAGCAAGTCCAGGTCCAGGAGCTCGCCTCGCGCGCCGCCGAACAGCTGGCACAAATCCAGGCCGCTGCCCCCACCGAGACAACCCAAGCCGTGCGCTCAGATGTCACCCAGCAGGAAGGTGCATCCGGTGGCGAGTCAAACGAAGGCTGGACGACATCGGAATCACGCGAGTCTCCCAGCAACGAGTCGATGGATCCGGAGGCAGACGCCGTCATTCAGCTGCGGACCTTTGCCGTCAAAAAGTTGGACCTGCCCCGCGAGCGACAGGCGCGTCGGGCGGCCGGCAAGCGGACCTCGACGAAAAGCGAGACGAAGAGGGGACGGTATGTGCGCAGCTCGCAGGCGGAGAAGGTCACGGATGTCGCCTTCGATGCGACGGTCCGCGCCGCCGCACCCCACCAGCTCAGTCGCCGGCAGGCCGTGCCGGATGCCGCCAACCAGCTCCAGCTGGAGACCCAGGATCTTCGTCAGAAGGTTCGCGAACGCAAGACCGGAAATCTAATCGTCTTCGTGGTCGACGCCTCCGCGTCGATGGACGCCGAGCAACGGATGCTCGCCACCAAAGGTGCCATCCTCTCGCTGCTCCGCCATGCCTACGTCCGTCGCGACAAGGTCGCGCTCGTCGCCTTCAGCGGCCGCAACGCGCGCGTCGTGTTGCGTCCAACCTCTAGCGTGGACCTCGCCGAGCGCCGGTTGGAACGGCTCAGCATCGGGGGGACCACGCCGCTCACACACGGATTGATGACCGGCTTGAAATTGATCAAAACGGAACGGCTGCGAGATCCCCACGTCTATCCGCTGCTGGTGCTCATCAGCGACGGCCGCGGCAACATCAGTCTTTTCGGTGAAGAGCCGTTGCTCGAAGCGCAGCGCATGGCCGGCCAGATCAAGCAGGAAGGGGTCCGGGCGATGGTGATCGACTCGACGCGCGACTTCGGCAGCCAGCCGGGCTATCCGCGAAACCGGGTGACAAGCCTATACGGCGCCTATGCCTTCAATGTGTGTGGCGACCTGGCCGAGCGCCTCGGCGGCCGCTACTACGGCCTGTTCGACCTCTCGCAGAGTTCGATCGTCGACAGCGTCCAGCGTGAGATGCTTAGGACGGGTTCAGCCTGATGGAACGATTCGTCTATCCGTTCAGCGCGATCGTCGGCCAGGACAAGATGAAGCTCGCGCTTGTCCTGAATGCGATCCATCCTGCGATTGGTGGCGTGCTCATCCGCGGCGAGAAAGGCACGGGCAAGTCCACCGCGGTTCGGGCGCTCGCCCGCTTGCTCCCCGAACTGAACGTCGTCGCGGACTGCCTCTACCGCTGCGACCCGGACGCGACCGAGTCGCTCTGCTCAGATTGCCAGGACCGGCTGGCCCGCGGTGAGGTGTTGCCACGCGCCCGACGCCGCATGCGCGTCGTCGAGCTGCCGATCAACGCGTCCGAGGACCGGGTCGTGGGGGCGATCGACATCGAGGCCGCGATCAAGAGCGGCGAGCGCCGCTTCGAGCCGGGCGTCCTGGCCGAGGCGAACCGCAACATCCTTTATGTCGATGAAGTCAACCTGCTCGATGACCATCTGGTCGATGTGCTGCTCGACGCCGCGGCCATGGGCGTGAACGTGGTGGAACGGGAAGGCATTTCGATCTGGCATCCGGCGCGCTTCATCCTCGTCGGCACGATGAACCCGGAAGAAGGCGACCTCCGTCCCCAGCTGCTCGACCGATTCGGCCTGACGGTCGATGTCGAAGGCATCAAGGACATCGGGCAACGGGTCCAGATCGTCGAACGGCGGGAGGAGTGGGAATCGCATCCCGCGGAATTCAGCCAGCGCTTTGCCGAGGAGGATGCCGAGATCGGGACGCGGATCGCCGAGGCGATCGTCCGCTTCCCGCACGTCGTGATGCCGGCCGGGATCCTGCGGGCGCTCGCCGAGCTCAATGTCAGCCTGCAGGTCGACGGGCACCGGGCCGACCTGGTGGGGCGGAAGGCCTCCCAGGCGCTGGCCGCCTACCGCGGCGTCCCCGAAGTCGGTGTCCCAGAGGTCAACGAGGTGGCGGAAATGGTCCTGGCGCACCGGGTGAAAGCTAGTGGCCGCCGGGAGCTCGGTAGCATCGCCCAGAACCTTCCCAGCGCCTCCAGGGCCTCCCGCAGCTAGGTGTCCACGCCGACCCACCTGACGCGTGCGATTTCGGTCATCGCGCATGTTGATCACGGCAAGACGACGCTGTCCGACCGCTTGCTCGAGTACACGGGTACGGTCGCTCCCCGTGACATGGTCGAGCAGGTGCTGGATCAGCTGGATCTGGAGCGCGAGCGCGGCATCACGATCAAGGCGCAGGCCGTGCGGATGCTCTACAAGGCGGACGACAGCAACACCTACCAGATCAACCTGATCGATACCCCTGGCCACGTCGACTTTTCCTATGAAGTCTCGCGCGCCCTGGCCGCCTGCGACGGGGCCATCCTGGTGGTCGATGCCTCGCAGGGAATCGAGGCGCAGACGCTGGCGAACGTGCACCAGGCCCTGGACCACAACCTGACCATCATCCCGGTCGTCAACAAGATCGATCTCCCCCAGGGAAACCCCGAGCTGGTCCGCGAAGAGATCGAAAAGGTGATCGGGCTGCCGGCCGAGTCGGTCATCTTCGCCAGCGCCCGCCAGGGGATCGGAACCAAGGAAATCCTGGAGGCTGTGGTGCATCGGGTCCCGCCCCCCACGGGGGACTCCGGCGCCCCACTGCGCGCCCTGATTTTCGACGCCAAGTTCGACGCCTACCGAGGGGTCGTGACCTACATCCGGGTACTGGAGGGCACGCTGCGCCCCGGCATGCGTATCCAGATGATGCAGACGGGGAAGTCGTTCGAAGTCGACGAGGTTGGCATCTTCCGACCGGAACGCACCCCGGTCGATGACCTGACGGCCGGTGAGGTCGGCTACCTGATCGCCAACATCCGCAACGTCCGTGACTCCCGGGTGGGCGACACGGTGACCGACGAGGCCCGGCCAGCGGCAGCGCCGCTACCCGGCTACCGGCATGTCACGCCCATGGTTTTCGCGGGTCTCTTCCCAACGGACACGGAACAATACGAGCAGCTCAAAGAGGCGCTCGAAAAGCTCCAGCTCAACGACGCCGCTCTCGTCTACGAGCCGGAGTCATCGGCGGCGCTCGGCTTTGGCTTCCGCTGTGGCTTCCTCGGGCTGCTCCACATGGAGATCGTCCAGGAGCGCCTCGAGCGTGAGTTCAACCTCACGCTGCTCGGCACCGCGCCCACCGTCGAGTACCGCGTGAGGCTGCGAAGCGGCGAGGAAGTCCCAGTCGACAATCCGGATCATCTCCCCGATGCAGGGCAGATCGAGGCGATCAGCGAGCCGATGGTGCTGGCGACCATCGTCGTGCCGAGCACCTACGTCGGCAACATGATGGAGCTCAGTCAGGAGCGGCGGGGCCAATTCCTCAACATGCAGTACGAGCCCGGTGACCGCGTCGTGATCACCTACCGGATGCCGCTGGCCGAGATCATCCACGACTATTACGACCAGCTGAAGTCGCGGAGCAAGGGCTACGCGTCGCTCAACTACGAGCTGGTCGGCTTCGAGGAGGCGGATCTCGTCAAGCTCGACGTGCTCGTCGCCGGCTCACCCGTCGACGCGTTGTCGATGATCGTCGACCGGAGCAAGGCACAGGCTCAGGGGCGCCGCCTGGCGGAAAAGTTGAAGACCCTCATTCCCCGCCAGCAGTTCGAGGTCCCCATCCAGGCCGCGATTGGCGGCAAGATCGTCGCTCGCGAGACTGTGCCGGCGATGCGAAAGGACGTCACAGCGAAGTGCTACGGCGGCGACGTGACTCGCAAGCGGAAGCTCCTCGAAAAGCAGAAGGAAGGGAAGAAGCGCCTCAAACGCGTTGGCAACGTCGAGATCCCGCAGGAGGCCTTCATGGCCGTGTTGAGCCTGGACTGATGGAACGCATTCACAGCCTCTACCTGCACGTGCCCTTCTGCACCTGGGTCTGCAAGTATTGCGACTTCAACGCATATGCCGTCCTCGAGGGCCTGATTCCTCCCTACGTCGACGCGCTCAGTCGCGAGATCGAGGTAGCCGGCGCCGAGCTTCCCATCGGACCGCTCGAAACCGTGTTCATTGGTGGTGGCACGCCGAGCTTGTTGACGCGTGCCCAGGTGACGCAGGTGTTGGACCCCGTGCGAGCGATCGGTCTCGCGCCTGGAGCTGAGGTGACGCTCGAAGCCAACCCGAGCAATGTCAGCGCCGAGCACGTCGAGGGCTGGCTCGCGGCCGGTGTCAACCGGCTCAGCATGGGCGTGCAGAGTCTCCAACCCGACGCGCTGCGTTTCCTCGAACGGCTCCACTCCGGTCCGGACGCGATCGCGGCGATTCGAACGGCGCGCACCGGCGGATTCGCGAATATCAGCGCCGATCTGCTGTTCGGGGTTCCCGGCGTGAACCTCGCCGGCTGGCTCGCCACCCTGGAGTCCGTGCTCGCTGAAGGCGTCCAGCATCTTTCCGCTTACGAGCTCACGGTTGAATCCGCGACCCGACTCGGGCAGGAGGTGAGGACCGGTCTCGTCCGGATGCCTGGCGAAGATGACCAGCTCGAGCAGTACTGGGCGGCCGCGGCACGACTGGAGGCCGCTGGCTATGCGCACTACGAAATCTCGAACTGGGCACAACCCGGATTTTCCTGCCGTCACAACCTTGCCGCCTGGAACTACCAACCGTACCTTGGCTGCGGGGCGGGCGCGCACTCGATGTTCCGTCAGGATAACGGGTGCACCGAGCGGCGGTGGAACCTCAAAGGGCCGCACAAATACATCAGAGAGATGTCCCAGACAGGCCACGCTACCGAGGGCGGCGAAACGTTGTCACCCGAGCGCGCCCGTGGCGAGGGGGCGATGATCGGCATACGGGTCCTTCAGGGAACGATCGCGGCACGCGAATTTCCTGCTCAGCGCCAGCAGCTCGTTGGCGCCGGCCTTCTCGTTGAGCGCGATGGCCAGGTACGGCTCACGCGGCGCGGTGTAGAGCTGGCCAACCAGGTCGGCGCCGCGTTCTTGAGCTAGCCGGCGCGCCCACGTCGTTGGCGTCGCGGGCCGATAAGCCCTCGAAACCAACGATCGGCATGGACCGTTGTATTCGCGGATGATCCGCGGGAAGATGTCGCCTTCTGCACCCAGCGCCTGTCTCGCAGCGGCAGTTGCGGTCGCCATCGTTCTGTCCGCCTGTACCCAGTCGGCGACCCGCCCTCGCGCAACGGCCACTCCGGCACCCACTCTCAATGCTCCCACGGTGATTGCCACCCCAACGTCGTCTCCATCCGTGTCGACGGCGCCAGCTGCAGTGCCGTACGCACCCGGCTTCCGGCCCCAATCATTCACGGCCATTAGCGAGACGAACTACTGGGTCTTAGGTGATGCCGGATGCGGTACACGCGGCTGTCCCAGAATCCTGCATACGGTCGATGGCGGCGCCACGTTTCGCCCAATCGCGACGCCATCCGCTTCGTTAGCGGATATCAATGACGCCAACTCGATCAACGCCATCCGGTTTGCCAACGCCAACGATGGATGGGCGTTTGCGCCGGGGCTGTGGTCGACCCACGACGGCGGGGCTCACTGGAAGAACGTACGGATCGCGGGTGTCATCTGGGAGCTCGAGGCGGCAGGTGGCTGGGTGTTCGCCACCGTAGGTACCTGCGCGCCACCCTACGGGATGGGCTGCAGCGGGCACCGGTTAGAGCGAGCCCCGGTTGGTTCCGACGCCTGGTCAGACATCACTCCTGCCGGCCTCGGCACGCAGGGACCGGCATTCGACCTGCACCAGCACTCTCTGTTCGTTCTCGCTAACGATTCAGGCCCCGATGCGGGGCTCTGGGTGTCGGCCGACAGTGGCGTCAGTTTCGCTCGATACGCGAACCCCTGCGTCGACCTGCCGGGCTCGCCAGTCGCTGTCAGTACAAGTGTGGTCTGGGCGATCTGCAGCGGTGGTCATTTTGAGTTTCCATACCTGTCCCTGGATGGCGGCCGCACATTCCACACGACGACAGTTGAAGCGGTCGGAGCAAACGGGTCGCCTCTTGCTGCGACGTCTGCCCAGCGCGCGTACGTCGGCCAGGTCACCTCGGACCTTGTTATGAGCCAGGATGGCGGACGGACGTTCAAAACCGTTCTCGCCTGTCCGCGGGATTCATCCGGCGCCCGACTCCAGTGCGATCCGGTCTTCCTCGGCTTTAGCGATGCGTCTGTCGGGTACTACATCCGTACCGTGCAGGACATCTCACCTACCGTCCCGGTAATCGAGACGCAACTCTGGCGAACCACCGACGCTGGATTCAGCTGGAAGCAGATTCGATTTCCGTCCTAGCCGGCGCTCGTATCTGGCACCGCCTCGAAGCTCCGTCCCCCCAGCAGGGCCAGGGCTGAGCTTCCCGCAATAAGCGCGGCGATGACCAGCGCGATCGCCAATCCGCTTCGTTCGCCGAACCGCGCCGAAAGGATCTGCCCCAACAAACCCCCAAGGAGCGAACCGACCGGTAGCGCCCCGTAACCAATCACACGCCCGGCCGCACCGACGCGACCCATTAACTCGGGGGGGATGCGTGTCTGCCGGAAGGTGGTGACGCTGACGTTCCAGGTGGTGTTGAAGAACCCGCTAAGAATCAGCGCGCCAAGCAAGAGTGGAATCACCGGCAGCACGGTTCCAGCGGGGATAAGGATGTATGCGATGCCCTCGACGAACGTCGACAGTACGAGGGTTCGGTGGATGCCTAGCCGATTCATGATCCGCCGGTTGTAGAGCGCGCCGACCAGGCTGGCCAGGCTTCCCACGGCGAAGCACAGGCCGACGACGACCGGGGAGAGGCGCATCACCCGGTAGAGGAAAAGCAACTGCAGCGCCAGCGACATCAGAACGCCCACGTTGGAGATGGCCGCACCGAGCGTGATGCGAACCAGCGACCGGTCTCGTATCAGCACCTGGATGCCCTCTCCCGCCTCGCGCAACATTTTGCGCCGAGGCTTGACCGGCAACGCCGGCTCGCCGGGTGATGTCGTGGCAATCAAGATCCCGGAAACGAGAAAAGAGATCGCGTCGACGATGATGGCGAACGGTGCCGACACCAGACTGATCAACAGACCGGCCAGTCCGGGCGCACCGGTCGCGACCGCCTGCTGGGCCACCTCGAGCTTCGCGTTGGCATCGGGCCAGTCGGCGCGTGGCACCAGCGAGGGCACGTGCGCGGTCGAAGCCAGATCGAAGAAGACCGTCAGACCTCCCACAAGAGCAGCGACGAGGAGGAGTTGCGGGAGGCTAAGGTGACCGAGTGCGAAGGCTAGCGGGATCGAGCCGAGCAGCGCGGCGCGGGCAACGTCGGTGCCAACCAGGATGCGGCGCCGGCGAAGTCGATCGACCCAAACGCCGGCAAACAGCCCCAGGACCGGCCAGGCAAGGGTGCCGGCGGCATTGAGGAAACCAACCTGTACCGGCGAGGCACCGAGGACCAGGATGGCAACCGTTGGTATCGCTAGCATCGAGATCCGGTCGCCGGCGACGCTGATGCTGCGAGCGGCCCAAAAAAGGCGAAAGTCGCGGTACCGCAGCACACCCCATCGGCTCCGGGCGGCGCGTTCGGATTCCTCTGCGCGTTCGGCTTTCACCGAACGCAACGTATCATGATCACCGAATAGATGGCAAATCCCCGCTTGCGGCAGACCACGACCGCACCGCCTCCGTTCGCCGCGTCCCTCGAGTGGGGGACGGGCTATGAAGCGCTGCTGGGACTCTCCATGTTCACCGGCGATGAGCCACAGGAGTCCTATGAGAACGGCAAGGCGTGGTTCGCCCGCGCGCGGGCGGCGGCGACCCCGGAGCTGGTAGCTGCGCTGCGAAAGCTGGTTGGCACCGACGGTCCACGGTGGTTCCTTCTTCTGGGCATGGTCCACGAGGCCGGAGGCGCCCACGACGTCGAGCGTCTCCTAACGCATCTCCGTGCCATCTCGGCCGTCGATGTCCTGATTGCCTTGGTCGGTGGCCGTCTACCGGCGCTGCGAACGGCCGAGGGCCGCAACCTCGTCAAAGCGGCGCTCGCTCGTGAGCCGCAGTCGAGGGCCGCCCTGGCAACACGCGCCCACGCGGGCGACTCGAAGGTTCTCAAGGGCCTGCTCGAGATGGGCGCGAGGGAGGTCAAACGGCTCACGATCGAAGTGATAACCCGATGGAACCGCGAGGTCGTCAGCCGGATCGGCGACAGCGCGGAGGCACTGGCGGCTGACGTAGCCGCCAAGACCAAAAACGTGCGCCGCATGTCATCGCATCAGCTCGTCGATTTTGCGACCGGCGGAATCAACTACGAAGGCGAAGCCGGGATCGACCGCGTACTCCTCGTCCCATCCATCGTCACCCGACCGTGGATCACGATCTCCGATTGGGAAAGCACAAAGATCATTTGCTATCGAGGCGGCATCGCCGGCGCGACGGCTTCGGGCGAGCCGGCTAAAGACATGGTTCTGGTCTACCGGGCCCTGGGCGATGAAACGCGGCTCCGCCTGCTGCGGGAGCTCGCCGCCGGCGATCGCCGCTTAACAGAGCTGGTGCAGGCCCTCGGCCTCTCCAAATCCACTCTGCATGGGCATCTGGCGGTGCTGCGGTCCGCTGGGCTCATCCGCCTCAGTCTTGGTGCGGAAAAGAAATACGGCCTGCGGCCGGGACTTCCCGACCTCAATCGGACACTGGCCGAATATATCGGCCGGGCCTAAGACGGACGACTGGCCGGCGCATCGCGCCGCGGGACGCCAAGCTTCGCCATCACGCGCTCGAAGAGGTCATAGGGCTGGGCGCCCATTACGAGGTAGCGGTCGGCGATCACGTGGGCCGGGATGCCGCTGATCCCCAGCTCCTCCGCCTCCTGGCGGCGCGCATCGAGGTAGTCGCCGAAGCGATTCGCTTGGACGGCGGCCTCCATCCCGGCGACGTCGACGCCGGCGCGCGCTGCGACGTCGCGAAGGACGGACATGTCGGAGACGTCGCGGCCGTCATCCCAGTAGGCCTTCATCAGCTCATCGTGCATCGCGTCAAAGCGACCCTGCTCCCGGGCGAACTCGGCGGCCTGCAGGGTCGGGCGCGAGTTGATCAGCCGCTCGTGCAACCTGAGGTGCAGACCCACCGAGGCGGCGAGCCGGTTCACTCCCTCCTGCGCCCTGGCCATGTAAGCGGCTGGCAGGATCTCTTCGCGCGGCCGCCCCTCTGGGGGGATCTCCGGGTGCAACTCGAACGGCACCCACTCGATCTCGACGTCGTATTCCCGCGCCAGCCGTTCGACTCCGACCGAGTCGATATAGCAGAAGGGTCAGACGTAGTCGGAGTAGATGCGCACGGGAGTGGGCATGGACCGAGGATAGTCGGTACAATCCGAGTTAGCACTCTCTGACCGAGACTGCCAACCATGCTGGAGCCCACCCCGCTCGACGAGCGCAAACAGCAGATCCTGAAAGCCGTCGTCTCCGACTACACCATGACGGGGATGCCGGTCGGCTCTCAGGTACTCGCCGCTAAGTACTTCATCGCGCTCTCGTCGGCGACGATCCGCAACGAGCTGGCCGACCTGGT
This sequence comes from Candidatus Dormiibacterota bacterium, assembly GCA_035947855.1. Classification (GTDB taxonomy): domain Bacteria; phylum Chloroflexota; class Dormibacteria; order CF-121; family CF-121; genus CF-13. The sequence goes on from DASZJR010000138.1 coordinate 32,693, forward strand.
CGGTACCGGCTACCTGCAGCAGCCGCACACGTCGGCCGGCCGGGTTCCGACCGACCGTGGCTACCGGTACTTCGTCGACTTCTTGATGGAGCCGGAGGCCGCTTCGGCGACGGTCCGGAGGACCGTGAAGCAGGAGTTCGAAAGCGCACCGCGCAGTGTTGACGGGATCCTGGAAAAGGCCGCGATGGTCCTGTCCCTGGTCACCGAGAACGTGTCCCTCGTCACAGCTCCCGAGGTCAGCGAGTCTCGGATCAAGCACATCGACCTGGTCTCGCTAGAGCCCCAGGCGGTCCTGATCATCCTTGTGCTGGAGGGCAACCTCATCAAGCAGCAGGTTGTGCATCTCGAGCGCGCCACCTCCCAGGAGGACCTGAGCCGGATGGCCGCCATGCTGAACCTCAAGGTCAAGGGCCAGACGGCCGACGAGCTCTTGGGGCGCCTCGAGGTGCTTGGTGCCGAAAAGGCCGAGCAGCGCCGGATCATCGAGCGGCTGATCGAGTCGATCACCACCCACCAGGCGCAGCGACAGACGGTGGTACTGCACGACGGCGTGCGCAACCTCCTTCGTCACCCGGAGTTTGTCGAGGTCGGCCGGCTGGAAGAGCTCATGGAATTGCTCGAGCAGGGCGCCCAACTGGCGAGCATCCTGCAGCAGGTGGCGTTCGAGAAGGACGTCGAGATGATCATCGGGCGCGAGAACACCAGCAGCGGCCTGCGCGAGTGCAGCCTGGTGCTGACCACGTACAGGATGACCGATCGGATCCGTGGCACGATCGGCGTGATCGGGCCGACCCGCATGCATTACGGCCAGGTGGTGGCCCGGGTGCGGCTGGTGAGTCACGCTACCTCCGAAGTGCTCGCCCATCTCGGCAACTGATTCGCGGGCCAGGCCTATGGGTAAAAAGCAAGACATGCCACCCGAGCACCGATCACCGGACCAGCCGGAGCCAGGCGGGCAGATAAGCCACCCTGGCGTCGTCGACTCCAGGGCCAGCTCAGCGATCGATGCCGAGCAGGCGGTCCCGCCGTCGGTTGATCCCGAGCTCCGGGCCGCGCGCGACGAGGCGCAGGCGAACTTCGCGCGCTATCAGCGCCTCGCCGCCGACTTCGAGAACTACAAGCGCCGCACCCGGCAGGAGCTGGCCGACCGTACGCAGTATGCCAACGAGGAGCTGCTGCGCAAACTGCTGCCCATCCTCGACAATCTCCACCGCGCCCTGGACCATGCTCCCGAGGGCATCGACCGCAATTGGTTCGACGGACTGCGGACGGTGGTGCGCCAGTTCGAGGACACCTTGCAGGCGCAGGGCGTGTCACCCATACCGGCCGTCGGCGAGAAGTTCGATCCGTCGAAGCACGAGGCGATTGCCCGGGAGGAGACCGACGAGCACGAAGAGGGCACGGTCGTCGAGGAAGTGCAGCCCGGTTACCGGCTCCACGAGCGGGTACTCCGGCCGGCGCTGGTCAAGGTTGCTCACCCTCGCGCGTTAAAGTCCTAGCACCAACGTATGGCGATCAAGCGGGATTACTACGAGGTCCTCGGCGTTTCTCGGACTGCCAGCGCCGAAGAGTTGAAGCGCGCCTATCGGAAGCTGGCGCTCCAGTTCCACCCCGACCGCAATCCCAACGACCCGCAGTCCGAAGCCCGCTTCAAGGAGGTCAACGAGGCCTACGAGGTCCTCAGCGACCAGGCCAAGCGACAGCGCTATGACAGCTTCGGCCACGCCGGCACCCAGGGCATGCCGGGCTTCGATTTCGGGGGCGCGGGCTTCGGGGGCATCAACGATATCTTCGACATGTTTTTTGGCGCGGCGGCCGGCGGGCGCGCGCGCAGTGGCCCGCGCCGCGGCGATGACCTTCGCCTCGACCTGCGGCTGACCTTCGAGGAGGCGGTCTTCGGGGTCGAGCGCGAGCTGACCATTCCGCGAGCCGAGCCATGCGAGGCCTGTAAGGGAAGCGGCGCCGAAGCAGGTACGTCGCCGCAGACCTGTCCGCAGTGCCGCGGCGCCGGCCAGGTGCGGCGCGCCACCCAGTCGATCTTCGGGCAGATCGTCAACGTCGCCGCCTGCCCCCGCTGCAACGGCGAGGGCAAGGTGATCGAGAAACCCTGTCGGACCTGCGGCGGCAGCGGACACCGGCCCGGGGAAAAGAAGGTTCGCGTCAACATTCCAGCGGGCGTCGACAGCGGCTCACAAATCCGGCTGACAGGTGAAGGTCAGGTGGGCCCGCGCGGCGGCGGCCCGGGTGACCTGTACATCGTCATCCAGGTCAAGCCCCATTCAGTATTGAAGCGAAACGGCACCGATGTCGTCTACGAGCTGCCCTTGAGTGTGGCGCAGGCGGCGCTGGGCGACACGGTGGAAATCCCAACCGTGGACGGGCCGGAGCGCATCGAGATCCCACCGGGCACGCAGTACGGCAAGACGATCCGGATCCATAGCCGCGGCGTCCCACACGTGCGCACGGGACGTCGTGGTGATCAGCTGGTCTTTGTGCGGGTGGTCATTCCCACCAACTTGACCGAGGAACAGAAGCAGGCGCTACGCCAGCTGGGCGGTGTCAGCGGCAAGCCGCAACACATCGAGAAGGGGTTTTTCGACAAGTTCAAGCACGTCATCGGTCTCGAGTAGCGAAAGCGAGACCCTTAGACTAGCGCGGTGTCGACCGCGTTTCGTATTGCCCTGTTGATCGCCGTGGCCGGCATCGCGCTCGCGCTCCTGCTCGGCCCAGCCTGGCGTGGCAGTTTCTACCGAAGCTGGCTACGGCCGCGGTTGGTGGCCTTGGGCTTAGTCCTTGTCCTCGTCGCCGCCGGCGAATACCTCTTTCGTGTCATCACGGCCATCAGGAGCCGCTGATGGCGCGCACCTTCCACGTCACCTTCGTGAGAAGCGGGATGACGGTCGACGTGGCCGAGAACGAAGGCATTCTTGGAGCCGGACTGCGCGCCGGTCTTCCGCTCGCCTACGACTGCCGGAAAGGCCGTTGCAAAACCTGCATGGTCAAGGTCGATGGCATCATCGACCAGACTGACGCCTGGTTGATCAGCAATGAGGAGCTTGCCGAGGGCTACGCGCTCATCTGTGTCGGTAAGCCTCGAAGCGACCTTCGCATCCACGCCTGATGCGCTTCACCATCATCGATCTCCTCATCCTGGTGGCGCTCGTCTTCGCCATCGCCAGCGGCTATCGCCGTGGCTTCTGGCTCTCGCTGGCGCAATATGCCGGTCTCCTGATCGGCGTCGTCATCGGCGCCGCCCTGGCGCCGTTCCTGATGGACGCGCTGAACATCACCGACTCGACGGTGAAGTCAGTGGGAGCGGTGCTGGTCCTGATCGTGCTCGGCGCCATCGGCAGCAGCGTCGGCTACTGGGTTGGCGAGCCGATCCGACTTCGACTGCTGGCGCACCCGGAAAGTGGCCGGATCGACAGCTATGCCGGCGCCGCCTTCTCCGCGGTTGCGCTGCTCTCCGTGTCCTGGTTCCTCGGACTGAGCCTCAAGGGCGGTCCCACCCCCCAGGTGGCGAGCGCCATTCAGCGATCCGCCATCCTGCGGACTCTGGATGCCGTATTTCCCAAACCGCCGGCTTTCCTGGCGCGCGTCGAGACGATCGTTTCCGGGGTCAACTTTTCGGCCGCATTTGCCGGGCTGGAGCCGATTGCCCCATCCCCCCTCCCGCTGCCCGCCTCGGTTAACACCCCCGGCATCAAGGCGGCGGCCTCGGAAACGCTGAGGATCCGGGGCCTTGGCTGCGGCGGCATCGTCTACGGCAGTGGTTTTCCGGTCGGTCCTGGTTTGGTGTTGACGAACGCGCACGTGGTGGCGGGGACCCAGCAGACGAAGGTGCAGGGTCCCACGACGGGGACACTCCTCGATGCCCGGGTCGTCGTCTTCGACCCCGAGCGCGACGTGGCGATCCTCTATGTGCCGCGGCTGGCGCTGGCGCCCATCAGCGAGGTTGCGGCGCGGCCGGGCACCCAGGGGGCCGCGATCGGCTACCCGGGCGGCGGCGATGAGAAGGTGAGTCCCGCCGTGGTCAACGGCGAGGTGCAGGCGGAGGGCCGCGACATCTACGGACAAAATCTCGTCGTGCGGCACATCTGGATCGTGCAGGCCGACGTGCTCCCAGGCAACTCGGGCGGCCCGTTGGTCGATATCGGTGGCAACGTCGTTGGCGTCATCTTCGCCGCCTCCACCAGCCAGCAAGGGACGGCATACGCCCTGACCAATGCCGAGGTGCAACCCGATATCGACCAGGCCCAGGGACGGACCGAGCCCGTTTCATCGGTCGGCCCCTGCGCGATGTAGGCGCTAGGGGGTGGACTGCGGCGCCGGCGTCGGCTGGGCGGTCTGCACGTCTTGCTGGCCCTGGATCGTCATCTCGCCGGAGATCAGGAACGGCCCCCGGCTGTTCTCGCGGATATAGCCCATGGTGACCATCATCAGCATCGTGAAGACCGTCATCAGGATCAGGATTCGCTGCTCGCCTCGTCGAGCCGTTCCCCACACCACGCCCGGCAGGCCGCGCAGATACCAGACGACCGCCGCGATCGCGATCAGCGTGTAGAACATCAACGCCAGCACCTTCCAGGGGATCATCGACCCCAGCGGGTTGATCAGGCCGCCTTCCCAGAATGGTCGGTTGAGGCCGGCGGCGGCCACCGAGTCATAGGTGAGGCCGAGGTGATAGGGCTGGGCGGCCAGCAAGACGGTCAGTAGCATCCCGACGGACAGCACTTTGAGGATGCCCGACCCGCGCGCCTCGTCGGTCCGCAATCGACGGGCGAAATAGATGGTGGCGGTGAGGAACATGATCCCCAGCAACGTGATTTGCCAGAGGAAGACCGGGCTCAGCGTGCCGAACATCATCTTGTACCAGCTGCCGTAGCTGTGCAGCTGGATCTCCTTGGCGTAGGAGTAGCCGATAACGGGCTGGAGCAAGGTCATCGAGACGCCCCACAGCAGCCCGAAGCTGCCGGCCCAGTCGTAGAAGCGCCTGTCCTCGGTGGTTTTGGCCCGCAGGTAGCGGATGGCGCAGAAGCCACCGAAGGCGAAGCCGATGTAGGCGAGGTTGCCGACTGTCCGGTGCACGGTCAGCGGGTAGGACGTGGGATTCAGCGCAAGACGGACGGGATTCTGCGGATTGGTGGGCGTCAGCATGTAGCTCGCGATCACGTCGATCATGAAGACCTGCAGGAAGGAGGCGATCGCAAGCAGCCCGCCGATTGCCATATGCACGCCCTTGAAGGCGCGCATCGGCTCCCAGGTGTAGTACCAGAGATAGGCGAGGCTGACCTGCAGGACGAAGGTCCAGGCCTCGATGAACAGCGGCCACCAGCCAATCGTCACGATCGTTGTCCAGAAGTGACCCCAGAAGCCGACGAGTAGCACCGTAATCAAGAGGATCGCGATGGTCGAGCTGACACTGAAGTAGTAGGTGATGAAGCGGCCCAGCCCGTGGGCAAGACGGTCGTAGTTGCGACGCTGACGCACGTAGCCGAGGAACTCGATCGCCGGCCCGAGTTCGCCGGCGCCACTGACTAGGCCCGCGATCAGGATGTGGAGCGAGAACAGGCTGCCGATCGCGACCTGTGCCCCAACGATGTTCTGGCCCTGTGGGGCCTGCGCGGGCAGCTGCGTCGCCAGCTCCTGGAGTGCCGGGGTGATGAGGGCGAGCAGCCCGTTCACAGGTTGAAGAGCCGGCCGGACCCGAGCAGGGTCAGAATGACGACAAACAGCACGGCGAACGCGCCGGGCACCATCACCGCCGGGCGCTCGAATGGATTGCGCTCCGGATCTCGATCGATGAACGGCAGCGCGAGCAGCAGCAGGACGCCGCCGGTGGGCAGGACGAGCACGAGCGGGATCAGCTGCTGCGGCACCAGCACAAGGAGCTCATCGAGCGGGAGGAAAAACCACTCGGGCACCGGTGTGTAGCTCGTCGTCGCGGGATCGGCGATCGCCTCCAGCGGTGCGCCGATCGTGACCGCCAGGATGAAGACCACGAAGACCAGTGCCGCAGAAATAATCCCGTCCTTGAGCGTCTGATGGGGATAGAAGTCTTCGGTTTGCAAGGGGGCGGCCCAGAGCTCGTCGGAGGGCGCGGCCGGATAGGGGGGCTCGATCGGCCGCTGGGCCGGCGCGGGCGGTACCTCCACGCCCTCACGGCTTCGGTAGGCGCCGCGGTAGTTGATATACGAGCCGAACTCGCCGTGTTTCCGAAGCAGCGCGAGGTGTGCGCCAATCAACGGGAAGAGGATGGCCGGGATCAGCCAGACATGGATGCCGAAGCTGCGGCTCAACGTGATCGGCCCCACCGTGTCGGCACCACGCCAGAGGGCGCGGATGAACGAGCCGATGAACGGGGTGTAGGCGGGGACGTTGGTGACGACCACGGCGGTCCAGTACGCCGCCTGGTCCCACGGCAAGAAGGCGCCAGTGATCGCCATGGCCAGCACGAGCACGAAGAGTCCGACCCCGGTCACCCAGTTGAGTTCTCGTGGGCGCTTATAAGAGCCGGAAAAGAAGGTCCGGATCATGTGGAGGCCGATGACGAACAGCAGGATGTACGCGGACCACAAGTGGATGCCACGGACGATCGAGCCGAACGCGTCGTGCTCCTTGAGGTAGTTCAAGCTCGACCAGGCTTCGGTGACCGACGGAACGTACAACAGGGTGAGAAAAATGCCGGTGATGAGTTGCAGAAGGATGAGGACCAGGGTCGCGCTTCCCAGCGTGTAGAACCATGCCCCGCGTACCGGCACGGCCTCGTAGAGGCCCTTCCGTAGCAGGCTCCGAATCGCGGTTCGTTCATCGAACCAGTCGTAGGCGGCCCCGAGCCGGCGGACCACTACAGCTCCTCGGTGAAGCGGTTCTGGACAAACAGGGTCGTGCCGTCGATGCGATGCACGTACTGGGGTAAAGGCTTTGGTGGCGGACCGCCGACGTTGGTGCCATTGATGTCGTAGAGCCCGCCGTGACAGGGGCAGAGGAACTGGTGGAGCGCGCTATCCCAGCGCACCGGACACTGCATATGCGTGCACACGTTGGAGAAGATCCTGGTCTTGTCGCCGCTTTTGACGACGTAGACCGCCAGGTTGGACTCGGCGGTCGTCCACGCGTCGAGCGGGAAGGCGACGTCGAACTTGGTTGGCTCGCCGTCGGGGACGCCCGCGATGTCGCCGACTTTTCGCCAGACGATCTGCTGCTGCCGGAAGAGGGGGGAGATCAGGAAGCCGACGATCGGAATGCCGAGCAGGACGGCGACGACGGCGCCGGACACCTGGGTACCAAGGACGGCGAACTGACGGCGGCTCAGCCGCCGCGGGTCACGATGCGCCATAGTTGATGAACCCGTAGAGGACCCCGGCCGTGCCCAGGACGATGACCAGCAGCACCACCGTCACGGCGCCGCCGATCAGCCAGAAGGTGAGCGGGGTCTGGCCGCCGGCCTGGCGAAACCAGCGCACCAGGCCGACCGCCACGATGCCGATGAAGAGCAGCGTGAGGCCGATCATGACGGCCGAGATCAGCGCCAGGTAAAAGAACGTCTGGAGAGAGCCCATTACGGATAAAAGCCTTTGGACGGCGACTGGAAGATCCCGTAGCTGTCCGACTCCTTCATCACGCCATAAATGGTGTAGTCACTCCGGGCGGTTGTCCGGATGACGCCCATGAGGAGAAAGAGGAGCAGGGCGCTGGCACCAGTGACCGCGAGTGTCACCTGGCTGGATCGCCGAAGATCCTGCGTCTTCGCCCGGACTCGGGGCCGCGAGATGAGCCAGTGCACCAGACTCAGCAGCACGGCGACGGTGAGTGCGACGTAGCGGAGCCAGAACAACCCCTTGGGGAAGAGCACGGCGGGTGCCATCGTAACCAGCGATGTCACCACCACGAGGCCGATCAGGAAGGGTGCGGGCGACGTTGGCCGCGACTGCCAGAAATAGAGGTTGCTCCCCACCAGGAGGATCGCGATGAAGGTGGCCTGCACCAACCAGAGCCAGGCGAAGGGCCCTTCGAGCGAGTAGCGGAAGGCGCCGGGAGACGCCTGCTTGATGCTTTCCACGAACACTGCTCCCAGCACAATCTGGACGACGAGCGTGACGAAGCCGACCACCAGGCTGGTGCGAGCCACCCAGTGGTAATAAAGCCGATTGGCGGGCAGCCGGCTGGCGGCCGCATACACGGCGGCCACCGCGGCGATGAAGAACGACGCCCAGGAGAGGTTGCCGACGAACCGATGGCCGAGCTCCGGCCAGTACGAGGGATTGAAGAAGGCGCTCGCACCCTGGCCGGGCTGCGGCGTCAGGAGATAGCTGTCGAGAGCCACGATGATGACGAGGAAGATATGCTCCGTCGCCGCGGTGGCGTAACCGATCAGGATATGGGCGCCTTTGCGCAGCCGGAAGCGGTCCCAGCGCAGGTTGTAGAGCAGGATGCCGCCCAGCGTCAGGAACCAGATGCTGAAGGCCACCACCGCCGGCCAGAAGAAGAGCGTGATGAGCGTGACGAAGAACGTCGGGTACAAAGCGGTGAGGACGATCACGGCGAAGCCTCCCAGCGTGGCGCCCAGGCTGAAGATCTTGAGGTTGACGTTGCCCAGCGAGCGAGCCAACCGTTCGTATCGCGAGTCCTCGCGGCGCAGCCCGATCAACTCGTAGGTCGGACCCAGGACGAGGGCACCCATCGTGAACGAGCCAAAGATGATGTGGATCAGGAAGAAAATGCCGACTGCCCAGCGATTGGTGACGAAGGGGAGCTGGATCCCCGGCTGGTTGAGGGAATAGGAACTGGCCAGAACGCTTGGGCTGAGCATTCGGCGATCAGTCCGACTCGAGAACGCGCCGGCCGAGGCGGCCGGTGAGGCCGGCGGCGCCCACCAGGAAGCCGAAACCTCCGAGCAGGGTTTCCCAGGGCAGCAGGTTGGGCTGACCGCCGAGCGCCCCGAGTAGCGACTCGTGCAGGTAGCTGAACGGCAGTAAGCGCGAGACCACCAGCAGCGCCGGCTGCGTCAGCGGGGTAAAGACACCCGACAGGTAGAGCAATGGCAGGAGAGGAATGAAGACGTACAGCATCACCTCGCCCGGCGAGTCGGAAAGCGTGCTGGCGACGGCCCCCATCAGGTTTCCGATGAGGAGCACCGAAGCCGTGCTCAGGACGAGCGCGGGCCACCAGGCAAATTCGGATGGGCGGCGAAGCGCGATCAACAGCATCACCGGCATGACCTGCATCAGGTCGATGACCGCGCTGGTCGAAAGCCGCTCGATCAGCAGCCGCCCGGGGGTGACGGGCAGCGTTCGATAGCGCAGCGTCAGACCGCTTAATCGCTCGCGACTAAGGACAGCGCCCGCGCCGAGCGCGCCAATGATCGCGATCAGCATCGTCAGGGTGATGGCCGCGTAGAGGGGCGGGGCGGCGATCACCAGTGGAATGCCGAAGACGAGCGGAAAGGCGAGCTTGATGACGAGCGCCCGGCGCCGCTGGGCAAACTCCACGAGCTCCCGCTTCCAGATCGTCCCGGCCAGCATCATCAGCGCGCCCCGGTGTGGAAAGGCGGCAAGGCCACGCCGGTCAATTTCAGGAAGACGTCTCCCAGGTTCGGCCGGCGAACCCGCATGTTGCTGACCATATCCGCCGTGCCGTTCAGCACCGCCAGCACCTGGGCCGGGTTGGCGCCGCGCGCCAGGATGATGTGCACCGTATCGCCCTCGACGTTGGCGGCCTGGACGGCGGGCAACGCGCGAAGACTCTCGAGGGCGATCGGAGAGGTCAGTTGAAGCTGGACTTCTTTCGACCCGGCAACTTCGGTCAGCAGTTCGGGCACATGACCCTCGCGGATCAGGCGGCCATCGTGCAGGAAGATCACGTGGTCGCAGAGGCGCTCGGCGAGGTGCACGTCGTTGGTTGCCAGGACCACCGCCGTACCCGTCAGGCTGAGCAACTGGAGCCGTTCGATGAGGTCGAGCTCGGCGCGGTAATCGAGGGCGAGCGTCGGCTCATCGAGCAGGAGGATCGAGGGACGATGGACCAGCGCCTCGACGAGGGTAAGTTTTCGCTTCATTCCCAGCGAGTACTCGCCGGCGAGTTGCTCGCGTGCATCCCACAGGCCGGACCAGCGAAACAGCTCATCGAGCCGGTCGCGGGCGAGCTGGTCGGACAGCCCGAATTGGTGAGCGAAGAACCAGGCGTTTTGGTAACCGGTCATCTGGTCGAAGTGCGCGGGCTGGTCGAGCATCACGCCCAGCCGCCGCCGCACCGATGGGTCGTGCGGATTCGTGTTGCCGAACCAGCAGACCTGGCCGGCCGTTGGCGTCCCGGCCGTGGCCAGCATGCGGAGCAGGGTCGTCTTCCCAGAGCCGTTCGGGCCCATCAAGCCCATCACCTCGCCGGCGGCGAGCTTGAGCGTGATGTCGAAGACGCCCTTCCCCCCGCGATAGGTGCGGGTCAGGCCGGTCGCCGCGAGCGGGCTAGGCTCGGAAGCCGTATCGGCCTTCATGGAAATCGCCGGTCTCGATCCACTTCTGGATGACAAGATCCATTACCTTCGTCGTGACGCGCTCCTCGCCGAGCTCCTGGGCGTTGCCCTCGACGGCCGCCATCACCTGGCCTTTGACAAAGGGTGGCATGTTCTCGAGCCGCTTTTCCGCGTCCGGTTCCCATGGCATCTGCGGACCCTTCTGCTGGAGGGCCTGCGAAACCTCGTCCCACATTTCGAATTTGACGTCCATCGCCTCCAGCGTGATCACCGGGCCGAGCCCCTTCTTGGCCGCGGTCCACTCGACGCGCCAGCGGCTCAACTCGCGGCAATAGGACGGCAGGTTCTGGAGCCTCGCCTCGGCCTCGGGCGTCCAGGTGAAATGGTGCTCGAAGGTTTTGGGGCTGAGCGGGTGTCCGTAGCCGATCTTGATCCCCAGCCGCTCGAGGAAAGCGGCGTTAATCGCCTCTGAGGTTCGCGCCGCGCGGGATTCGGCCGCATGCTGGGCCAGCTCGCGGGCGCGGGACGGGTCGAATTTTTCCTCGGCGCGGATCTCGACCTCGTTGAGGCGCCGGACGCCATCCTCGGTCCAGCCCGGCGAAGGCTCGCGCGGCTCGCTGCCGTTCCCGTCCTTGTGGCCATGGGCCTGCATGGCGGCCTCGACCACCTCTGGCGAGTGCGCCTTGAGTGCCTGGTCCATCATCGCCCGGGCGTCGACCAGTCCACCCTCAGCGACGTCCGCGGTGATCGTCTCGGCCCGGATCTTGCGCGCGAATTCCTCGACCTTAGTGCGCGCCATCATCCGCATGAAGCCGCCCGGGACGCGCTCCATCCGCGCCGCCGCCTCGTCGGTCCAGATCAGCGGTGCTTCGCCTGCTGACTTTGCAGCCGCCGGC
>DASZJR010000139.1:0-8066 GCA_035947855.1 Candidatus Dormiibacterota bacterium
ACTGGCTCTGTGACGAAACCGCCATACATGTCGGCGTGCCCACGTGGCTCGAAGACGAGGAGCTGGCGGATCTCATCGAGGTGGTCGAGCGCGTAGCGCCGCTTCTCGAGGATCGTGCGTCCGCGCAGCGACGGGACACCACCGCTGACGATGCGAAAGGGTTCGCCGGCCGTGTGGTAGTCGACGGTGCTCACCATCAGGCGGCGGCCGGCCGGATCACTCATCGGCTCATGCTGACATAGCCCGACTTTTGATTGCGGCCCAGCATGCCGCCCTCAGTCTCGGCTACCCTCACATCAGGGCGCCACTGATGCAAGACCTTGGCCTGTTGCTGCTCCGGCTCGTCGCGGGCGTCACCCTGGCGGCACACGGCTATCCGAAACTGTTCGGCGGCCCAGGAAAGCAGGCGCATCCCGTGCTGGTCAAGGCGATGGGACCCAACTACCCGGCCGCCGTCGAGCGCAGCGGTCCCGGGTTTGCGGTGGCCCTCGAAAAGATGGGGGTCCCGAATCCGAAGGCCGCCGCCACTGCCTCCGGCCTGACCGAGCTGGGCGGCGGACTGGCGCTCGCCGCCGGCCTTTTCACCCGGCCGGCCGCCCTCGCGGTTGCCTTCAACATGGGCGTCGCCGGCTACAAGGCGCACTGGAAAAACGGCTTCTACGGCCAGGGCGGCTACGAGTTCCCATTGCTACTCGGCACCGTCGCGCTCAGCCTCTGCCTCACCGGGCCTGGACGCCTGTCGGTGGACCATCTCATGTCGATGAAGTAGCCTCATCCGGCCAGGATGAAATCGCTCAAGTGGCCGGGGCTCATCGTCGGCCTGGTTCTCCTCTTATATGGCACCGTCGCCGTCTTCCTGGCCTTTGATCGCGACTCGCACTCCAACAGCGACACGATCCGGCCGTTCCTGATTACCATGGCTCCGGTCTGGGCGGTGGCCATTGCCGGCGCGATAGTCCTCCTGCGCCCGCCGAAGTCCTAGCCGCTCAGCTTACCGATGTCACCGGCCGTGACGGCGCCAATCAGCGTTGTTTGGCGGCTGGGGTCATAGGCCGCGACCGAAAAGCCACCGGGCGCGTTCTGCCATTTGTCGAACGCCAGGGGTCCTGAAGGCCCGACGTACTGGATCGTGTGCCCGGTCCGCAGCGCGGCAAGCCCCTCGACGTAGGAGTGAACCTCGACGGTGCCCGAGCCCCCCGTGGTTATCGTCCTCACGAATGGATTGAACACGGCGGGGTCTGTTGTCCCGGCCGCCACGATGGCCAGCGCGACGATCGTCACCTCGTCATAGGTAACACTCGTGTAGGGATCACTGCTCCACTGCGCGGGGTTCGGGACCTCCGGCACGCTGGCCAGCAAGGCCTCGTTGAAAATCTCCCACGGTCGGCCCTGCGGAGCCGCATAGGGCTGGACGCCAGCGAAGGATTTGGCCAGGACGCCAGAGCCAATCGACTGCGATACCGCGTCGAGCCAGGCGGGCTGGAGGGTCGGCTGCGTCCCGACGATGGCGATGGGCGCATGCCATTTGAGAAGCTCCGCGAAAAACACCGCTGCCGTCTTGTCATCGACCTCGGTGAAGATGACGTCGGGCTTGGCCTGGATGAGTGCGTCGACTTCCGCCGCATATGACCCCTTGTCCGCCTGCAGCGATTGATTGAGGACGATGGTGCCACCGAGCTGCCGGAAGCCTTTCAGCAACGTCGGCACGTTGGCCTGCGACGTGACATCGCTCCCAAAAAGGGCGACACCTCGCCGATAGCCCTGCTTGTAAGCCCAGATGGCCATGGCGTAGCCCGCGGCGTCGTCGGATGGTACGAGGCGCCAGAGATATCGATAGTTGGACTTGTCGTATTCCGCTTGGCCGGCCTCGGGGAAGAATGGGATGCGTGCGCGATCGATCAGGGGAATCGTCGTGAGCGCCTCATTGGAACCAGGGCCGGTCACGGCGACCAGGTTCGGGGTGGAGGCCAGCATCGCTCGAACCGCGAGTTCACCGGCGATTGGTTCGCCATGGCTGTCGACCTTGGCGCAATCGACGGAATGGCCGAGCACGCCGCCCGCGGCATTGATGAGCTGGATCGCGGCGTAGCATCCGGCATACTGCTCTGGCCCGAAGTCGGCATTCGGACCGGAGAAACTGTTGAAGTTGCCGATGACGAGGGTTCCCGTCATCGTCCGGGGCGCACCCTGGCCGCTGGCACCGCAGGCGCTGCTGGCGAGAGCCAGCCCACACATGGCGACAACCAGCCGCCTCATGAAGCCACCCTCGACGCCTGTTTCTCTCGGTACATCGCCTGGTCGGCCGCCGCCAGCAACCCCTCTAGGGTTGCCGGATTCGCCGCGTCGTACTGCACGACCCCGACACTGACCGCGAGCCGCCACGAGAACCGCGAATCCTGGCTGAGTGCCGCGAGGTTTTTTCGCACTCGCTCGAGAACGGTGCGCAATCCATCGCTGTTGACATCGGCCATGAGGACGACGAACTCGTCGCCGCCCAGCCGTGCGACGACGTCGGAGCGTCGGAAGGTATGGAGCAGGACCGCGGCGAGCTCTCGAAGAGCCCGGTCGCCCTCTTCGTGGCCGAACTGGTCGTTGATGAGCTTGAAGCGGTCGACGTCGAGGTACATCAGGGTCAGTGACGTACCCTTTCGGTCGGCAAGGTTGCGCTGATGATCGGCGAGCATCATGAAACCTCGGCGGTTCATCAGCCCGGTGAGCTCGTCGATGATCGCTAGCTGACGAACTTGTTCGAGCAGACGGTTCCGCTCCATCGCGTAGTGAATGGCGCGAGGTAGCAACTCACTGTCGACCCTCGATTTGCGGAGGAAATCCTGGGCGCCTTCATTGACGGCCTTGAGCGCGATCGACTCGTCGTTCAGTCCCGATAGCACGAGGATCGGGCAGGCAGGACACTGGGCATGGACGGCTCGGTAGGTTTCGAGGCCCTGGCTGTCGGGCAGGGAGAGGTCCAGCAAGATGACATCGATCTCGTCGATCGCGGAGCGCAGGCTCTCGAGCGCCTGCTTCAAGGATTCGGCCACCTGGACCGTGAACTGGCCCGGGAGCCCGTCGTTCAATGCCTCGCGTACCAGGCGAGCATCACCGGGGTTGTCTTCGACCAAAAGGACTCGGATTCGCTCGACTACCACATCAGCTCACTCCGAGGGCAGCTTGACGATTTCCACCCAGAACTCCTCAATAGCCTTGACGACCTGCAGGAAATGGTCGATGTCGACCGGCTTCGTCACGTAGGCGTTGGCGTGCAGCTCATAGGCTCGAGCGATGTCGTTTTCCGCCTCGGACGAGCTCAGCACCACCACGGGGATGCGCCGGAGATCCGCATCCTTCTTGATGGCGGCCAGCACTTCTCGACCGTCCATCCGCGGCAAATTGAGGTCCAGCATGATGAGGTGTGGCCGCATCGCGCCGCTGTACTGGCCCTCCTGGCGGAGGTAGGCCAGCGCCTCGACGCCGTCGCCCACCACCTGGACTTGGTTGCGGAACTTCGCCTCCTTGAGCGCCTCACGGGTCAGTCGGACGTCACCCGGGTTGTCCTCGACGAGAAGAATCTGGACGAGTTCGTGAATGTCACTCATGCTGCGATTTGCTGACCTCCTGTGGCGGGCAACGTGAAGAAGAAGGTCGTGCCCTTGCCCGGTGCGGACTCCAACCAGATGCGACCCCCATTCCGCTCGACGATCCGTTTACAGACCGCCAGGCCGATTCCGGTGCCTGGATATTCACTCTGTTTGTGCAGACGCTGAAAGATCAAGAAGATGCGGTCCTGGTATTGGGGATCGATGCCGATCCCGTTGTCCGCCACCGAAAAGACCCAATCGCCTCCACGCGCTTCTGCCTGGATGCGGACGATGGGCCGCTCGGCCTTACAGAACTTCAGGGCGTTGCTGATCAAGTTCTGGAAGAGGCGGACCAGCATGCCATGGTTGGCCCAGACCGTTGGCAGCTGACCGCACGACACCAGGGCAGACCGGTCCTCGATCGCCGTCTGGAGATTAGCCAGCGCTTGATCGAGGGCGGCCTGCGTGTCGACCGCTTTGGCGGCGATCTCCTCGCGGCCAACGCGGGAGTAGGAAAGGAGATCGTTGATCAGCGATTGCATCCGGTTGGCGCCGCCAACCGCAAACTCGATGTATTCGTCCGCATCGGCGTCCAGCTTGCCGGCGTAGCGGCGCTTGAGGAGGCCGGTGAACCCGCTGACCATCCGCAGCGGCTCCTGCAGGTCGTGCGACGCGACATAGGCGAACTGTTCGAGATCCGCATTGGAGCGCTTGAGCTCATCAGCCTGTTTATTGAGCGACCGCACCATCGTCGTCATCGCGCGCGAAAGGCTGCCGATCTCATCGGGTCGATCGGTAAACCCCGGCTCGACCATCTCGCCAGCCGCAATCCGGTCGGCTGAGGTCCTTAACCGTCGCAGCGGCCTGGAAATGCTGAGTGTCACCGCGATCGCCACCGCTAAGGCGACGCCGATGCCGATCAACGAGGCGAGGACCACGAGCTGCGTCGACTCCGCGGCAGCCTTTTGCGCGTCCGCCGCTGAAATCCGAATCTGCAAACCCAACTCGTCGCCGACGGAGGCGGCCATTGCGCGCACCGCGTCGACCAACAGAACCTCAGCGGCCACCTCAGGGCCGAGGGGAAGCCCCGCCCGAATCGTCGCGATCTCGCGGCTCGCTTCCAACTCGGCGTTTTGAATCTCGGTGCGGAGCTGGGTCAGCTTCGTGACCAGCGGTGACCCACCGGCATCAGCCTCGGACAAAGCGAGCGCGGCCAGGTCGCCAAAGATCTGGTCATGAGCTCGGAAGTAAGGCTGAAGCAGATCTTCGCTACCGCGAGGCGAAACGTCCACCGAACCCTCGAAGCGGATGAGCGCGATTTGCTCGTTGACGATCTGCACTCTGAGATCGTCGATGAGCTGCACGTCGGGCGCATCGTCACGACTCAGCCGGTCCGCGACCGCCGCCGCATCGCGCAGCCGGACGAGGGTAAGTGCGGCGATGCCGAGCATCACGAGCAGAATCAGCCCGTAGCCGGCGGCGATACGAACAAAGAGTGGGACGCCGGGGGCACGGAGTCTCGGTTTCACAGCACGAGCCTCAGGTACGACGCCGCCTAGGCGTAGAGAATGCAAAACGGCGGTGAGGACCCGAAAACCAGCAAACGCCGGTTGACTTAGTGCGTGGTGATCAGCTGGCTGACGACCAGCGCGACCGAGAGCAGCGTGATCAGACCGGTCACGACCCAGCCGGCCACGTAGAGCGGGAGACCGCTGCGCAGCCGGCCCAACAGCCGGCGGTCCCGGCTCATCAACATGACAAAGACCAGGATGAAGGGCAAGAGCAACCCGTCGAATACCTGGCTGAGGTACATGACGGCGATCAACGGCAGGCCCGGGATCAGGACGAAGAGCGCCGAGAATCCGACAAAGAAGGCCAGCAAGCCATAAAAGGCGGGTGCCTGCCGCCAGCTCCGGTCGAGCCCCTTCTCCCAGCCGAAGGCTTCCGTCACCGCGTAGGCGCTCGTCAGGGGAACGGTTCCCAGGCCCAGCAGCGAGGCCGTGAGGAGGCCGAGCGCGAAGAGCAGCTCCGCGGAGTGCCCCGCCAGCGGGCCGAGGGCGCGCGCGGCGTCGGCGGCGCTCGCGATGGTCGTCTGTCCATGCGACCAGAGAGTCGCCGCACAGGCCACCACGATGAAGCCCGCGACCAGGTTGGTGAGGAAGGCGCCCGCGCCAACGTCGATTCGCGATGCGGCGAGATCCTTCGGCCCGAGGTGTTTGTCCGCGGCATATGACTGGATGAACGCCTGTCCCCAGGGGGTGATCGTGGTCCCCACGGTGCCCATCACGGCGAGCAGGTAGAGCGTGGTCACCGTTCCGTGCGGCACGACCGTGTGCGAGAGCGCCGCGCCCCAGTCGGGATGCGACAGGATTGCCGACAGCGCATAAGCGAGCGAGGTGCCGATACCGACCGCCAGGAAGACGAACTGGATGCGACGGAAGTTCGCACGAGACAGGAGGAAAATGACGAGCAGCGCCGCAAGCGCCGAGCTGACCGCGATGGGCACGCCGAAAATCGCGAGGGCGGCGCCGATGCCGGCGAACTCGGCGACTGTGTCCCCCAGGTTCGCCAGCAGCATGATGCCAATCGCGAACGCGGCGCGCCCGATGCCGTATTGCTGGCGGATCAAGCCGCCGAATCCCTGTCCGGTGGCGAGGCCCAGCCGGGCGCCGACCTCCTGCGTGATGCCGAGCGCGATCATGCTCGCCAGAACGACCCACATCAAGTCGTAGCCGAATTGGGCGCCGACAACCGAGTAGGTCGTGATGCCGCCGGCATCGTTGTCGGCGAAACCGCTGATCAGCCCAGGGCCGAGCGCTGTGAGAAACGCCAGCCGGGGCAGCCGCGAGCGAAACAACCAGCGCACTGAGGGCGACAGGCCGGCGGGGCGCCGCGCACGCGGCTTCCTATTCAACATGATCCTTCGGGTTCATCCAGACGGGTGGGGCCAAACTTGCCCACCGTATTTTCGGGTACAAAGGTCCTGATGTCCGAACCGAAGACACTGCCGCTGGTCGTCGCCTCGGTGGAGGACGTCACGCCGCACATGCGCCGGATCCAGCTCACCGGCCCATCACTCGAGGCGTTCGAATATTTCCCGGGCCAGGACCTGGCCCTGCCGGTCGTCCGCGATGACGGCAGCGTCGTTCGACGCCGCTACACGATCCGCCGGTTTGTTCCTGAGCGGCGGCTGATCGAGCTCGACTTCGTGATGCATGGTGACGGTCCCGGAATCCGGTGGGCACAGGCGGCGCGCCCGGGCGTGGCCATCGAGGCGATCGGACCGCGCGGAAAGATCGGCCTCGATCCAAACGCGACATCGCACCTGTTTGCCGGTGACGCCACCGCGGTCCCGGGGGCGCTGGCCATGATCGAGGCGCTACCCGCTGGAGCGCCAGCTCTCGCGTTCTTGATGGTGGGTGACACCGCCGAGCGGCAACCGTTCGCCTTCGGCGAGACGATGAAGAAGGTGAACTGGCACTACGAGAGCGGCGCGGACGCGCCCGATGGCCTGGTCTCCGCAGTCTCTGTCGCCGGGGTCGTTCCGGATGCTGCGCACGCGTACCTGGCGGGCGAGGTCGTATTGGTCTCGGCACTCAGGGCCACCTTGCTCGCTCGCGGCTGGGCAGCCGACCAGATCTCCGCCAAGGCCTACTGGAACCGCGGCCGGGCGAATGCCGATCGGGGCGAGCCCGAGGCGAGGGCTTAGCGATAAAGTGATAGCGATAATCTCACATCGCAAGAGGCCCCCAGAGCGGGGAAAAGGAGGTCGCTGATGGCCACTCTCAGCGCCAGGCAGAAAGACAGGGTTCCCGAACAAAATTTCGCCTTTCCCAAGGAGCGCAAAGAGCCGCTGACGGACGCCCGTCACGTTCGCAACGCAATCGCTCGCTTCGACCAGGTCGAAGGCGTCTCTGAGGCCGAACGCGAAGCCGCCTGGAAGCGGATCAAGGCGGCGGCGAAAAAGTTTGGCGTTGAGGTGAGCGAGCGCAGCTGGCGTGAGTTGATGAAATGACGGTCAGGCGTGCCCGCCGGCCGAGGCCGCGATCTGCGCCTCGCTGATCTGCCAGAGACGGCTGGCGGCCTCGCGATCCTGAGCGGCCGCTGATGGCGTGACCAGGTGCTCGTCGACAAAATAGCCACCGGTGGTCGCACCCGCGGCGTCCGAGTCGACGAGCCAGACCAACGTCTGCGCGCCTTTCACGGCGCTGCGGGCGAACGGCCGCGAGATCGCCATGCCGACACGCATCAGGAATCCGTTGTTGCGATTGAAGCCGGTGGCCACGAATCCCGGATGGAAGCAGTTGGCGGTGACGCCAGTACCGGCCAGCCGGCGCGCCAGCTCGCCCGTGAAGAGAATATTGGCCAGCTTGGTCTGGCCATAGCGCGGAAACCCGAGGCCGCCCCAGGAGCGCTCGGCATTCACGTCGTCGAACGGGATTCGGGCACCCTCGTGCGCATCCGATGAGGTGGTGACGATCCGCGCCG
>DASZJR010000140.1:0-2430 GCA_035947855.1 Candidatus Dormiibacterota bacterium
CGCGTGGAGAGTGAAATCTTTCGTAACGGCGACCTGCCGAAGGGTCAGATCAACCTCGACGTCGAGTCGGGCGTCGTCACGATCCGCGGCCAGGTCGAGAACGCGTTCCAGATTGCGAGCGTGGAGAAGGCCGTGCTGAAAGTCCCCGGCGTGGTCGGGGTCGAGAACCTGCTCCACATTGATGGCACCCCAGCGCCCAACACCGCGCGAGCGCGGGAGAACGCCAGCTAGATCGAGTCCGAGTCGGTTTGAGCGGTCGGTCCCCCCGCCGGCCGCTCTTTTTTTGCTCGCGCCCGCTTAGCTGATCGGGACGCTTTCCTTCGCCACGCCGTCCGGACTGGGGGTCAGCTCACCGGCATCGGCCGCAGCCGCGACCATGGCAGCCGCCGCCTCGGCCGCCTTCAGCCGCCTGGTCCGCCGCAGCCGCAAGCCGAGGATCGTTCCCAGGGCGAGAACCGCGGCGACCGCCAGCGCACCGAGGCCGGCCGGCACGAGGCCACCGAGCTCCGGTGGTGTTTGGTCTTTTCCAGAGAGCACCGCGCTCTGCGCCGTGCTGACCGCATCTTTGACATAGGCGTGCGAGGCCGACCGCGTCTGAACTTGCGAGAGGAGCGCCAGCTCGTGCCGGTAATGGTGGAAGTCATCCTGCGTAAGCGCCTGGTAATAGAGGCCGGTCAGTGTTCCGGCGGCCGGCTTCACCGAGGCCTTGTCGAGCGTTTCGCGGATCACATCAGCCGGTACGTAGAAGCCTTCGCCAAGCGCGGCGCCCTGCGGATCGGTGCTGATGGCGAATGAGACCACGCCCAGCACCCGGCCCTGGCTATCCAGTACCGGTCCCCCGCTATTCCCATGCTCGACCTGGGCGCTGGTTCCGAATGCTGTCCAGCCGCCGTCCATTGGCCGCGGCCCCTGCATCGTGCCGCTGGTCAGCGTCGGACTCACCGTCGCGTCCATATTCACGGCTTCCTCGAGGTAACCACGACGGGCATATCCAACGACGTACGTCGCCGCGCCGACGGATGGCTGACCCGTCGCCAGCGGCAATGCCGGCACCGACGAGACGTCGGCCTTCATGACGGCGATATCGCGTCCGGGCGCGATCGGTTCCGCCGTCACCAGTGAGAGTCGGGTGCCCGTGTTGACCAGGTGCTGACCCGCCTCCACCGTGCCCGACGCCAGGTAATACTGGGTATCGACCTTGTCCACCGTGGCGTTCTTGTCGACCCAACGTCCTTGCCAGGCGATCAGCTTGTCGAGCTGCGTGTCGTTGAGCGTGATTCCGGATTGCTCTCGCACCAGACGCTGAACCTCGGTCCGGCCCTCGGCCAGGCGGGTAGGTTGCTTCTCGATATCGAGGATTAGAGCCCGGATATCGTCTTTGCTGGCCGAGACCACGTGCGCGGCGGTGATCATGTAGCCGTCTTCGGTTGCAAAGAACCCCGAGCCGCTGCTCACCAGGGCCAGGTCATCCTTGATCCGGGTCGTCCCCGCAACGAAATAGGCATCCGGGTTATCCAGAAGCAGGTTGACGGCGGCCTGATCGATCGCCGCCGGTTGCAGTGACAGTTTGCCGGCCCGCACCATGGCGATGAGCTCCTGGGTAAGACGGTCCTGGCTCGCTTTCGGCAGGGTTGGCTCAGGAACGGAAACGGCCACCTGGTAGTTGGCCTGGATGAGCCACACCGCCGGCCGGGATGCCGCGAAAATCCGCTGTCCGTCAAGCGGGCGCGGCGCGGGATCCTGGGTGATCTTGATCGCGGCGAACAAGGCAGCGTTTGCCAGCAGAACGAGTCCGAGCAGCCCCAACACCGACCACTTGATCAGGCGTTCCATCGCGCAAACCCTCCCTCGAGGCGCCCCTTTCTCCTTGGACTCGCCTCCCTGTGACGACGATAGGCTAATCCGCAGCGACGTCAAGGTCATCACGGAAAACATTGAATTCTTGGATCTCTAGACTCCCTTGATGGGCACCGGAACAGGGGATCTGCCGATCCGTATCCCCGCCGGCGCCCTCGTCCTCTTGATCGGCCCCTCGGGATCGGGGAAATCGACATTCGCCGCCCGGCACTTCGATGCCAGTGCGATCATCTCGTCCGATCGGTTGCGCGGCCTCCTGGCCGGCGACGAGGCCGAGCAGCGGGTGACCGATGCCGCCTTCAAGCAGCTCGATCGCTGGGTTGACGCGCGGCTCGAAGCGGGCGCCCTGGCCGCGGTCGACGCCACCAACCTCGACTGGATGCGACGGGGCGAGCTCGTCGGCCGGGCGCGCAAGCACGGCCGTCCGTCGGTCGCGATTGCCTTTGACTTGCCGCTCGACCTGTGCCTGGCAAGGAGCGCGGCACGAGAGCGCCGGGTCCGCGCCGGCATCATCCGGCGGCAACACGATGAGCTGCGGCAGAGCCTCGACCGGTTGGACCTGGAAGGCTTCCA
>DASZJR010000141.1:0-8180 GCA_035947855.1 Candidatus Dormiibacterota bacterium
AAGGTCGCGACCCGGTCGGCAATTTCGTGCGGCGGCTCCTGGACCGTGATCGCCGTGAATCCGCGGATGTCGATCGACATCACGGTCACGAGTCGCTCCGTCGGTTGGCGCCCTTCGCCGTCGACCTCGGCGGCGGCCGCGCTGGCCGAACTTGGCACCAGGTCTGGAACCGCCACCCCGAGCTGGGCCAGCCCTTGCGCGGCAAGGCGAGCCTCGAGCAGATGACCCCGTTCGCGGGCGGCCAGCAAGACGATACGCAACTCGCGTTCCCCACCCTCGCGATCGCCTGACGCGACCAACGCCGCGGCGAACGCCCGTCGCGTCGGCCACTCTTCGTCGGCAAACTCCGCGCCGTCGAGCGCCGCAACGGCCTCACGAAGGTTGTCGCGCGCACCAGCCAGATCACCCTCGGCCAGCGCCAAACGTCCACGGGCACGCAGCAGGAGGGGGTGCCGGCCGAAGACGTCAGTGTGGGCGATGGCGAGCAATCGTCGTGCTGTGGGGACGTCATCGGCGCGCAGCAGGGCGTCGACAGCGTGATCGAGGAGAAAGATTTCGGTGTTTCGGACCGGGTCGGCCTCAACCATGTGCACCACCTGCTGCGCCAGCTCCTGGGCGGCCGTGACATTTCCTCCAACCATGTGAAGCCACATGCTCTCGTAGACGAATCCCATCACTTCCTGCGTTTCGGCGGTGGCGGGCTGCGCCGGTAACACCCGCCAGGCCTCGTCGAGCTGGTCGAGGGCGGCGAGCGCGTGGGCGAGGACGAGCCGCATGCGGTGCGCGAACAGCGTATCCTCGACCTCCTCAGCGCGAGGCACAGCGGCCTCGAGCAAACGCCGGGCCCGCTCCGGCTCACCCCGTGCTCGCATGGCCAGGAACCCTTCGGCCTCGAGCAGGCCGGTGTCACGCAACCGCAGTGGGCCCGACATGTCCTGCAGCCACCGCAGTCGCTCGAGCGCCTCGCGCCCACGCGCGTGGTGAAGCTGGTCGCCGATCGCGTTGTAGAGCGCCACAACGGCGATCCAGTCGTAGCCGGCGGCGACGGCCTCGCGGTAGCCCTGGTCGAGCCAGTGCAGCCCTTCTTCCACCTGACCCAGGGGCTGAAGGTTGGTACCAAGATAGTTGTACGCATGGATCCTGGGTCCATCCGCCCCGGCAGCGGTGGCGATCCGAACCGCTTCTCTCGACAGTTGCAAGGCGATCTCGTGTTCCTTGTCGAAGGTGTGGAGGCTGGCCAGGCGAACATACGCATAAGCCAGGGCTTCACTCGGGCCATGCGGCTCGAGCGCGGCACGCGCGGCCTCGAACTCCTGCCGAGCGAGATCTGGTCGCGAGCGCATCCAATGACAGCGCCCCAACCAGATGCGATAGCCCGCCGCCGCGCGCGCGTCACCGCATTGATCGAGAATGGCGATCCCTTCGGACAAGTAGCGCTGGGCATGACGGGTCTCGCCCGCGAAGAACTGCACCTTCCCCAGACGGCTCAAGAGCTCGCCCCGCAGGCAGCGGTCGCTCGTGTGGTCGAGCAGCCGCTCGTAGAGGTGAACCGCCTCGAGGTAACCTTTCCGCCCTTCCGCGTCGGTCGCCGCTCGGAGGGCCACCGGGATCGCCTCCTGCCAGCGCGCCGCGGCCATCAGGTGGGAGGCTAGTTCCATGGCGTTGGCGCCGGGTTGCTCGCGCAGTTGATCAGCCGCCCGTGCGTGTAGCCGCTCCCGCTCGGGCGCGATCATGTCATCGAGGATGGCCTCGCGCGTCAGCGCATGACGAAAGGAATAGCCATCAGGCTCTTCCTGCGCGAGTTGCTGCTCGACAAAGGCGCGCAGTGCGGCTCGCACGGTGGTCTCGGACTGTCCAGAGATGCCGACGAGCATCCGATAGTCGAAGCAACGCCCCAATACGGCGGCGGCCCGAAGAATGTTGGCCTGCTGCTCCTCGAGCCGTTCGACCCGAAGGAGGATCGTCTCCTTGACGGTCGCCGGCAGCCTGAGATGGCCGATCGCCTTCCGATCCCACCCCTGTGCCGTCTTGAAGATGTCACCCTGGTCGAGGGCCGCTTTCAGGAACTCTTCGAGGACGAACGGGTTGCCTTCGGTGCGGGCAAAGAGGAAATCGCGCAGCTCGTCTTCGATGGGCGCTCCGTCGAAGATCGCGCTGGTCATCCGGCCAACCCCGGGTGGATCGAGCGGTGGCAGCTGGACGGTTTCGATCGTGCCCGCTCGCTGCCAGGCCTGAACCAGCGGCTGAAGCGGGTGGCGCCGATGGAGCTCGTCGCTGCGATAGGTCCCGAGGATGAGGATTCGCGAGCGGCGAACGCGGCGGGCGAGGTAGTCGAGCAGCTCGCGGGTGGAGGCGTCGGCCCAATGGAGGTCTTCCAGGATCAGCAGCAGCCCGCGCTGCTCGGCGGCAAATTGCAGCAAGGTTAGGAGCGCCTCGTAGAGGCGCATTCGCGCCTGGCCAGGGTCGCCGACTTCGTCGGGCGGGGACAGTTCGAGCTGGGGAAAGAGGTGCCCCAATTGACGACGCGTCGCGGGGCCGAGCCGAGTCTTGATCCGCTCGCCATCAACACTTGCCAGGTAATTGCCGATTCCCTCGACGAATGGCATGTAAGGAAGCGTCAGATCGGCTTCGGAGCACGATCCGCTCATGACCGCCGTGCCTGCGCGAGCGGCGCTAACCCGCAGGGCATTGACGAGCCGCGTCTTACCGACTCCCGCCTCGCCGGCGATCACGACCACTTGCCCTCGGCCCCGGTTCGACGCGATGAGGGCATCCTCGAGGAGATCCAACTCGCGCTCGCGACCGACGAGGACAGGGCAAAGCGCCCGCTCCATGGGCACTCATCTTAATTGCGTGACGGGACCAATCAGGCTTTCGAAGCGAAAGTCGGATCGGCGTCGGCGTTCATTTCTCGTTCCAGCTGGGCGAGGCCCATTGGTCCGAGGTTGAGCGCTCGCGTGTGGAACGTCTTCAGGTCAAAACTCTGGCCCGCGCGCTGGCGTGCCCGCTCTCGAACGGCAAGCCAGGCTCGCTCCCCCACCTTGTAACAAATCGCTTGTCCCGGCCAGCCCAGGTAGCGATCGACCTCGCTGCGCAGGAAGTCGGCGGGCTCATGGGCATGCTCCACGGCGAACGGCAGCATCAGCTCCGGCGACCACGTTTCAGCCGGGTGGTAGCCCTCGTTCGCAGGGATCTTGAAGCCGACGTGGACGCCGATGTCCACGATGACACGCATCGCGCGGAAGGCCTGTGCGCGCAGCATCCCCAACTCGTAGTCCGGGTTCTGCAAGTAGCCCAACTCCCCCATCAGGCGCTCGGCGTACAGAGCCCAGCCCTCGGAGTAGCCAGGGACGAACGCCGCCATGCGCTGGAAGCGGTTGAGAGAGCCGGCCATGTAGATCAGCTGCGCCAGCTGGAGATGGTGGCCTGGCACACCCTCGTGGTAGGCGGTGGAGACTTCGCCCCACAGCGGGAACCGCGTCTTTCCCAGTGTGGGATACCAGGTCCTCCCCGGCCGCTTGAAGTCCTCTGACGGCCGCGTGTAATACATTGCCGCCGCGCCGCCTGGCGGCGCGATCATGGCCTCGACGCGCTTGACCGGCTCCGCGATGTCGAAGTGCGTGCCATCCAGCTCGGCGATCGTGCGGTCCATCAGCTCCTGCAGCCAGTTGCGGAAGGTGTCGACGCCATCGATCGACCGCGCCGGGTCGGTCTCCAACAGGTGGACCACCGCGTGCAGCGGTTCGCCGGGCAGGATCCGACCGGCCACGGCGGCCATCCGTTCTTCGATCCGGTGGAGCTCGTCCCAACCCCAGCGATAGGTCTCTTCCAGGTCAATGGCGGTTCCCAGAAACGCCCGGGCCCAGAGCTGGTAGCGCTCCGACCCGACGGCATCGCGCTCGGCCGCTCGCGGCGCGTACTCCTCGAGTAGAAAGCGCGTGGCGCGCGCGTACGCCTCCGAGGCGTGAAGTGCGGCCGCGCCCAGCCGGCGCTGGAGCGACGCGTTGGGCACGCCGACGCCGTCGTACTTGGAGACTAGCGTCTGAAAGAATGGCGGCGTTTTTTTCTGTCCACTCCAGGTTGCGCCCTGATCGGCGCAGACGAGCGCCTGGCGTCGTGCGGCCACGATCTTGCGGCTCTGTCCTTCGCGGAGGGCGGCCTCGAAGCTGGCCAGCGCCTGCGGCACCCTCTCCATGCGAGCCGCGATGACGTCCCAGTCCGCGTCGGTTGCGGTGGCCATCAGATCGAAGACCTGCCGGATGCTCTGAAAAGGGCTGCCGATGATCCGCAGATCGCGGAGGCGCTCGCCCGCCTCGGCCTGGTCGATGGCGACCTGCAACCGCTCGCGCATTCCCTCCGATGCGATTCGGTCGCGCCCAGCGGCTGCGCGAAGCCCCGACAGTTCGTCGAGCGTCGCTCGGTCGAGCGCGGTCCGAGCCGCCTGGCCGTCCGGCGAGTAGTCGGTCATCTCGGCCTCGTGACCCGTCACGCCGCGCGATGTGGCGAGGATCGGGTCCAGCGCGGACGACTCATCGACGTAGCGACTCGCCAGCCGGTCGACCGCCGAGACCGAATCGGGCTTATTGATCGGCGAGCAACTGCGCGAGGTGAGCCATCACCCGCACGCCTGAACCGGTCGGTCCCTTCGGCACGGTCTTCAACTCCGATGCATTTTGCCAGGCGCTCCCCGCGATATCGAGGTGCACCCACGGCCGGCCATCGACGAACTCCCGAAGGAAGAGGGCCGCCGTGGTCGCCCCCGCCCAGGGCACCGTCGAGTTCTTGATGTCCGCGATTTCGCTGTCGATCAATCCGTCGTAATCCGCCCAGGTGGGCAGCTCCCACAGCCGCTCGCCGGCGAGGTCACCCGCTCGGCGCACGAGATCCATCAAGGCCCGATTGTTCCCGAAGGCGCCGATCGCGAGCGGGCCCAGCGTACGGGCGATCGACCCCGTCAGCGTGGCGATGTCGACGATGTGTGTCGCCCCCTCGTTGACGGCGTAGGTGATCCCATCAGAAAGGATGAGTCGTCCTTCGGCATCGGTGTTGATGATCTCGATCGTCTTGCCGCCCGAGCCGGTGACCACGTCACCCGGCTTGATCGCCTTGCCTGACGGCATGTTCTCGGTTGTCGGCACGATGCCGATCACGTTGATCTTCGGCTTCAGCTCGGCGATCGCCAGCATGGCCCCGACCACCGCCGCGCCGCCACCCATGTCCGATTTCATCATCTCCATGTTCTGGGCCGGCTTGATCGAGATGCCGCCGCTGTCGAAGGTGATGCCCTTGCCGACGAGCGCGAGCACGGGGCCGCCTTTGCGCCCGGAACTATGGCGGAGCACCATCATCTTGGCCGGCTCGTCCGACCCGCGCGCTACCGCCAGCAACGCGCCCATCTTGAGCCGGCGCATATCATCGACCTCGAGGACTTTCAGGTCGAGGCCGGTGCCCCTGACGGCCTGCTTCACATTCTCGACGAAGACGGTCGGGGTGAACGCATTGGCGGGCGCGTTGACCCACCCCCGAATCCGGTTCGTCGCCTCGGCGAGCACCAGCCCGTCCTTGACCGCCGCCGCTGCGCTCTTTTCCCCGTCGAGGCCGACGATGCTGAGCTCGTCGATCTGGGTCACCGCCTGCTCCTGCCGCGTCTTCAGCGACCCGGCTTCGAAGTTACTCAGTCCGATGCCCTCCGTAACCGCGCGCGCCATGTCGGCGGCGCCGGCGTTGGCCGCAACAGCTTTGGGGAGGATCACGGCAACCCGGCGATGCCCGCGCTTACGGAGGACCCGGCCGGCGGCCTGCAGGGTGTTGCGGAGCCGCACCAGGTCGAGCTCCTCGGGCTTGCCCAATCCGACCAGGACGGTCCACTTGCTGGGCGCGTTGCCGAGGTTGTGCACGGGGACGAGCTCCATGAACTTGCCGCGAAACTCTCGATCCGCAAGCAATTGCGCGATGGTGCCCTTCAGCTTCTTGTCGAGGGCGATGGCCTCGGGGGGCACGTTCGACTCGCCTTCAAAGATCGGCAGGATTAGCGCATCCGCCTCCGCCTTTTCGGGAGCAGTCTTCAGCAGCCGTGCCTGCATGCGTCCTCCTCTGGCAAAACGCACCGATTGTACGGGAGGAGCCGGCGCACGTTCCACCGGCTCCCTCGGTGTGCGGCGTGATCGTTACGCGGTGGCGATGTCTCCGCGGTTCCCGCCGAGGTCAGGCGAGGCGTTGATCCAGTGACGGAAGAGGAGCTTCCGACCGTTCGCCCGGTAGGCGAAGAAGAAGCTGCACGACCCGGGGCCGCTTACGCAGCCATACTCCGCCCCTGGTCCGAAGACCGCCAAAACAAATCCGCTGGTCGTATTGCACGCACCCGGCGTGTCGCAGCCGTTTTGGTTGTATGCCGTGGTGCCGGTGATCGTGCCGTCGAGGAACCCGCTGAAGTGGCCCTTGATCAGAGGGAGGACCGTCGACCCGTGGTCCGAGCCTTTCTGGCATGCACCCGGGCTCTGCGGCCCGGTCGTGACGAATTTGCCATCGCTAAAGTTCTCGACCAGCCTGAAGGTGCCGTCTGTATTCCGAAGCACCGTGAAGTTGCGCGTGAACGTATCGTCCGCCCAATTTGGTCCGCAGGTCCCCGAGTCGGGCGAGGCGCCGGCGAACGGTCCGAAATCCTGGTTGTCCCCCTGGCCCTCGTCGGCCGCCGCGGCCATCGGAACCAGCGCCAGTGCAACCGCGGCCATCGAGACGATCAGCAGTCGCTTCATACCAGCCTCCCAAAGAACACGCGCGAAGCCGTTAAGACTCTGTAAGTCTATTGGGGTTCAGCTGTCGGTTCAAGTCAAATGTGTTTCCGCGCCTGTCGCTCCTGGAAGCGCCGTTCCATCTCGACGAGGTCATCGTATGTGTAACGGAACCGCCCCAAATCGTCCTGGCGGCTGGGGGTCGCTATGCCAAGGCGGATCCAGGTGGCAATCGTCGCCGGTGAGACGCCGAGCTTCGCCGCGGCCTCGGTGATCGAGTAGAGGCGCTCCCCAGCCATCGACCGGAGGACTATCGAGCCACGGCAGCCTGCCGCAGGCCGGCGAGCGTCTTCCCCGCGAGTTCGATCGCCTCGGGATCCTCCAGGTGCGGCATGTTGAAGATCAGGCCATCCAGTCCGGCATCGAGGAGTTTCTGGGCTTGCTCGGCGACGCGGTCGGGGCCGCCGACCATGAACACGGCGCGCACGCGGTCCTTATCAATCCCCGGCCGGTTGAGGATTTGCTCGAAGAGGCGCTGGGCCTCCGCGTCGGTCTCGCGGATGAGCAGGCTTCCGAGGCGGGTCTTGACGATCGTGGCGGGATCCCGACCAACCGTCTCGCAGTGCCGCTCCAGGACGTCCATCTTGTGCCGCACCGTCCCGGCGTCGCCGAAGATGTTGCACATGTCGGCGTACTGCGCGACCAGCTTGAGAGTCCGTTGCTCACCGCCCCCACCGATCATGATCGGCGGACCGTTGGGCTGGACCGGTCGAGGGAAGTTCAGCGCGCCCTCGATGCGGTAGTAGCGGCCCTCGAATGTTGGCGTCTCCGCGCGAAACATCGCGCGGCAGATTTGTAGCGCCTCCTCGAGGCGGCTGAGGCGTTCGCCAACGGGCGGGAACTCGTAGCCATAACCCCGATGCTCATCCTCGTTCCATGCGGCGCCAAGTCCGAGGATCGCCCGTCCCGACGACACGATGTCCAGCGTCGTCACGACTTTTGCGAGGAAGGCCGGATTGCGGTATGTCACGCCCGTCACCAGCGTCCCGAGCCGGATCTTCTTCGTTCTCGCGGCGATGCCCGCCAGAACCGTGTAACCCTCGAGCATCGGATCGGTGCGGGGCCCGATGCTGGGCAGCTGATAGAAGTGATCCATCACCCAGACGGAGTCGAAGCTGGCCTTCTCCGCCGTGCCGGCGAGCATCGCCACATGGTCGAAGAGCTTGTCGTTGGTCACACCCGGAAAGGTGAAGTTCGGAATCTGAAATCCCAACAGCTTCATGGCAAGTACCATAGCTCATGCATGGAAGCCCTCCGTCCGCCGGTGCGATGCCCGCACTGCAACGGCCAACCCAATTGGCAGGAAGTGCGGCAGCCCTACCTCGATGAGGACCCGCCGGGGCGGTTGGGCGTTCACCCCTTGATCGGCTGGCGGTGCACCATCCGCCC
>DASZJR010000142.1:0-13582 GCA_035947855.1 Candidatus Dormiibacterota bacterium
GCTCAGGCCAGGCGGCGGCCGGTCAGGAGCAGCCGCATCATCCGCGTCGACGCGCGCACCAGCAGGGGCCTCGCCTGGGCGATCGCCTCATCGAGTGTGCAGGGCTCGACGACGGTCGCCTCCAGCCCATCGAACAGCAGCCGCAGCTCCGCCTCATCCGCGATGCTGCCACCCAGGGCGAGCACCGGGATGCCCGCCTGGCGCGCGTGCCGGGCCACCGCCGCGGGCCCCTTGCCGAAGCGCGCGGTTTGTGAATCGAGGCGGCCCTCGCCGGTGATCACCAACTGGGCGCCGGCGAGCCGCTCGTCCAGGCGCAGCGCCTCCATCACCATCTCGGCGCCCGGCCGGAGCCGTGCTCCGGTGAAGGCGACCAGCCCGGCACCCAGGCCGCCGGCGGCGCCGGCACCCGGCAGCCGTTCGACGTCGACACCCAAATCGCGCCGGATGATCTCGGCGAAATGCTGGAGGGCCGCGTCGAGTTCGGCCACCATCTCCGGCGTCGCCCCCTTCTGCGGGCCGTAGACGGCGCTCGCCCCGCTGGGTCCCGTCAGCGGGTTCGTCACGTCGCAGGCGACGTCGACCTCGGCCTCCTTCCAGTTGGCGTGCACGCCCCCCACGTGGATCCGCGCCAGCCGACTGAGCGCCAGACCGCCCGGCGGGAGCTCATGGCCGTTCTCGTCGAGCAGGTGGTAGCCGAGCGCCTGCGCCATGCCGGCGCCGCCGTCGTTGGTAGCGCTGCCGCCGATGCCCACAATCAAGTGCCGGGCGCCCGCGTCGAAGGCATGTTGCAACAGCTCCCCGACGCCGTAAGTGGTCGTGATCCGTGGGTCGCGTTTCCCCGGCGGCACCAGAGCGAGACCGGCGGCCTTCGCCATTTCGATCACGGCGGTCGATCCGCCGTCGATCAGTCCGTAGTCGGCGTCCACGGGATCACCCAGCGGTCCACGCACCCCGAGGCTGCGGTGCTCCCCGCGGGTCGCGGCGACCAGTGCATCGACGGTGCCGTCACCACCGTCCGCAATCGGAACCAGCGCGATGTCTGCGTCTGGTGCGGCGGCCCGGACGCCTTCGGCTATCGCCTCGGCCGCGTCGAGCGAGGAGAGCGAACCCTTGAACGCGTTGGGGGCGATGACGATGCGCATCAGCCCATCGCCGGCAGGCGTGCGGTCGCGGTCAGTAGACGGGCGTCAACCAGTGACGGTACTTGGCGCTGCGGCCCCGCACGATCTCGAAATACAGCTTCTGCAGCCGGTCGACCACCGGTCCCACCTGGCCATCACCGATCGGCCTCCGGTCGACGTCGACCACTGGCGAGATCTGCGCGCCGGTACCACACAGGAAGATCTCATCCGCGATGTAGAGCTCCGAGCGGTCGATGGAGCGCTCCACCACCTCCAGGCCGAGCTCGGCGCGCAGCAGCTCGATCATCGCGAGCCGGGTCAGACCTTCCAGGATGTTGTCCGAGGTGGGCGGTGTAAACACCTTGCCGTCGCGGATCAGGAAGATGTTCTCGGCGCTGCCTTCGCAGACGTGGCCTTCGTGGGTCAGCATGATCGCCTCGTCGAAACCGTTTTCCATGGCCTCGGTCTTGGCGAGCGCGGAGTTGACGTAGATGCCGGTGATCTTGGACCTGGCGGGTGCCGCATTGTCGTCGATGCGCCGCCAGCTCGACACCATGCAGCGAATGCCGCGTTCGATGTCGACGTAATTCCCGAAAGGGCTGACGTAAATCGCGAAGGAATCCTTGAGGTTATGGAGACGGACGCCAATCTCTTCGGAGCTCTTGAAAGCGATCGGCCGGATGTACACGTCCTGCCGGAAGTTGTTGCGTTTGATGAGCTCGATGCTGGTGGCGCACAGCTCATCCAGGCTGATGGGGATCGCGAGCTTGAGCACCTTCACCGAGTTTTGCATCCGGCGGTAGTGCTCCCGCAGCTTGAGGAGGAAGAGCTGCTCGTGCTCCGCGCTCCAGTAGCCGCGGATGCCCTCGAAGACCCCGGTGCCGTAGTGCAGGGCGTGGGTCATCAGGCCCAGTCGCGCGTCGGCGTAGCGCTTGATCTCGCCGTCGAGGTAGACCCAGTACTGCGCCTGCTCCTTGCGCCGGGCTTCAGTCGCGCGCGTGGCGCCTTCTGCCTTGATCGCCATCTGGTCGATTATATGCCCGCTTCCGCCGACCCGGACAGGGTCCAATGGATGTAACGAAATGGGCCGCAATTGAGTTCAAAAAATGCTGTGCTAAGCTTGGGGCGCCGGTGGCCCCCATACGTATGAACCCCCGGGTGGTGCGCTGGTTCACCCCCGGCCTCCACGTCAAGCGATGGCTGGTCCTTTTGACTGTCGGCCTGGTCATCATCAGCCTCGGGATCGGCTACCTTCTGCGCGACTTCTACCAGTATGGAACCTTCCCCAAGTTCGTCGGCCCGCTGACGCTCCAGTTCATCCCCCGTGGCTACCGCGCCGTCCTGTTCGGACTTCTGGGGTTTGGCCTCATTGGCTACGCCCTCTACAAGCTGACCCAGTCGGTGCTTGGCCCCTTCCTCCCCGGCCGCGATCGGGCGCTCTCCGAAATCATTTACAACTACCGCTTCCTGCAAAAGGGACCGCGGGTGGTCGCGCTCGGAGGCGGGACGGGCCTCTCGACCATGCTCCGCGGGCTGAAGAAGTACACCGGCAACCTCACGGCCATTGTCACCGTGGCGGATGATGGCGGCAGCTCGGGCAAGCTGCGCGCGGAGTATCGGATCCTGCCCCCGGGCGACTTCCGGCAGTGCATCACCGCGCTGGCCGACGTCGAACCGCTGATGACGACGCTCTTTCAGCACCGGTTCAAGGAGGGCAGTCTCAACGGGCACTCCTTCGGCAACCTCTTCATCATGGCGATGGCCGAGATCACCGGAGACTTCGAGCATGCGATCCGCGAGTCGGGGCGCGTTCTTGCCGTCCGCGGGCAGATCGTGCCATCGACCTTGCGCGATGTCACCCTGATCGCCGAGATGGCCGACGGCCAGACTCGGGTCGGCGAGTCGAGCATCCCCCACCCCAACGGCGACGGCGACGGTAACGTCGCGGTGGCGACCGCCATCAAGCGGGTCTTTCTCCAGCCCGAGCCCACCATCAACCCGGAGGCCGAGGAGGCGATCCTCAACGCCGAGATGATCATCATCGGCCCGGGCAGCCTCTACACCAGCATCCTGCCCAACCTCGTGGTCGACGGAATGGCCGAGGCGCTGAAGGCCTCGCCGGCCATCAAGGTCTTCGTCTGCAATGTCGCCACCCAGCCGGGCGAAACCGATGCCTTCCGCGTGAGCGATCACCTGAAGGCGATCGAGAGCCACCTGGGCACCAACATCTTCGACTTCGTCGTGGTCAATAGCAACAACAACTTCACGCTGCCGCCCTCGGCCCAGGCGGCGGGCATCAGGCGCGTGGTCTACGATCCGGCGACGGTGAGCCAGCGCAGCATCCACGCCGTGCTGGTCGACGTCGTCAATCCGCGGATCTCAACCCATCACGATCCCGACAAGCTGGCGCGCGCGATCATGAAGAAGATCTGGCACTCGTAACCAGCTCCGCGTCTCCGCCTTGGGATCGCCGTCGCCGCCAAAACTGGGTGAACCAGTCCTCGCCGAAGAAGGCAGCGAGCGTAAAAATGACCGCACCGATGATGTCGACCACGTAGTGTTCGCCGAGATACACGATGCTCAGCCAGACGCACGCCGTGTAGACGAGCACAGGCCAGGCCCGGCGGCCCCAGAGCCGTAGGGCGAAGAGCGCCCCCAGCAGCGGGTAGGCCGCGTGCAGCGACGGCATGGCGGCGTACTGGTTCGGGGTCAGCCAGTGGTAGACGGTGGCGGGTACCGGGATGCCCGGGATGTCGGTGAAGCTCGGCAGCGTGTGGTCGATGATCTTGACGACGGTGGGCAGGGCTTTCCAGGGCGGCGCGACCGGTAGCAACAGGTAGAAGACGAACGCCGCGAACGACATCGCGATCAAAGCCCGCGAGAATCGCAGGAAGGTCCGGCGCTCGACGACCCAGAACAGGTATCCGAGCCCGAGCGGAAATGCAAAGTGCAGGAAATAGAACATGGTGGCGGCGATGTCGTACCAGCCGAGGTGGCCCGCATGGTAGAAGGCCTGCTGCAGGAGCAGCGTCGGCACCTGCCCGAAGCTGACCAGCCGCTCGAGCGAGGTGACATCGTGGATTGGCATGCCGAGCTTGCCGCTCAAGCCGCGCAGGTACTCGTAGGACAGGAACAGCACGAGAAAGGGGATCCAATCCGCGAGGAACAGTTTCGCGCGGCCGAGAATCAGCGCGGCGATCAGCATCAGGAGGAGGAAGCGTTCAGGCGAAACTGAAATGTGGAGGACGAAGACCATGAAGAGCGTCACTGCCGCCAGGTAGCCGGCGACCAGCGACGGCATGAGCCAGGAGCGCCGGCGACCTATCGTGGGGCGCTGAGGCGCATCACCCGACTGCACCGAAAGAGCTTACTCAAGGACTCCTTCAACACCCTCCCTTAAAGCCGGCTGAGAAGCCGGCGAGAAGATGGGATTTCGCCAAAACTGCCGTTATATTGAGACTCGAAATGGCAG
The DNA here is from genome assembly GCA_035947855.1 of Candidatus Dormiibacterota bacterium. Taxonomy (GTDB): domain Bacteria; phylum Chloroflexota; class Dormibacteria; order CF-121; family CF-121; genus CF-13. The sequence goes on from DASZJR010000142.1 coordinate 4,594, forward strand.
AAACCGCCCCCGAGCCTTCGACCTCACGCAGCCCGCGGGTGCTGGTCGTCGATGACGAGCGGAGCATCGTCGACTTCATTCGCCTCGGCTTGCAGTACGAGGGTTTCCAGGTACAGACCGCCGCCGATGGGCAGGCGGCCCTGCGCATGATCAGCGAGTTCAGGCCGCACGTGGTGGTGCTCGACATCATGATGCCGAAGCTGGACGGGCTGGCCGTCGCCGAGGCGATTCGTGGCAACAAGGACACCGGTGTCATCATCCTGTCCGCCAAGGACGAGGTCCAGGATCGGATCAAGGGGCTCGAGGTCGGTGCCGACGACTACCTGGTCAAGCCGTTCGACTTTGGTGAACTGTTAGCGCGGATCCGCGCAGTCATGCGACGCCGGAATCCGAATGCCGGCCCGCAGCTCCAGGTACAGGACGTCACCATGGATGACACGACGCGCGAGGTCCAACGGGACGGCCGTGCCATCGATCTATCGGCTCGCGAGTTCGACCTCTTGCGACTGCTGATGATGCATCCGAACCAGGTCTTGCCCCGGGATCGCATTCTGGATCAGGTCTGGGGTTATAACTTCTTCGGCGACGCGAACAACGTCGAGGTGTACATCCGCTACCTCCGGCAAAAGCTTGGCGATGAGCAGCACCAGTTGATCCAGACGGTAAGGGGAGTCGGGTACCGGATCAAGGCATGAACCTACAGTCGCGCCGCGGTGGGCGCGGCTAAGCCATGTCACGCTTCCGCTCGCTGCGCTGGCGACTTACGTTCCTCTACCTTGGCCTGCTCGCCGTCTTGTTGCTGGCCGCGGGCGTCGCCCAGTACTTCGCCGCCCGCGAGGTCCTCTTTCGCACCAATGCCGATGTGCTCGTGAGCGAGTACAACGCCGTCTTCACCGCCTTCCGCAAGCAGAACGCGGCCCGGCCGGCGGCCGCGCTGCGCGCGCTCATCCTGTCGCAGGCGTTCAGCCTCGAACTCAGCTCCCGCCGGACGGCCGCGACCATCATCGACGTGAACGGGGGCTGGGTGACATCGTCGCCGGCGACGCTGTTTGCCAGCCAGGACCCGCCGAGCCTCACCACCCAGCAGTACCGGACGGCTGCCCGCACCGCACCCAAGCCCTATTACGTCGCGACGGCCGCGGATGGCTCGACCTACCTGGTGGTGCTCAACGTCATCCGCCAGGGGACGAAGTCGATCGGCCTGGCCCAGCTGGCCATCCCCACCAGCGAGATCGACCAGACGCTGCGCCTCGACCGGGAGGTGGCGGTGGTGGGATCGCTGCTCGTGCTGCTGCTGGCGCTGCTGCTCAGCCCGCTGATCGTCGGGCGGGCGCTCCGCCCGCTGCAGCAGATGTCGACCACGGCCGGCGCCCTGGCCGCGGGCGACTACAAACAGCGGGTGACCGTGCCGAAGACTGGAGACGAGATCGGCACGCTGGCGGTCGCCTTCAACCAGATGGCCGCCGGCATCGACCACGCCTTCGAAATCCGCAGGCAGTCGGAGGAACAGATGCGGCATTTCGTCGCGGACGCCTCGCACGAGCTCCGTACGCCGCTGACCTCGATCGCGGGCTACATCGACGTGCTCGGCCGGCGTGACGTGGTCGACCCGGAGACGCTGCAAACGTCGCTCGCCGCCATGCAGCAGGAAAGCGCCCGCATGACCCGGCTCGTCAACGACCTGCTCACGCTCACCCGATTCGAATCCGGCAAGGTGCCCAGCCGCCAACCGGTGCAGCTCGATCAGTTCGTCAACCAGGCGCTCGACGAGCTGAGCCTGGGCGACAAGGGCGCGGTCGTATCAAAGGACCTACAGCCGGGGATCGCCGTGCGGGCCGACCCCGACGCGCTCAAGCAGGTGGTGACCAACTTTGCCCAAAACGCGCTCAAGTACGCCCCGGGGGCGGAGCAGCACTGGAGCGTCTTTCAGGCGGATGGGCGGGCCGCGATCCGGCTGCAGGACAGCGGCCCAGGCATCTCCCGGCAGGATCTTCCCCACATCTTCGAGCGCTTCTACCGCGGGGACAAGGCGCGCGACCGGTCGATGGGCGGCTCGGGCCTGGGCCTGGCCATCGCCAAGTCGATCGTCGAGGCGCACCAGGGCACGATCGAGGCAGCCAGCGAGCCCGGCCAGGGGGCGACGTTCACCGCCTGGCTGCCGCTGGCGGCTTAGCTCCGCAAGCGGATAATCGCCGAGATCTCGACCGGCACACCGAGCGGCAGCTCGCTGGTTCCCAGCGCCTGCCGGGTGTGCCGCCCACGCTCCCCGAACACTTTGAAGATCAGGTCGGAAGCCCCGTTGAGGACTTTCGGCTGCTCCTCGAAGCCGGGCGCGGAGCGGACGAAGCCGCTGAGCTGGACGAATTGCTCGACCCGGTCCAGCGATCCGGCATGCTGGCGGATGAGCGCCATGATGTTGAGGGCACAGATTTCTGCCGCCCTGGTGCCGTCCTTCAGGCTGACATCGCCGCCGACCACGCCGTGGAATTGGACCTGGCCGTTCCAGCTGGGGATGACGCCCGAGGTATACAGCAGTTCGCCGACCTGCTGGACGGGCACGTAAGAGGCGAGCGCCTTTGGAGGTTCCGGCAGCTCGAGTCCGAGCGTGCGCAGGGTCGCTTCAGCAGAATCCACGCTCAGGATCCGCCTCGACCGTGTGGTGAGCAGCCGCGATCGACCTCCTCAGCCCGCATTGGACGGACTGTAGAAAAGAGGGTACCGTCGCGAGCCTCGAAGCACCACCTTGAACCGGTGAAAGGATGGTTAACGCGGCCGGCCTGGTTGTGACGGCGGGTCACGGGCGAAACGAGTTTTGGTCTTGCCGGCGGACCCGCCAGCGCCGCGCCAGGATGACGGCGCCCAGGGCGAGCAGCACCGCCAGCGCGGCAGCGTAGCTGGCGTAGCCCGGCGTCCCACTCGAGCGCCGGACCGGAACCGGTCCGGCGGTGCCGGCAGGCGGCGTGGCGGAGGCACGGCTGGTGGCTGACGGAACGGCCGTCGCCGACACGCCCGCGATCGTGGCGGCGGGGTCGGCGATGTGGTACGCCCCGGCCGAGCCATCCGTCGGATTCCAGGCGGCCGCGACGACCTGCGCCGGGTTGAGGGGCTGGAGCGCGAGGGCCGTGATCCGGGGTTTGAGCGGGAGGCCGCCACCAAGCGAGCCCCAGCTCGCCCCCCGATCCAGCGACCGAAAGACGCCGCCGTTGCCCTGGTCGCCATCGCTGCCCGCGTAGATCTGATCGGGATTCGCGGCGTTGAAGAGCACGATGTTGAAGTCGGTGGTTGGCAGACCGGCCAGCGGGCTCCAGGTCACGCCGCGATCGTCACTGCGGAAGAGGCCCTGCGAGGTGCCGGCCAGCACCGGCGGGTCGGTGCCGCCTGAGGCGGCCGAGGCCACGGCGAGCGAGGCAACCACCGCGTCGCCCGGAAAGTTCCCTTTGACCACCGCCCAGCTCCCGGCGAGTCCGTCGATCTTGAACAGATAGCCCGAGACGGCGTTGCCGTTGTCGGCGCCCGCAAACAGCGTGGGGCCGTTGGTCTTCGGGAGGACGGCTACGGCGGCGATGTTCAATGCCTCGAGGCCGAGCGAATGCCAGGATGCGGCGCCATCGCTCGAGTAGTAAACGCCGTGCGCCGTCCCGGCCAGAAGCAGACTGCTGTCCACCGCGATCGAGCGGACGTCCATGCTGTTGAGTCCCTGACTCTGCGCGACCCATGTCTTTCCTTCGTCGACGGACTTGTAGAAGCCGTCAGCCTGCGTGCCGGCGTAGGCGGTCGCCGGCTGCAGCGGGTCGAAGCGCACAACCCAGGCGTTGCCGATCCCGCTGATCGCCGAGGTCCAGGTGGCGCCGGAGTCGGTGCTGCGCAGGACGCCGCGGCCCTGTGTCGCCTCGAGCAACACCGACGGATGCGCGGGGGCAACGGCGATCGACCACACGGGCCGGTCTTGCGTCCCGGGTTGTTGGGCGCCCGTCAACGTCCAGCTGGTGTCCGCCGCGGAGGCAGCGACAACGGTGGCGAGCAACCCGCCGGCCAGCAAGATGGGCGTAAGCAGCGTGTGGCGCGACAATTTCACGTGGGTGCCCGGAAAAACGGAGTAAGGATAGCAGACACAATTCGCGCGATCCCTCCGGCCAACTTTGGACGCAGCGTCCAAGTCAGGGCCCAATTCGCCGGAACCTCGACTACAATGCTCGACGTGCGACAGCTCTGGCGAGCGCTGCACGGTGTTCCGCAGTTGCTCCTGGTCCAGCCGGAGCAGCTTAGCTATGACCTGGCCTACGCGCTGGCCCTCCTACCCCTGGTTGTCGCCGGCATCATCTTCTTCCTGCAGGACGCCCTGCTCTTGTTTTCGATTTCGTTTCTCTCCGGGATCGTATGCTTGCTCGCCCTGCAACTGGCCCGGCTGACCTTCGGACTTCCCGCCTGGGTCGGCTTCAAAGCGACGCATCCACTGGTCGCCAGCGTGCTGATCGCCTGCTTCTTCTCCCCTCGCACGCCGGCGTGGATCGGCGCTTCGATGGTGATCCTCTTCATCGTCATCGACACCGTCCTCTGGCCGCAGCTGCGCCGCGTCATGATCCATCCCGCCTTGATCGTGTTCGGCATCCTCTTTCTGATCCAGGTGCCGCTGCACATCGGATACGTCGCCAACGATGCCCGCCATCTCGACGATCCGCTCCTGCTCTGGTACAACCGGCAGATCGTCATCGACCCGGTCAAGCTCTACGTCGGCAACGTCGTCGGTCCGATCGGGGTGACATCGACCGCGGCCGTGCTGTTAGGCGTGACCTATCTCTGGTACGCACGGAAGATCTCGTTGGGCGTGGTCGCTGGATTCCTCTGCGGTGTGGCCGCGCTCGCGCTTGCGATCCGAGCGGACCTCGGCTTCCAACTCGCCTCTGGACCATCCCTCTTCCTGGCGGGATACGTCGCGGCCGACCGCCGGCGCGTGCTGATTTCTGAGCGCTTTACGTTTGCCTTCGGTTTCGCGGCGGGCGCGGCAACCATGATCCTGCGCTGGTATGGCAACGGACAGCAGGCAGCGTGGCAAGGGCTCCTGCTGGTCAGCGCGGTGGTGACGGTTGTCGTGCTCGCTCAGGACATGCTTCGACGGCGCGCGAGGTCAGCGAGCCGGCGCGCGCCCCTGCGCACCCTCGCCGTCGATTCCGCGGAGCCGCCTGACCCGCATCGGCTATGGGCGCCGGTCCGTTCCGAGGCGCGCCAACCGGTGATGGCGACATCGCCCGTCTCGACGGCCTACAGCCGCAGCACTACCACAGGCTCCCTCCGGTCGTTCGACACGCAGGGCGACTCGAATGACCTGGTGCGACAGATGCGCAGCGCAGCCACGCGCGGAGGGTCGTTATGGAGCGGGCCGCAGAATCCGGTCGTCCTCTTGGCAACGCTGCTGATCATCAACCCCCTCGGGCTGTGGTTTACCTGGTCTGAACGATCGCTAAACCGTCGGACGAAGCTCCTGCTGAGCGCGGTGTCAGTGCTGTGGTACGTAGGGGTGGCTGGGCTCGTGTTCGCGCTGACGCATCGCTAAGCTGGACGGCCCGCCCTGCATCCAGATCGTTTGATCGCGGGAAGCGCCGACTGACACGATATCGATCGGCGCGCCAGACAGCTCACTGAGCCGATCGATGTAGCGGCGAGCGGCTTTCGGTAAATCCTCGGGCCGCCGGAGGCCCGCGGTCGATGAGCGCCAGCCGGGCAGGGTCTCGTAGACCGGCTCGCAGTGCTTCAAGTGGCTGATGTTCGACATCGGATAGGACTTAACCTCGCCCTTACTGATGTAGCCGGTGCAGATCCGGATAGGGTCGAACTCGTCGAGCACGTCGAGCTTCGTCAAGGCAACCGAGCGGATCCCGTTGAGGGCGACGCTATAGCGGGCGACCACCGCATCGAACCATCCCACCCGTCGCGGGCGACCCGTTGTCGTGCCATACTCGACGCCGATCTTGCGCATCTGCTCGCCCAGGGCATCGATGAGCTCGGTCGGCATCGGCCCGTAGCCGACACGCGTCGTATAGGCCTTGAAGACACCCATCGTCAGGTCGACGGCCGCAGGCGGAATGCCGGAGCCGGTGAGTGCGCCGCCGGCGGTGGGCGAGGAAGACGTCACGTACGGATAGGTGCCGAAGTCGAGGTCCAGCATGCTGCCCTGGGCCCCTTCCAGCAGGATCTGCTCGTTGCGCCCGACCGCCTGGTGCACGATCGGAAAGATGTCCTTGATGTACGGGCCGAGCCGCTCACCGTAGGCGGTGTATTCGTCGAGCACTGCCTGCGGGTCGAGCGGGGCGACGTGATAGAGCTGCTCGAGGATGGGGTTCTTGATCTTGTTGAGGACGAACCCGAGCTTCTTTTGGAGGAAGCGGGGCTTCAGCAGGTCGCCGGCACGGAAACCGATCCGGCGGACCTTGTCGGCATAGGCAGGGCCGATGCCGCGCCAGGTCGTGCCAAGCCGATCATCGCCGCGCTGCTCCTCTTCGAGCTTGTCGAGGATCGGATGCCACGGCATGATCAGGTGGGCACGATCAGAGATGATCAAGTGGTCGATGCTGATCCCGCGCGACTGCACCTGCTCCATCTCTTCCAGCAACACCCGCGGATCGAGGACGACGCCGTTGCCGATCACGCAGGTGGTGGTCGGATAGAGGATGCCCGAGGGAATGAGGTGGAACCGAAATTCCTGGCCGGCGTTGACGACCGTGTGTCCGGCGTTGTTGCCGCCCTGGGAGCGGATGACCATGTCCGCCTTCTCGGAGAGAAGGTCGATGATCTTGCCCTTGCCCTCGTCGCCCCACTGGCCGCCTACGAGGATGGTGACCATGCGCTAGCTCCCGCGCCGCCGGTCGAGATTCGCGAACTTCGTCTGTTCATCGATGAACAGTAACTCGATTTTTCCGGTCGGCCCGTTGCGATGCTTGGCGATGAGGATCTCAGCGATGTTGCGCCTGTCTTCAGCGACGTTGTCGTTGTAGAAACGCTCGCGATAAATGAAGAGCACGAGGTCGCTATCTTGTTCGATGCTGTTATGGAGCACGATGTTGCCCGCCACGAAGTTGTGCAGGTTGTCGACGGTCAGGTCATAAACATCGTCTTCGCCATCGGGTTCGATTGCGGCAACCCTATCCCAGTACACATCGCTCGATGCGATGCTCATCAGCTCGTCGGATCCCACGACCGTCGCAAGGCGAGCCGTCCTCTCGCGACTCAGGTTTTGTTTATAGAGCGTGGTACCACAATACGCATTTCCGAGTTCGGCCTGCATTCCGCGACTGGTCAGGCCTGCCACTTGCATAGCCGGAACGGCAATCGTCCGCCAGACTTCGCTCGGGATCACGTCGCGATTCGTGTTCGCCACACGGGAGCCCATGTATGTTGATATTGCCGACATCTGCACCGATTTCGACGTGCCAAAACCACCAACTTGCGCGACGAATCGTTCGACATCGATTTTTCCCGTCACCTCGACGTGGTATTGGTCACGGCCTTTGCGCCCCTGTGAGTGGCGGGTCATCCGGGCATTGATTTCTAGTCGAAGCAAGAGGGACTGCACATCTCTCGCCAGCCGGGCGCTGCTCGAGGCGTAATAGATGTTTGCGTAGTGATCTCCGCCGACGGACAAGATGATGCAACCGTCGGTCGACCAGAGATGCCTGAGAAAGCCTGCGATCTTCGGTCGCGGTTGTTTGAAAACCTTCTCCGGTACGAACTTCTCGTACGAGCGAAGCCCAAAAACACCCAGCTCGTCGAGCCATTTGGCAATGGGATTGCGAACGCGGTGCGTTAACCGTCCCGTGGCCGAAAGGTAGACCTGATACCAGTCTCGCTCACGGTTGATACGGGGGGTGATCGTTCCCGGAAATACCCGGGTTGCCAACTCAGCGACGGCTTCCGCCAGAACGAGATCATTTGTCGTGTATTGCTGTGCGTGCCTGGGCAGCGTGCAGCCGTCGCCGATCAGATGACCGAGTAAAGCAAGCTCGTCGTCACTCATCGTTTGGACCGTAGGGCCGACTAGCCGACGGGGCAGGGCTACACGGTCTCCCCGTCTCAGTTCGTCCAGCCGGCGCCAGCCACCAATAGTGAGGAACTTGTGATTGGCGGTTGCGCGGACGGAACGACCGAGCTGAGTCGTCAATCGAAAAACCGGCTTGCGTCCCGTGGTAAAGGCCTTCTCAACCGGGTATGGTTCCAGTTCCCAAGTATTGGTATTCAAGGCAAGGACGCGGAACCCAACCTGTCCGACCAGCTCGGCGATCGGCCTGTAAATCCCCAAGTCAGGCAGGTAAACGGGTGTGTCACCGGTCAGACAGCCGGACTCACGAAGGTCCGCGAGCACGGGCCTGTGATCAGGCCGCTTCTCAGGTTCGCGACTCAATTGGGAACAGGCGATAACTGGTATCTGCAATTCGCGCGCGAGGCTTTTCAGCGACCGTGAGATGTCCGAAATTTCTTGAACGCGGTTTTCCTGGTTACGACCCTGCATGAGCTGTAAATAGTCCACAATGATCAGTCCGAGATTATTGGCAGACTTCAGTCGGCGAGCTTTGGTCCTCATCTCCATGACGGAGACGCTTGGCGAGTCGTCGATGTAGATCTGCGCTTCGGATAGCGCTCCCATCGCCTGTGCGATACGGGGCCACTCGGCATCCTTCAAGAGTCCGGTGCGCAGTCGATAGGAATCGACTGAGGCCTCACTGCAGAGCAACCGCGTCACTAATTGCTGCTCGGACATTTCGAGCGAGAAAATTGCAACCGGGATTTTGTACTGAATCGATGCATGCTGGGCGATATTCAAGGTAAGACTCGTCTTACCCACCCCTGGTCTAGCTGCAATGATGATCAGATCTGACTTCTGGAAGCCACCAGTTTTTGCATCGAGGTCGGTGAAGCCACTCGGCACGCCGGAGATAACGGACTGATCCTTGTGGATCTGCTCGATCTGATCCCACGTCGTCTTGAGAATGTCCTTCAG
>DASZJR010000143.1:0-21975 GCA_035947855.1 Candidatus Dormiibacterota bacterium
CGGTCGGGCAGATACCGAAGCGGTCAAACGGGACTGACTGTAGATCAGTTGGCCTAGCGCCTTCGGGGGTTCGAATCCTCCTCTGCCCAATACCAGAGCCCACATAGCTCAGGTGGTAGAGCGTCGCCTTGGTAAGGCGAAGGTCTCCGGTTCAAATCCGGATGTGGGCTCCAATCTCAATGCGCTACCGCGAAACGATCGAGGCCCCAGCCGGCTGGCATTCGGCAGCTGCCCTTCAGCGCGGGCAACTTTGCGGTGTCGTTTTACGGTTCGACACGGCGTCGCAAAACCAAGGTGGCGCGCGAGGTCCCGGCGGCGCTTTAATGAGCGTTCTCAGTGGATAGCTCCGTTGCTCGCGCTTCCAGCAGGGCAATCGGCGCCCTGTGGATCACGCTCTTCGGCGCCTGGTCGTCATCGGTTGTCTTGGGGGCATGGCCCACGCCGCTCGCAATCACCGCGTGGGCACTCGTCATCTTCGCCCTCGGGTCGGCAGGCGTCGTCCAGTTGTCACGGATCCGAAAGCTGTCGACTGGAAAGGGCCAGTGGCCGGTCATGAATCGAGACCTGGTTCGAAAAGTCGGAGTCGTACTAATCGGGTACGCGATCTCCGCGGTGTTGGCTGCATCCGTACTCCATTGGTTGAGACACGACACCCTGATCCTCCCCGTGTTGGTCGTGATCGTCGGGCTGCACTTTGGGGCTTTCGCTCGCGTCCTTCACGTTTGGCAGTATTACCTCACTGGGGTTCTAGCCTGCGTCGGCGTCGCCATCACCCTGCTTGCGACCGAGCCTGGCTCATCGGTCGGCGCCTTGTCATCATGGATCCTCTTTCCACTCCTGGGAAACGGTGTGGCCCTATTCGCCACGGCTGGATTAATGATCGCCGAGAGCGAAGTCCTACTCACGCGCCGGGGCCGCCCATCGTAGCTTGCCGGCGAGGGCCACCTGGTTTGCCAGAAGCAAAAGACCACCTGCGACGAAGGCCAGCCCCAGCACCAAACCAAACCAGTCGGAGAGTCCCGTCAGGCCCACCCGATACCGGGACGCTGCCTGACGCTCCGCGCCAACGGCTGAGGGAATCGGTCCCGTAGGCTTTGCGGTATGCCAGAGGCAAAAAAGGCGCCCAAAAAACCCCCGAAGAAAGCGATCAGCTCACGCCGGCCAGCCGCCGCTCGCGGTCCGGAGCCACGTGAGAGCGTCATCGACCTAACGGGGAAAGACGTCGCTGACCTGGTTGCGCGGGTGCAAAAGCAGGGCGGCGCCGTCGTCGGCGCTTACCGCGACCCATTCGCGGGACAGGCGCTCGTGCTGGCGTCGCTCCCCATAAAGAAGGTCGTCGCCACGCCCTTCCAGCGAGATCTCTCCAAGACTCACGCCACTCGCCTTGCCGAAGCGATCGGTGCGGCCGGCTTGTTCCTCGATCCCGTCATCGCGGTCCCATCGGACGACGGCTTCTGGTCGCCGAACGGGCGCCATCGACTGGAGGCGGCCCGCCGTCTGGGGATGCGCACGGTTACCGCCCTCCTGGTACCCGATGAAAAGCTCGCCTTCCGGATTCTCGCGCTCAATACCGAGAAAGCGCACAACCTGCGCGACCGCAGCCTCGAGGTGATCCGCATGGCGCGACAGCTCGCCAAAGAACAACCTCGCTCGAAGGAGATCGAGCACGCGGTCACCTTCGACTCGCCAGTCTTCCTGACGCTGGGCGGCGCCTACGCGCAGCGCTCGCGTTTTGCCGGATCCTCCTATCAGTCGGTGCTCAACAAGGTCGACCGCTTCCTGGATAGCACGCTTCCCGCGGCATTACGACAACGCGAGCAATGGGCCGTCCGCATCATGGACATCGACGATCGCGTGGCCGCACATCTGAAGACGATGCAGGCGATGGGGATGAAGAGCCCGTACCTTCGCGCCGTGGTCGTTGCCCGGATCAACCCCGTGCGGTTCGTTCCGCCATCCCGCAAGAAGGATGCCGCGCCGCCGATGTCGATGGCTGAGGCGTTGACGAAGATGGCCGCCAACGTTCGGAAGTTCGATCCGAAGTCGGTCAGGCCCGGCGACCTCGCGCTGGTGGCGGCGATCGCCCCGGCCTCAGCGGACTAAGGATGGGAATGGTGAGGCGAGGGGCCATCGTGGCCGTCGTTGTCCTGCTGCTGGCGGGCACGTCGTCCTACCCCCGGATTCCCCCCGCCCCGGCCATCACCGCCCCAACAGTCGCGCTGGCCGCCGAGACCGATCGGCAGGATCTTCCGCCTTTGCGCACCCACCTGCCAGTCAGTACGAAGACGACGCCGGATCCTCGAGTCGTCATGGGCGCGGCGACCACCAGCCAGGTCGTCGCGTTGACGTTCGACCTCGACATGGATGCACAGATGGCTGCTGCGGCTCGCGCCGGCGCCGTCTGGATCAACAAGGACGCCCTCTCCTACCTCGAGGCCCACCAAATTCACGCGACCATCTTCATGACCGGAATGTGGGCGGAGATTTACCCAGGCGTCGCGCGCGAATTGGCGACCAATCCGAACTTCGAGATCGGCGACCACAGCTATTCCCACCCGGCCTTCCACACCCCGTGCTACCGTCTCGGCGGCGTAAGCCGAACGGAGCAGGCCCGGCAGATTCGGCTCGCGCAGGCGGCGATCCAGCGAACGACGGGAGTGCTACCGAAGTACTTCAGGTTTCCCGGCGGCTGCTACGACAGGCAATCGCTAGACCTGGTCCATGCCGCTGGGCTCATTCCGGTTCAGTGGAACGTCAACTCGATCGACGCCTTTAACAGCTATCCGCAGCAGATCGCCTCGACGGTGCTCTCCGAGGTCAAGCCGGGGTCGATCATAGTCATGCATCTGCACGGTCGCTCCAATGCGCCGGCGACTGGCCTGGCGCTTCGGCTGCTCATCCCAGAGCTCGAGAAGCGCGGATACCACTTTCTTACGGTCGGCGAGCTTCTCGCTGCCGGCACGCCGATCGTGCCCGTTGGTACACGCGAGGTTTCCGAGTTTTACCAGCCACCAGCTCGTGTCGTGCCGATTCCCCGCTGGTGCGGCTGGGTCGTTGGGCCCCACGGTCGAGTTTGGGTTTGCCGCTAGGCGCGGCTGCCACGTAGTCTGAAGCTTCGTGCTACGCCCCCTCACGCTCCTTGATGACTTCGATCGGCGGCTGTTCGAGCGCCTGACGCGAAAGGAGCGGCAGCTCGCCGACCGTTCCCTCAGGCAACTGAGCAACAGCGCCAACCGATCGGTGCTCTGGTTCGCCATAGCCGGCGTGATCAGCTTGCTCGGCGGACGTGGGGGTCGGCGGGCTGCGCTGCGAGGCATCGTCTCGATCGCGATCACGTCCACGCTCGTGAACCTCCCCTTGAAATACCTGGCTCGGCGCGAGCGGCCGGCCAGCCGCAGGCTCAATCGGCCCCTGCCGATCGCCCTGCCTGGCAGCTTCTCGTTCCCATCCGGACATTCGGCGTCCGCCTTTGCCTTCGCGACTGGCGTTGGCGTGGAGGAACCGTGGTTGCTCCTGCCAATCCTCCCGCTGGCGGCCGGCGTCGCGTACTCACGGGTCCACCTGCGGGTGCACTACCCGTTCGACGTGCTGGTAGGGGCGGCAATCGGCACCGGAATGGGACTTGCCAGCGGCGCCCTCACGCACATTGCTCGCGAGTGGTGGGATCCGGTGACTCCCGCGCCCGCGACGGAAAGCGCCGGCACCAACCAGCTGATCCTGGTTACGAGCCCGCACGCAGGGAGCGAACACAAGCTGGCCCAGGCCAAGCTGCTGATGGCCGCCCGTGGGCTCGAGGTGGTGGCCGAGATCGCGGTCGACGAACTCCATCGCCTGCCCGATTTGCTTCGGAGCAATGGCTCACGATCACCGATCGTTGTCGCGGCGGGCGGCGATGGGACGGTAGGCGCTGTCGCGAACGCGGTCATTACGACTCCGGCCGTCCTGGGCATTCTCCCCCTCGGCACCTCGAACGATTTCGCGCGATCGATCAGCATTCCCATCCACCTGGACAAAGCGGTCCGACTCCTTGCTCGCGGCCGGGTTTCGCGCCACGATGCCGGCAAGCTGACCCGCGATGGTCAACCGCCTCGGTATTTCGTCCACGCCGCCGCGACCGGCCTCAACGTGCAGTTCGCGCGCTTCGCGACGCGAGCCGACCTGCGAGCGCGATTCGGGCGCCTGACCTACGCGGTGGCGATGGCGATCGCCATGAAGGAACGGCCGGTCTTCCACTGCGAGGTCGAGGCCGGCGGACGAACCGAGCTGTTGAGTCTTGTGCATCTCTCGGTGATCAACGCCCCCGTCTTTGGCGGATTTCTCGACCTCAAGCTCCCGGGTGCGAACCCGGACGACCGGGCGCTCGACGTCATCATGGTCGAGCACCTGCCGATCAGGCGGTTGCTGCGCTCGGCACTCTATCCCATCTTTCGCGTACGTCGCCGGATCCGCGGCTTTCGCACGCTTCAAGTCTCGCGGTTGCGCGTCCGGACGCGGGAGCCGATGGACGTCACCCTGGACGGCGAGATCGCCGGCAAGATTCCGGGGACGTTCGAAATCGTGCCGGGCGGGCTGCGCGTGGTCGCGCCGGTGAGCTTTAAGGACAAACATCGATAAGCGGGCAGCCCTCGTCGCCTTTTCGGTCCGCGTCCTCGGCATTCTGCTAGGACTGTCGGTCGTGACCGCGCTCGCCGGTATCGGCATTCGGGCATGGGCTCCCGGCTTCGACCTTCAGGCGATGCAGGCAATTGCGGGCGGTCGCGACGCAACCCTGACCTCGATCGCGTGGATCGTAACTGAGGCGGGCTCGTTCGTCTTGCTGGCGCCGCTTTCGATCGCCTTCCTGCTGCTCCGCCGCTGGAGGCGCCCGGCGGACGACATCGCCCTGCTGGTGATCGCGGTCGGGAGCGCCGTCTTGCCGCTGGTGGTGAAGGTGATCGTCGCCCGACCGCGGCCAACGATCGAGCACCTGAGCCAGCTCTCCTCTCTCAGCTTCCCTTCCGAGCACACGACGCAGGCAGCCGCGATCTACCTGACGATCGCCATCATGCTCTCTCAGGGCCTGGCGCGCGGCTGGCGTGAGGCCGCCATTGTTCTCGGCATCGTGATCGCACTGGCGGTTGCCTGGTCCCGTGTCTACTTGGGCGTCCATTACCCCACCGATGTGACCGCCGGACTCCTGCTGGGATGGGGCTGGGCGCTGCTCGTCTTCCACTGGGCGCGCCCGAAGCTGATTCAGGATCAGCCAACGATGGGACGGGTCGCCAGCAAATGACACGATCTCTTGGTGGGCCGGTGACAGCGGCCAACAGCGCTGCGACCAATTGACAACGATCACCGATCGCCCGATGCCATCGGCGCGCACCCTCCGTTGTATCGACAGCGGACGGGGAGGCAAATACCGCGCAACGCGCGCGATGAAGAGGTGGCATCAGCCCTATGGATCGCGACAGGTTCAGTGTGCGCAAGGCGTTGTCGGCGGTAATGGGAGCGACGGTGCTCCTGCTAGGGGTTCCGGCACTTTCGGTCAGCGCCGCAGGAGTCGATGACTACCCCTATCGCGGGACCGTCAACAAACTCGATCCCTGGGGTTTCTACACTGGGTACTGCACCTCGTTCACGGCGTTCCGGCTGAGCCAGGAAGGGGTCCGCCTCCACGGCGCGTCGCTGCAAGGCCCGAATGGGAAGACCGCGTTCTTCGGCAACGGCGGATCGTGGGATGCGGCGGCGGCATCGATCGGCTATGTCGTCGATAGTCATCCGACCGTCGGCTCGGTGGCCGTCTGGCACGGCGGGGAGGGTGGTGCCTGGTGGGGCGGCCACGTCGCGTACGTCATGGCCGTCGACGCCGCTGGCAATGCGACCGTTGAGGAGTACAACTGGTCCAACTACCTGCGGTACGGGCAGCGTACCGTCCGAGCACCTCGCTACATCCACTTCGCCGCGGTCGCGGTACACCCGATCTCCTACCCGGTGCCGACCCCACCGGCGCAACCGGCGGGACATCCGTATTTCACCATCGACACGGTCCGGCAGCGCTCTGGTCCCGGCACGAGCTATAGCACGCTAGGCATTCTGCCGGCGCGCCATCGGATCATGATCGTTTGCCAGGTTCGCTCCGCCAGCGTCATCAACGGTACCGCCATCTGGGACCGGCTCAGCGATGGCACGTATGTCACCGACTACTACACGACGACGCCGGCCTTCAACCGCTTCAGCCCCGGCCTTTCGCGCTGCTAGGTCCAGCCAGCAGAAAAGAGGGCCGCGCGGTGCGGCCCTCTTTTTATTTGTCCGATCAGCCGTCTCCCCGGCGTGGAAAGGACGGCGTGTTAGGTTGGTTCACCTCGGCGCAAACGGTCGAGGCGTTCACGGGTCTTCGGGTCGAGGCGATCCTCGAGCCGGCGGGCAATGTCGGACCGGGCACGGTTGTCGCCTATCTGCCGGTCGCGGCTCGCCAGCACGGCATCCACCTGGCCCTTGAGCGTCAGGGCCGAGACAGTCTTGATCTGCCGGCCAAGCGCGAGGTCGCGCTGGAGCGCGTCGGAGGTCGCGACCGTAACCTCGTCGCTCGCCTTTGCTTCGAAGAGCAGCCGCTCGATGACATGGTCCGCGCTCGTCTTTCGCCCCGAGTAGACGACCTGCACGCCGCTCACCGTCTGCTCGGACGCCTCGGCGTCGGGACGGCGGTGCGAATCGAACACCACCGTGACCTTCTGCCGCGTCATCGCCGCGTAGTCCGCCAGCGTCGCAATCAGGAGCTCACGCGCGTCCTGCAGGTTCACATCCTTGACCGCGGAGAGCTCGGGCCAAGCAAAGATGATGTTGTAGCCGTCGACGATCAGTCGCTCCACCGCTATAAGCCGAGCCGCGAGGCCGAGCGAACCAGCTCGACCTTGGCCTTCAGTCCGAGCTTGCTGCAGACGTTGGCGACGTGGGTCTCGACGGTGCGCTCGCCGATGTGCAGCTGCTCGCCGATCTCGCGGGCGGTGTAGCCCTGCGCGGCGAGCGCCGCGACCTCCCGCTCGCGCTTGGTCAGTGTCTCGACACCAGTGCGACTCGGGACCTCGGTGCGCTTTCCGGGAGTCTGCCGGGCGAGCAGGTCTGCAAGGCTGCCCGCATAGAGGCGGACCACCAGGCCCAAGACGAGATAGGCGGTCGCCTCCGAGACCCCGGTCGCCAAACTCACGCTCCCCAGCGCGGTGGTGAGCACCAGTTGACCGAGCCCGACGGCGGCCACCGCCAGGGCGAGCCGGTCGGATAGCAGCCAGACGGCAGCCAGCAGGGGGATCAAACCAAGGGCGGTCAGCGCAACCTGGACCGGCGTGAGCAGGTCGCCGGCGAGGACCAACAGAAGCGCCACGATGCAGCCGGCCGCAACCGTGATTTCCTCGGGCCGGCCGGCCAGGGCAAAGGGACCTGGCAGAACCCGAGCCAGGCTCGAACCGCGTTTGCTGTCAGGCGTGGCCACAAACCCTCCGCGAGCAATCCTACGACGAGTCCCCCGTACTCGGTGCGGAACCTGGGGCGAGTACGGATTCGGCAATCCTCCGTACAACAATCCGTACTGAGTACGGTGAGCCGTCTTGCGCTCAGGACCTACGTTGAGAAGCGCCAATGCAGCCACCAGCAGACGGGCACCTCCCAGCCGAAGGAATCTCCGGGAGCGAGCTCCGCCGCGACGTCTCCGTGTGGGGCTCGTACATGTGGGGCTATGCGGCCGTTGGCGCAGATATCTACACGGCGCTGGGGATCATCACCCTGGCCGCGCTTGGCCTGGCACCTCTGGCTTTCCTGGCGGCGGGCCTCGTCTTCGCACTGGTCGGCCTCTGTTACGCGGAGCTGGCGTCCGCCTATCCGCTGGCGGGCGGCGGCCAATACTTCACGCTGCGCGGGCTCGGGGACCTGGCAGGATTGGTGGCCGGCGCTGCCCTGGTGCTCGATTACACGATCGACATCTCACTGTTCACGGTGGTCGCCTTTGGGTATTTCAACTACTTCCTGCCGTGGGTCACGCTCGGGCATCACATCACTGATTTCACCGTGGCCATCGGGCCGATCAATCTCGCCTGGTTATGGTTGGTCGAATCAATAGCAGGGATCGCGCTCTTGATCTGGCTCAACGTCCGCGGCATCAAGGTGTCGACGAACTTCAACGAGGTCATCGGGACGATCGCGATCATTGCCCAGACCATCATCGTCCTCGCCGGGTTCGTGTTGGTCTGGCGGCCGGAGATCGTCTCCCACGAGTTTCTCTTCGATCGTCCGTCGCTGAGCCAATTTGCCTTCGGCTCGTCACTGGCCATCATCGCCTTCGTCGGGCTGGAGACGATCTCGCAAGTTGCCCAGGAAACGCGCCGACCGGCGACGATCATCCCGCGTACCTCGATCGGCCTTGTCATCTCGGTCCTGCTGTTCGCCATGGCGTTCTCGGTCCTCGCCATCGGGCTCGTCAAGCCGACGGATTTCTACGGCCACGAGGGCGATCCGGTGTCGCTGATCGCCGCCCACATCCCAATCATTGGTGTGGTCGCGGCCCCATTGACCGCCCTCATCGGTTTCCTCATCGTGTTCATCTCGGCCAACTCGGGCGTGGTCAGCTCGTCGCGCCTGAGCTACTCGATGAGCCAGTTCGATCTGCTGCCGCATTGGTTTGCCCAGGTCAACAAGCGCTTCGCCACCCCGGCCCGAGCCGTGATGGTATTCGGCGTGGTCGCCCTCTTGCAGACGGTCTTCGCGTTTTTCACACCGGGACCGTCGGGTAAGAACGCCGCCATCGATGTCCTGGCCGATCTTTACGCCTTCGGCGCCACCACCGGCTACTTGCTGGTGTTCATCTCCCTATTTGTGCTGCGCCTCAAGGATCCGTTCACCCCGCGGCCGTACAAGATGCCACTCAACATTCGGATCACCTATCGCGGGAATCCGGTCTGGTTTCCCGTCCTCGGTGTGCTTGGCTTCCTCGGCGTGCTCTTCTTCCTCGTCATGGTGCTGCTGACCCACCACTACGCGCGCATCATCGGCCCGCTGTGGGTGCTGGCCGCCGTCGTGCTGTTCATCCTCTACCGACGGAAGCGCGGCCTGCCGATGTTCAAGACACTCCCGCGTGACTGGGAAACGGCCACCAAGCGAGTGCTGCTCGAGGCCGAAGAGTTCAAGTCCCTCGAGGAATATGAAGCCGCCCTCAACGAGCATCGTGCGCGGACCGGGGAGCGCGGCACGAATCTGCCAGGGACGGGCCCGTGAGCGATCTGAGGGGCGTCATCATCGCCGCGGAGGCAGTGGTCCTGCTCCTGGTCAGCTTCGCCGACGTGGTCAGCGGTCAGTTCCTGGGTGCGGCCATCCTCCTGGGGATCGCCTCGCTGGCCGCCGTGTGCGCCTGGGCGCTCTGGCCGAGGGACCAAATCATCGGGCTCGCTGGCGAAGGACCTCGTACAGCAGGATCGAGCCGGCGACTGCGGCGTTGAGCGAGCTGACCTTGCCGAGCATCGGCAGGCGAACGAGGGCATCGGCCTTCTTGCGGAGCAATTCGTGCAGCCCCTCCCCTTCGGCGCCGATCACGAGCACCAGCGGGCGCCGGTAGTCGAACTCGGTGTAGAGCGTGGGGGCGTCGCTGCTGAGGCCGACGATCCAGAAGCCGAGATCTTTCAGCGTCTCGGTCGCCTGCGCCAGGTTCGCGACGCGTGCATAACGCAGGTGCTCGGCGGCACCGGCTGACGCCTTGACCACGGACGGCGTCACCTCCGGGGAACGATTGTGCGAGGTCACGATGCCGCCCACACCGGTCGCCTCCGCCGTGCGGCTGATCGTGCCGAGGTTCTGTGGATCCTGAAGGCTATCGAGCATGAGCAGGACGGCGTCGGGACGCTCGGCGAGCGCCTCGCGCGCCATCGGCTCCAGCTCCCAGTATTTTCGCGGACCGACATAGGCGACCACGCCCTGATGGGCCTCCGAGTGCGCAATGTCGTCCAGCTTTCGGCGGTCGGCCGCCTCGATCGTGACGCGCCGGCCCGCGGCAAGTTGCCGCAGCTCCTTCAGCCTCGGCTCCTCCCGCAGACCCTCAGCCAGCAGGAGCCGCTTGACCGGCCGCCCGGCACGGAAGGCTTCGAGCACTGGATTGCGGCCGTAAATGATGTTAGGCGGCCGAGGCATAAACTACCGGATCCGCTTCCAGCGCGCGCCCCCCTTGGTGTCGTCCAGCTGGATGCCCATCCCCAGGAGCTGCTGCCGGATCTCGTCCGAGCGGGCGAAGTCCCGCCGGTCCCTGGCCGCCTGCCGCTCAGCGATCAAGCGTTCGACCTCGGCATCGACCGCCTCGGGGAACTCGATGACATCCAGAATCCGGTTCGCATGCCGGAGCATGGCCATCGCACCGGCGCGCTCCTCTGGCGTCGCCTTTCCCGACTCTAGCCGCGCGTTGAAGGCCTTGATGAATTCGAAGAGATGACCGACCGCTGCCGGGAGGTTGAGATCATCGTTTAGAGCCTCGTCCCAGCGGCTTCGAATCTCGCCAGTCGGTTCCGCCTCCGCCACGCTTCCGAGCCGCACCGCGAACTCATCGAGGCGCTTGACTGAACTGTCGGCCGCCTTGAGCAACTCGGGCGAAAAGCCCAGCGGGCTCCGATAGTGCGCTCCGGTGAGAAGGGCGTATCGGATGGCGCGCGGCGCGTAACCCTCCGCCAGCAATTCGCGCACCGTGGAAAAGTTTTTGAGGCGCTTGGACATCTTCGCGCCGGTCGCGTCCTGCAGGAACTGCGCATGCAGCCAGTAGCGTGCGAACGTCTTTCCGGTCGCTCCCTCACTCTGGGCAATCTCATCCTCGTGGTGGGGGAAAATCAGGTCGACGCCGCCCGTGTGAATATCGAGCATCTCGCCGAGGTACTGCATGCTCATCGCTGAGCATTCGATGTGCCAGCCGGGCCGTCCCGCGCCCAACGGCGTCTCCCAGGATTGCTCGCCGGGTTTGCGCGCCTTCCAGAGGGCGAAGTCCCGGGGATCGTCCTTGCCGTATTCATCGACATCAACCCGCGCGCCTGCCTTGAGGCCGCTGACGTCGAGGTGGGCCAGCGCGCCGTAGCGAGGAAAGGTCGAGATCCGAAAGTACGTCGACCCGTCAGCGACATAGGTGTGGCCGTTCTCGGTGAGGCGTTCGATCAACGACACCATCTCGAATATGTGCTGCGTGGCACGCGGATAGTGCTCGGCCCGTTGGATCCGCAGCGTATCGAGGTCCTGGAAAAAGGCCTCGATGTAGTGCTCGGTGAACTCGTCGATCGTCTGGCCATGCTCGGCGGACTTCTTGATGATGCGGTCCTCGACGTCGGTGAGATTCATCACCTGGGTGACCCGGTACCCCTGCTGCAGAAGCACGCGGCGCAGCAGGTCCTCGAAGAGAAAGGTGCGGAAGTTGCCGATGTGCGCATAGTCATGGACGGTCGGGCCGCAGGTATACATCCGGACTTGGCCCGGCTCGATCGAGACGAACTCTTCCACCTGGCCACTCATCGTGTTGTGCAGGCGCAGCGGCGTCATGGAATCTCTCGAAGCAGCGCCACCGCCTGGGCGGCGAGAGCCTCGCCCTTGCCAATGGGTCCGACGTGGTCGGTCGTGGTCGCCTTGAGGCCGACCGCGGCCGGGTCGATGCCGAGGACGCCCGCGAGGTTGTTCCGGATGGCCTCACGGTACGGCGTGAGCCGGGGGACCTGGGCGAGCAGCGTGACGTCGACGTTTTCCACCTGCCATTTGGCACGCCGGCAGTGATCGGCCACCTCGCGCAGCAAGTCGAGGCTGCGCGCATCCCTGTACTTCGGGTCGTCGTCGGGAAAGAGCGTGCCAATATCTCCGATGCCTGCCGCCCCGCAGAGGGCGTCGATCAGCGCGTGGCAGATGACATCGGCATCGCTGTGGCCGGTCAGCCCCATGTCCCACGGAAGCTCGACACCGCCAAGCACCAACTTGCGACCCACCACCAGCCGGTGCAGGTCGAAGCCGGTCCCTACACGCACAAGGGGTCGGTGGCCAGCAGCGCTTCCACCATCAGCGCATCCTCCCGGGTCGTGACCTTGAGGTTACGAGGCGAGCCGGAGAAAACCTTAACGAGCTTACCCAGCTTCTCGATTAATTCCGCGTCGTCCTCGACGACGATCCGCTCTCGCACCGCCTTCTCGTGCGCCTCCAGGAGCCAGTCGTAGCGAAAGACCTGTGGCGTCTGGACCTGCATCAGGTCGGAGCGCTCCACGGTCCCATGGACGAAGCCGGCGCTGTCGACGTGCTTGTAGGTGTGGTGCACGGGGATGGCCGCGGTTGCCGCCCCATGTTGCCGGGCGGCTTCGAGACCGGCGTGGATCAGCTCATCGCTCACCAGGGGTCGGGCGCCATCGTGGACGATCACGAAATCCGGGGGGTCCTGCTTCAGGCTCAGCAAGCCGATGCGAACCGAATCCTGCCGGCGTTCGCCGCCAAGGCGGATGTCGATCGCCTTACGCCAGCCGTCGCTCTCGAGTTCGCGCGTCACCTCGAGTAGGTTGCGCTGTGAGATCAAGAGCGTGATGCCGGTGACCTCCGGGCACCGGTCGAACGCCTCGAGTGTGCGGCGAATCAAGGACCGGCCTCCCACGGGCATCAGCACCTTTGCACTTGACTCCCCCTGGTGAAGCCCGGCCCCAGCTGCCGGGATGATGGCCTGTACCTGCACAGTTCACCCCTTTTTAGTAGTGGCGGAATTGGTGGGTTGAAGTATACGTTCGGCGCGCAACCCATCGAATTCGACATAAAGTCGCGACACATCCAGCCTAAGCTGCCCATCATGACCGAGGCCGCGCTCAGCCTATTGCGCGATCGCCAGACATATCTCCGAATCGTCTACCTGCTGCTGGCCTTTCCGCTGGCGCTGACCTATTTCGTGCTGATCGTGACCGGAATCTCCGTCGGGCTGAGCCTCGCCGTGATCGGGGTCGGCCTCGCGATCCTGGCGCTGACGATGCTCGGTTGGCTGCTGGCCGCGCAGTTCGAGCGCGAACTGGCAATTCGTCTGCTGGGAGCCAAGATTCGGCCGCTATCGGTCCCCGAGCCGAAGCCGCTGGCACTTTGGCCCCGCCTGCTGAAAACGCTGCGAGAGCCGGTGACTTGGAAGAGCCTCGCCTATCTGCTGATCGAGTTCCCTTTCAGCGTTGTCACGTTTAGCCTCACGCTCGCCCTACTATCGGCGTCCCTGGCGATGGCCGCCGTGCCGGTAGGCTATCTCGTCTCGCTCGCCGACCCAACGATCGCGCACAACGTCAGCATCAACATCGGCGTCAGTACGCTCACCCCGGACGGCCATCCCTTCGGCGCCTTTTTCCTCGCCACCCTCCTGATCGGAGCGGTTGGGATCTTGCTGCTCGTCGCTTCGATCGCGGGCCTCAACGGGATCGGTTGGCTCTGGGCACGCTTCGCGGAAATGATGTTGGGCGTCGATGAGAGCCGACTGCAATTGGCCGCCGCCCAAGCCGAGGCCGATTCCCAGCGTGGTCGGGCCGAGCGGGCCGATCAGAGCCGCCGCGAAATGATCGTCAACGCATCGCACGAGCTGCGCACTCCGGTGGCGAGCATCAGCGCGCATGTCGAGTCGTTGCTCAAGCCGGACCGGCAGATGGACGCCGAGACACGGCAGTATTTGACGGTGGTCGGCAACGAGACGGAGCGCCTCAGTTCCTTGGTCGACGACCTCCTCATCCTGGCACGCGCCGACGCCGACGAGCTGCAGCTCGATGTTCGGCCCACCGACGTAACGGAGGTGGTTGATCACGTCTGTGCCGCCCTGGCGCCGCTGGCCCGGCGCGAACGCAACCTCAGCCTTGCCCATACGAGCGCGTCGGGGCTGCCGCGCGCCCTGGCCGATCCGGACCGTCTCGCCCAGGTGCTGGGCAACCTGGTGCGGAACGCGGTCAACAACACGCCTGATGGCGGCCTGATCTCAGTGGATGCGCAACTCGACGGCGACCGGGTCATGATCTCGGTTGCAGACACGGGCATCGGCATCGACGCGGAGGACCTACCACGTGTGTTCGATCGCTTCTACCGAACGGACGAATCGCGGGCACGCGATTCGGGAGGTTCCGGCCTTGGGCTGGCCATCGTCCGCGACCTGATTACCGCCATGGGAGCCACGATCAGTGCCGATAGCACCCCGGGGCACGGCAGCGTGTTCCGGATCCGCCTGCAACGTGAGGGCACCTGAGCCGTGGCATCCATCGTGATCGTCGAAGACGAAGCGGCCCTCAACGATCTGCTCCGCACCGAGCTCGAGGCGGAGGGCCACGTGGTGCGACAGGCCCGTGATGGGCCGACCGCGCTCCGCCTGGTCGCGGAGGAGGCCCCCCAGCTCCTGATCCTCGATTGGATGCTGCCCGGCCTCGATGGGCTCAGCGTCTGCCGGGAGCTCAGGAAGCGATACCTGATGCCGATCATCATGCTGACCGCCCGCTCGGAAGAAGTCGACCGCGTGCTCGGCCTCGAGGTCGGCGCCGACGACTACCTGGTCAAGCCATTCAGCATGCGCGAGCTGCTGGCGCGCACCCGAGCCGCGCTGCGCCGGGTGGAGTTGGAGGCGAGGCGGGGTCAGACCGCCGCCACCGGTGAGGAGGTCATCGTCCACGGCGCCCTGCGCGTGGATCCCACTTCCCATCGCGCCAGCATCAGTGAGACCGAGCTCGCCCTGACGCCAAAGGAGTTCGAGCTCCTGCTGCTATTCGCGGCAAACCCCGGCCGTGCGTTCAATCGCGAGTTCTTGATCGAGCGTATCTGGGGCGGTGACTACGACGGATTCGACCGGGCGGTCGACAATCACATCCGCCGGTTGCGCGGCAAGCTGGGCGACGTCGGCGAAAAGATCGTCACCGTTTGGGGCCTCGGCTACCGCTTCATTCCCTAGCGCCGCAGTTTCGACGTAGAATCGCGGCGGATCTGGCGTCGGCCCGCCATCGGCGGGCCCCAGACTTGCCTCATAGCCGGTAACCCGCCGGCGAATAGGAGTGATGAACAATGTTCGAGCGCTGGGCGCATGTCGTTTACCGTTTCCGGTGGCCATTCCTGGCCCTTGCCGTCGTCGTGCTCGCCCTCTCGATCGTTGGCCTCGGCACGAAGGGCAACGTCGACGGCCCCCAGCCCGCCAGTCCGCTCGAATCAGACCGTGCCGCGAGCCTCGTCAGCGCTCAGCTACCGCACGCCTCCGGCACCGGCAGTTCCTTCCTGCTCCTCTTCAGCAACCATGACCTGACGGTGATGAATCCGAGCTACCAGACGGCGCTCGAGCAGGCGGTCGCTCCCCTGCGGCTCGACCCACGGGTTGTCTCGGTCGTGACTCCATACAGCGGGTCGACTGCCGGGCTCGTGTCAAAAGATCAGCATCAGGCAGTCGCCATCGTCAACCTCAGGGATAAAAGCAAAGTGGCCAGCACGTACCTGCCGCAGCTGCGCGCCATGGTCCACGCGGGACCGCTGACGGTGCTCCTCACGGGGAATGTGCCGCTCAACAACGCGTTCAACACGACGCTCGAGGCCGACCTGCAGCGTGCCGAATTCGTCTCATTGCCGCTCGCCCTCATCCTGCTCGTCTTGATCTTTCGCAGCGCGCTCGCCGCGTTATTGCCAATCGGCATCGGCGTGCTGACGATCCTCGGCGGTGTCGTCGGCACCCTGCTCCTCTCGAATTACACCTATGTTTCGCAGTACGCCTTCAACATCGTGACGCTGATCGGGTTGGGCGTCTCGATCGACTACTCGCTGATGTTCGTCTCGCGGTTCCGTGAGGAGCTGCAAAGCGGCGCGTCGCGAGAAGCGGCGCTGGCCACGACCATGGCCACCGCGGGCCGTGCCATCACCTTCTCCGGGCTCACGGTCGCCATCGGTCTGTCCTCGCTCCTCTTCTTTAGGGGAACCTTCCTCAGCTCGATGGGCCTGGCCGGCGCACTTGTCGTCGCGCTTGCCGTCCTCTACGGCCTGACGCTGCTCCCGGCCCTGCTGGCCGTGATGGGCAACGGCGTCAACCGGTTTCGTTTGCCCTGGCAGCGGCAGAGTGGCGGCCGCCGATTCTGGTACGGGACCGCTACCCGAGTCATGCGCCGGCCTCTCGTCGTTCTCCTGCCCTGCCTTGCCCTGCTGCTCGCGGTTGGGACGCCCTTCCTGCAGCTGCGGCTGGCCGGCATCGGTGTCGACGGTCTACCGCCCCATAACGAGGCGAGGCAGGGCTACGACCAACTGGTTGCCGGCTTCGCGGGCTACGGCAACACGGAGATTCCGGTCGTGGCCCATTTCCCGAACGCCGATCCGCAGAACGGGACGTCCGCCGCTGCGGTCACCGCGTTGACGCAGCAGCTGGGCGCGCTGCCCGGCGTGCTGCGGGTCGACCAGCCACAATTCGGCTCACACATCGCGCTCCTGCTGGCGATCTCCAATCTTGACCCGTCGAGCGACGGCGCGCGCCAGCTCGTCACGACCATCCGCGCCAACTCTCTGCCGGCCGGCGGCCAACTGCTGGTGGCCGGGCAAACGGCGAGCGATCTGGACGTGATCGCGTTCATCACGGCGAAGATGCCGTACGCGCTCGGCTTCGTCCTGCTGGTGACGTATATCGTCCTGTTCTTGATGACCCGTTCGGTCTTCCTCCCTCTCAAGGCGGTGGTCACCAACCTGCTGTCCATCTCGGCGTCGTTCGGGGCGATGGTATGGATCTTCCAGCAAGGTCACCTCAGCAACTTGCTCAACTTCACGGCGCAGTCGATCGACCCGAGCGTGCCGGTGATCTTGTTCGCCCTAGTGTTCGGCCTATCCATGGATTACGAGGTGCTACTGATCGCCCGCATCCAGGAGCGCTGGCGGGCGACCGGCGATAACACGCGTGCCGTCGCCGAGGGACTCGAGCGGAGCGGCCGGCTCATCACCGGCGCGGCCGCCATCATGATCGCCGTGTTTCTGGCCTTTGGCCTCGCCGACGTGGTCCTGATCAAGTCGATCGGCATCGGGATTGCCATTGCGATCGCGGTCGACGCAACCCTCGTCCGGGCACTGATGGTGCCGGCCATCATGCGATTGTTGGGACCGCTCAACTGGTGGGCGCCGCGGTGGTTGGCGACCGTTGGGCGCCGTACCCGCATCAGCGAGGCGGCGGCCGAACCCGCCGCCTGATTCCGGAGCCCGCCGCCTCTCGTTCTACCATTCGGCGAGTGATCGCGCCGCAATCATCGCGTGCTTCCGGAGGCATCGGCTGGATCGGCGCCGGCACGCCACTCGTGCTGTTCGTGACCTTAGGCCTTCCTGCCGGGGCGCTGGGTGTCGCCTGGCCGTACATGCGCGATTCGCTGCACGCGCCGCTGGCCGGTCTCGGGCTGTTGCTTGCCGCTTTTACGGTAGCGTACTTCGTCGCCAGCGCCAGCAGTGGACCACTCAGGGGGCGCGCGGGAACGCGCATCTTGCTGATCGTTGGCTGCGGGCTCGCCGGCGCCGGCTTGCTCGGGCTAT
Source organism: Candidatus Dormiibacterota bacterium (assembly GCA_035947855.1). Taxonomy (GTDB): domain Bacteria; phylum Chloroflexota; class Dormibacteria; order CF-121; family CF-121; genus CF-13. The sequence continues at coordinate 17,491 of DASZJR010000143.1, forward strand.
CCCTGGCCACCGCCTGGTGGATGGTCCCGTTAGTTAGTCTGCTGTCTGGGGCCGGTTCCGGTTTCATCGATGCGGCTGCCAATGCCCACACCTCCCTCAACCGGGGCGTGCGCTACATGGGGTGGCTGCACGCGTCATGGGCCGTGGGCGCCGCCCTCGGCCCATTGGTCGTCGTGGTCTCGATTGGTTTGACCGGGTCCTGGCGAGCGTCCTTCACGGCAGTTGCGGTCGCGTTCTTCGCCGTCGGTCTCCTCGTCGGCTACCGCCGTCACGACTGGATCGACACCGCCCCCGGGCTGAATCGACTATCGCCGGATGCCGCCGCGCAGCTATCGACCCGCCGCAGGGCGCTCATGCTCCTTATCGGCCTCTTCGTCCTGGGCGCCGGGCTCGAGGGAACCGCGGGAGATTGGTCCTACACGCAGCTGACCGCCGGGCGATCGCTTTCCGCCGGCCTCGCGAGCCTGGGTGCCGCGCTTTTCTGGTCGGGGCTGGCCGGGGGACGAGTCGCGCTCGGCCTTCTCGGCAATCGCGCGACGCCGGTACGCCTGCTAGACATCAGCGTGGGGGTCGCGACCCTGGCCGCACTCGTGTTCTGGCTTGCGCCGCCCCTTGTGTCGGCATTGATCGCCCTTCCAATCCTGGGTGCCGCGGTCTCGGTGATCTTTCCCCTGCTCCTTTCGATCACGCCGAGCCGGGTCGGAGCCGCGATGACGTCCCACGCGGTCGGCTATGAGCTGGCGGCCGGTACGCTCGGTGGCGGCGGTCTTCCGGCGCTGACCGGCCTCGTGCTGCAGTCCGCCGGCCTTGTGTCGCTGGGTCCGCTCCTTTTCGCGATGGCCGCCGGGCTGACGTTCCTGCACGTCAGCAGCCGCGTCGGCACGCCGCCGGCAGGATCAGAGACCGCCCGGTAGAATGCCCGCGATTTCTCCGGGCAGCGTGACCTGGGCCGTCATTCCTGTGATCAGATCCTCGATGGCGTAGCAACCCCCACCCTGGCAGGAAAACGCCGCATGCGTCTCGTCGAGCCACTGGCTTGGGCCGCTGCTCCAGGTTGTCCTGAAAGTGACCGAGCCGTCGCGCCAGATGCCGGCGCCGGTTCTCGGCCCATAAATCTCACTGAAGATCACGGCGTGGCCGCTGGGCGATAGGGCAGCCCAGTTGAACTCACTCGGGTCGGCGTAGGTGTATGTCGGACTCTGCATGCTGGACCAGTCGGCGGCCATGATGCAATGGCAGCGCGCCGCGACACAGGCCGTGCCGGCGCGAGACAGCGGCCCCACAACGGGGCAGGTCATCCCGCCCAAATAGCCAAGCGCCTCAAGTGTCGAGGGATTGATGAGTTGGTATGCATTCGCGGCGTTGGGATTCGGCGCCCCGCCGAAGGCGGGCATACGGGCCAGCACGAGGTTGCCGGCATGCCACCCAACCGGCCATCCATAAAGGGGGGATCTCGCCTCGAGCTCGACCTCGACGGAATGGCCGCCACCCTGCAAGTCCTGAACGGTCACCGTCGAGATCATCGGCCCTGGATTCGACCAATCGAAGACAGCGATAGCGATCCGCAGGTCGTCGGGGCTGACCGAAAACACCGCGCGCGTCTTGGCCGTGGGCTTTGGAATGGAGCTGGCGAGGCCGGTCGACCCGTCCCGTCCCAGGTAGCGGACGGCGGTCGGCCCGTCGGGAAAATAGACTCGCGTGTTCGAAGTGCTGATCGTCGGCAGCTCCGCATCGCAACACACACCGGCCTTAGGCAGGGACGGGTGGTGCAGGTATGCGACGAACAGGGGGCCCGGCGCCATACCCGACGGTGATCCGGCGGCAGCCGAGCCAGGGAACGGAACCGGCTTCTGATCGCCGTAGGCCGCCGTCGCCTCGGCGACCGTGCGCCCGTCAACGCCGATCAGGCTGACGGTGTAGTGGGCCTGGTCACGCTGGCTCATGACGACCATTAGGGGCGCGGCGCCCGGCGTGATGGAGGCGGATGGGGAAGCGGGCGGTGTCGGAGATTGCCCGGTAGAGGCAGACGGGACCCCAGCCGTTGCCTGGCAGCCGCTCAGGAGAATGACGACGAACGGCATGATCCGCCGCACAGAGCTCCTAACGCATTTGCGCCCGGGATGGTTTCATCCGTCGGAGGCAAACGATCCAGGAGGCCGCCGGCGGGCCGCGATCGCTTCGGCACGCGCGAGATCCTCGGGCGTCGTGATTTTGATGTTGTCCGGTTCGCCTTCGAGGACGGACACGTCGCCACCGGCCCATTCGACAACCGAGGCGGTGTCTGTGGCGATGAATCCCTGGCGGGCGGCCTTCTTGTGCGCTTCGAGCAACCACGTTGCCTGGAAAGCCTGCGGCGTCTGGACCGTCCACAGGTTTGACGGGTATCCGGCGATCCATCCGTCAGCCACCAGCGCGGTGGCTCCCCCCGTCGGAAGTCCCGGGATACATCCGACTGTATGGGCGACGCCGGCAATCAGCCGCTCAACCAGGGCAGGGCTGGCAAAGGGACGGACGGCGTCGTGAACGAGCACCGTGTTGATCTCGCCGGCGTCGATGCGGGCCGCGAGCGAGCGCAGGCCGGCAAATTCGGAGCGATGGCGCTGGTCGCCCCCGGCCACCACCGTGGTGAGCTTCCCGAAGCGAGCCCGGAGCGAATCGCATCGTGCGAGATCCGCCTGACGAGCGACCAGCACGATTTGACCAACTAGCGGGATGGACTCGAAAAGCGCAAGCGAGTGCTCGAGGATCGATCGCCCGTCGACCTCCATGAAGACCTTGTTGACGCGAGCTCCCATGCGCGTCCCCTGCCCTCCGGCCACCACGATGGCGGCTGCCGTCATCGCGGCGGCAACACGCGCACGCTGACGTGCGCGGCTTCACAGAACCCGATCATGTCGGTAATCGCCGTCTTGGCTCCGGCCAAGCGGGTCATCGCATCGACGAGCGCCTCTCGATCGAAGACCCAGGGGCCGATCACCTGGACGAGCGCTTCCCGGGGCACGGTTCGGCGCACCCTGCCGTTGACGACCTCCTTCACCGTGTCGCTCATCGGGATGGTGAAAACCCCCACCCTACCTTCCTTCGCAAGCGTGGAGGCGTGACTGACGTCCATGGAAGGAGGGTGAATGGCATGGATGACAATGCGTTGTGCGACTGGGCCGTCATGGAGGGCACTCTCGAGGCGCGTGAGGAAGCCCGGGCCAGGCTCGACTGTCAAGACGGCGGCGTCAGCGACCGGTTCCGCCGCCGCCCGAGGCTCTCCGCAATGGTTTGGGCCGTCCCATGGTCGACTCGCTGGCCGGCGTGGCGAAGATCATGCGCCCGGCCGCCGTCTGCAGCACCGAAGTCACGATCACCCCGATCGTCTGGTTCATGTAGCGTCGGCCGTTCTCGACCACGATCATGGTGCCGTCATCGAGGTACGCCACGCCCTGGTTCTGCTCCTTCCCTTCCTTGATCACCTGGACGTTCATCTCCTCTCCGGGGATGACCACCGGCTTGAGGGCGTTCGCCAGGTTGTTCAGGTTGAGAATGCGCACGCCCTCGAGCTGCGCCACGCGATTGAGGTTGTAGTCGTTCGTCATGATCGCGGCGTTCCGCTTCGTCGCCAGCTTGATCAACTTCATGTCGACCTCGGTCACCTCGGGCACGTCTTCGTCGATGAATTCGATGTCGACGAGAGGCTCTTTCTGCAGCATGTTGAGCACCTCCAGCCCACGCCGGCCGCGGTTTCGACGCAGCGCATCGCTGGAATCGGCAATGTACTGGAGCTCGGCGAGCACGAAGTGCGGCACCAACATCTTGTCCCGCAGAAAACCGGTTTGCGCGATGTCCATGATCCGGCCGTCGATGATGACGCTGGTATCGAGAAGAACGCCGAAATCGACTTTGTGCGCAGGGAGCGCACCCGCCGCGCGAGCGGGGCCCAACACTATGGCCATCATCTCGTGGCGCCGGTTGAGGCCCAGGGTCACCCCCCAGTACCCGAAAACGAGAGCCACGATCAGGGAGATGACGAAGCCGAGGTACCAGGGCAGCTTGGCAAGGAACAGACCGACGAGGGCAGCCAGCAGCAGCCCAACCAGCAGTCCGACGGTTGCCGCCACCAAATCTGGCAGCGGCGTCACATTCAGCTTATTTTCGAGCCAGAAAAAGGGCTTGGTCGTAACGTACGGGAGCCCGAAGAAGCCAAAGAGTGCGCCGGCCAATGCGGTCAGCATCAGCACGATCGCTCTCAGCGTGTAACCGTCGATTTTGGCTTCCGAGATGATGAATGAGGCGTACTCGACGCCCGCTATAAGTCCAAGCAACAGGCCCAGCAGCCGGAAGACGCGTTCCACGCGCATCGCAATCACCTCCTTTTCTCAGGATGGGCGACGCGATCTCGCGCAGGCGCGCGAAGAAGACCGCCATAGTGCCCCTAATTAAACCACGAAAATTGGGCGGCTACGGAGCTTTTGGGCGCTGAGTCCATCGGCCAGGTCC
>DASZJR010000144.1:0-7544 GCA_035947855.1 Candidatus Dormiibacterota bacterium
GGCGAGCCGAGCGATGAACGCTGGCTCTGCGTAGCGTAGGGGTCCTCTCCTGCTCCTTTTCGAGGCGGCCGACATGAGCGCAAAATAGTGCCAACCCGAGTGCTCGATTGGACCGAGAACCCTCTCATCGGTCTCCGATAGTGCTGCATAAAAAAGAGAGCCTCCCAATCGTCTGACAGATTTCTGGAATGATACGGGATGCTGCGAAGGCGAAAGCGCGTTAGTAGCTGATGCTCCAGTTCCTGTAAGTCAGTTGCAGAGGTCTTCTTCGGATGACGGTAAAGAGATGGCACGAGTTTATGTTGAGCCTTACCACATCCGCGAAACCACAGAGGGTGCCCTGCCGTGCGCTGCAGTCGCTGGATAAGCTCTAGGTACCGCGGTAGGCCTCTTGGGCTTCTTTCTCGAAGTCCTGGCATGCGGCCTCTTGAGACTGATCCGAGTGGCTGATCCTCTTGCAACTACTATAGTGCCCAGTGGCACTAGGAGGGCGCAAATCATGATCCCAGGGGAGGTCCTCGCCGATTCTAGGTCCGCTCAGGACCTCTCATTCTGGGCTGAGTGAGGCGCTTCCGCGGGGGTCCCAGAAACCCAGGGGACCGGCAAACAGCAAGCGTATGAATTTGCAAGTCCCATTGGGGCGGCAACGCCGGCATCAAAAAGAAATGGTTCCGACGTAGGCCAAGAGGATTGTAGGTGACATAAGGCCCCTTCTCAGGTGAGCCGCTCGCCGCGGAACACGGTGGCCTCGGCGCCAGGACGCGCGGCCGCGGTATCGTCGAGCATGTCGCCCAGCGTGCCGGAGCGCGGCGGCGTCATCGGCCGGTGCGCCGCGCTCAGCGTCTCCTGGGCCGTCGCCGGGAGGCGGTGGGGCTTGACGTATCCGCTGGCGCGCCCGACCTGGCGCGAAGGGGATGGCGTCGCCGGAATTTCGGATGCTCGACGACGCGTCCCAGGAACTCCATGATGAGCTGGGCGGCGATGAGCGAGGTGTTCTCGGACGCGACGTCCAGCATCGGGTTGACCTCGACGAGGTCGAAGCCGACCACCTCGGCGTGGCGAGCTATGGCGACGAGAGTGTCGCGCAGCTCCTCGTAGGTGAGGCCGTTCACCTCGGCCGAGGCGCAGCCCGGCACGAGCGGCAGGTCGAGGACGTCGATGTCGATGCTCACGTACACGGGCTCGCCTGGCGGCAGGCGCTCGAGCACTCTCGCGGGTCCGCGACGGCGGTACTCCGGGATGGTCACGATGTCGTTGCCCCGAGCGCGGGAATCCGCCACGTCGGCCTGGCGCGTGCGCAGGCTCCGGATGCCGACCTGGACGATCGAGCCGACGGTGGCGAGCTTGGCCACGTTGCGGATGGGGTTGCCGTTGGCCCACTGCACACCGTGGACGAACGGCCGGTAATCCATGTGGGCGTCGAAGTGGACCACGTGGAGCGGGTGCCGGTAGGCGCGGACGACCGGATACGTGATGGCATGGTCGCCCCCGATGACGACCGGCAAGGCACCGGCCGCGAGGATCTTGCCGACATCGCGTGTGATGTTGTCGAAGGTCTGCCGCACGTTGGTGTAGATGATGTCGGAGTCGCCGCAGTCGACCAGCCGCCGGTTGATCCGCTCGCGGTCCAGGTAGCGATGGTCGTCGGCGATGTCGTAGTAGCCGCGCTGTCCGTCGACGGTGCCACGCCCGGCGAACTGGAGCGACAGCTCCCGGATCTTGCGCGGGGCGAAGCGTGCGCCCGGCTTCCACGGCGATCCCTCGTCACTGGGCGCGCCGAGCACGGCGATGTCGGCGTCCAGCCGGCCGAGGTCGGAACAGGTCGGACTTCGCAGGAACGAGATGAATCCAGTGAATGGAAGGTCCCAGCGCGGCGTGACTGCGGTGTCCGGTCGTCGACGGGCGGGCATCAGCGCGCTCCCGCGCCACGTGCGGAGAGTCGCACCACTAGGTCCGTCGGGCGCCCGGCGTTGGTTGGGGCCAGATCTTGAGGGCAGGCGGAGCACGCGGCGATCAGGTCCATATGCGCGAGCAGGGTCACGTAGTCGCCCGCCTTCGCCACTGACGCCGCACTTAAGTAGGTGCCATCGGGCATCACCGGCGAGTTCTGGAACAGGTTCACCGGGTCTGGCATGCGCCAGTCGGCGATGTCGTGCTCCACCAGCGCCTCGACGAAGTTCATCCGGCAGCTGCGATGGTTCTCCACGCCGTAGTCGCGGCGGTAGCGATAGGGGTCGCAGGCGGCGGCCATGATGTCGTGGACGCCTACGGTGTCCTCGACGATCTCGACGATCGGTTCGCGATGGTTGGTAAACAGCGCGTGTCCCATGCCGATCATGTACCGATTCACGCAGCGCCGCGTGTGGCTCGTGCTCAGGAATTCGGTCAGGTCGGCGGCGTTGAAGGCGATGAAGTCGCCCACTTGATGGCCCTCGGTCTGCGTGATCGTCACCCGCTCGCCGGCGCGCATCCGCCATGCTCGCGCGTGTCCGGCAGGGATCACAATCTCCCGGCTGTCAGCACTCATCGCAGCGTCCTCCTGGCTTGGTCATGCGCGCCGGTCCGCGGCGGCGTCGGTCGTCGGCTCTGTCTCACCGTGGATGCGCCCCCGCGGCGACTCGATGCCCGTCGCCGGGCGGTGAGGAGCCCCGGTTCGCAGCAGTCGGCGGAGAAAGGCGCGCGTGCGCTCTTCGCGCGGCGCGCTGAACACGTCGGCCGGCCGGCCCTCTTCGACGATGCGGCCGGCATCCATGAAAATGACCCGATCGCCGACCTCGCGCGCGAAGTCCAGCTCGTGGGTCACGACGATCATGGTCATGCCCGAGCGCGCCAGCTCCCGCATCGTGGTCAGAACCTCATCCACGAGCTCTGGATCCAGGGCGGAGGTCGGCTCGTCGAACAGCATCAGCGCCGGATCCATCGAGAGCGCGCGGGCGATCGCGACCCGCTGTTGCTGGCCGCCGGACAGCTGCGAGGGCAGCTTGCGTGCGTGCTCGGTCAGACCGAGCCGGTCCAGCAGCGCAGCCGCCCGCGCCCGCGCCGGCGTGGTGGCGACGCCGAGCACGCGGCGCGGCCCGATGCTGACGTTGTCGAGGGCGGTGAGGTTGGCGAACAGGTTGAAGCGCTGGAACACGAAGCCGACGCGCCGTCGCTTCGCGTCGAGGACCCGGGGTGGATCGGGCCGCCACCGCCGGTCCGGGGCGTCACCAGCGCCGAAGGCCACGCCGTCCAGCACGATCGTCCCGCGGTCCGGGAATTCCAGGCAGTGGATGCAGCGTAGCAGCGTCGTCTTGCCCGACCCGCTCGGCCCGATGATGATGAGAATCTCGCCCTTCTCGACGGTCAGCGACACGTCGTTCAGGACGGGCGTGGTCCCGAACGACTTGGACAGGTGCTCGACGCGGAGGACGGCCATCAGTCGCGCGCCCTCAGTAATTCACGAAGACGCGCTTTTCCAGGAACGCGGAGCCACGCGAGAGCACGGCCACCAACGCGAGGTAGATGACGGCAACGGCGGCGTAGATCTCGAAGGGCGCGAACGTGCGCGCGATGATGAGCTGGCCGGCGTGGGTCAGCTCCAGGGCCGCGATGGCCGAGAGGAGCGACGAGCTCTTGGTCAACGTGATGAGCTCGTTGGTCACCGGCGGGAGCACTCGCCGGATCGTCTGCGGCACGAGGATGAAGACGAGCGTCTTGAAGCGCGACATGCCGATCGAGCGAGCGGCTTCCGTCTGGCCGCGATCGATCGACTCGATGCCGGCCCGCACGATCTCGGCCTGGAAGCCGCCGGAGTTCAGGCCGAGCGCGATGACGCCCGACCAGAAGGCGGGGAGGTTGATGCCCACCGCCGGCAGCCCGAAGTAGATCAGGAAAATCTGGATGAGGAGCGGCGTGCCGCGGATGAACTGCACGTAGGCCCAGCTGACGGCGCTGAGGGCCGGCACCCCGGAGACGGCCGCGAGGCCGAGCAGCCATCCGAGCGCGAGGCCGAAGACGATGGCCAGGACCGAGACCTGCACGGTGTAGACCGCACCCCGCAGCAGGAACGGGATGCTCTGCACGATGAGCGCGAAGTCGAACATGCTCGAGCGGACGCAATCAGTGCAGCGGCGTCCAGGGATCGGGCAGGAGATGGACGTCGGACTGGCCGAGCCACTTCTCCTGGAGCGCCTTCAGGGTGCCGTCCTGCTTGAACTTCCGGAGCTGGCCGTTGACGTACTCGACCAATGCCGCGTCGCCCTTGCGCATGACGGCACCGTAGTACGCCTTCGGGCCGATGGGGGCGAGGATCTTGAACAGGTTCGGGCGCTCCTTGATGAGGACCTTGAGCGGCGGCCCGCCCTGCACCACCGCATCGAGCCGCTTGCTGAGGAGGTCCTGGTAGGCGGTCGGATAGCGTTCGTAGGTCTTGAGCTCGGCATAGCCCAGCTTGCCCTGGGCCTTGAGCTGGGCCTCGAAGGCCTCGGACGTCTTGAAGCTCGAGCTGCCGATCTGCGTGCCGATGACCTTGCCGCTGAGGTCGTCGGGCCCGCGCAGGCGCGTCTCGTCGGCGCGAACGAGGATGGCCGCGGCGGCCTCCGAGTAGGGGATGCTGAAATCGAAGCGCTTGGTCCGTTCCTGCGTGATCGTTATACCGGAGATGATCATGTCGCTCTTGCCGGTCAACAGCGAGCCGAGGACCCCCGCCAGGTCGAGGTCGGTGAAGACGCACTTCACCCCCAGCCCCTCCTCGAACATCTTTCGTGCGATGTCGACGTCGAGCCCGACGATCTCTCCACTCTGGTCGCGGAACTCGTAGGGCCGGTACTGCGCCTCCATGAAGATGTTGACGGTGCCGCGCTTCTTGATCTCGGCCAGCGTGTCCTGGCCGAACGCCTCCGGCGGGATCACGAGCGACGACAGCACGGCGACGAGCATCACGACAAGAACGACCGGCGTGAGTCGAGTCATCATCGCCTCCCTCGCTCGAGATTCTCCCGGCGCTTCCGGGGTTCACGGCGAATCATCTGGCGACGGCGCGCCGTCCCGGTCGGCGCGGCGCTGACTTGGCGCGCGCCGGCCGCTGCGGCGTTCCCGCGCGCATCGGGTGACGCTTGCGGTAGCCGGGGTGCTCGACGATCCGTCCCAGGAACTCGATGATGATCTGGGCGCCGAGCTGCGAGGTATTGTCGGCGGCGACGTCGAGCATCGGGTTGACCTCCACGAAGTCGAAGCCGATCACCTCTCGGCCGCGCGCGATGGCGAACAGCGTCTGCCGCAGCTCGTCGTAGGTCAGCCCGTTGACCTCGGACGACGCGCACCCCGGCACGAGCGGAAGGTCGAGCACGTCGACGTCGATCGAGACGTAGACCGGCTCGTCCGGGGGGAGGAGATCGACGATGGCGCGGGGACCCCGGCGACGGAACTCCGGCATCGTGACGATGTCGTTGCCGCGGGCGCGCGAGTCCTCGACGTCGCCCTGCCGCGTGCGCAGGCTCCGGATGCCGACCTGGACGATGTGATGGCACGTCTTCAGGCGGGCGACGTTGCGGATCGGGTTACCGTTGGCCCACTGCACGCCGTGGATGAACGGGCGGTAGTCCATGTGGGCGTCGAAGTGGACGACGTTGAGCCGCTCGGTGTAGGCGCGAACCACCGGGTAGGTGACGGCGTGATCGCCGCCGATGACGACGGGGAAGGCGCCCGCGTCGAGGATGCGGCGGACATCGCGCGTGATGTTGTCGAAGGTCTTGCGGACGTTGGTGTAGATGATGTCGGAGTCGCCACAGTCGACGATCCGGTTGTGCCGCCGCTCGTACTCGAGGTAGCGACGATCCTCGTCGATGTCGTAGTACCCGAGTTGGTGCTGGACCGGTCCGTACCCCGCGTACTTCAGCGACAGCTCCCGGATCTTGCGGGGCGCGAAGCGCGAGCCCGGCTTCCACGGCGATCCCTCGTCGGTCGGCGCGCCGAGGATGGCGATGTCGGCGTCGACAGCGTCGAGGTCGGTGCAGGTGGGCACTCGCATGAACGACACGAGCCCCGTGAAGGGCAGATTCAACCGGTCTTCCGCCATGCCTCGCGGCCTCCTTGGGCTCGGCATGCTAAGCAGATAACAGGGATCGCCGTTCGGGTCAACGCATTTGTAGATGCGCTGCGCGAAAGGTTACAATGGGCGCCACCGTGGCGATGCACATCAGAGACGAACGACGGCGCCCACTCCGTTTGGCGATGACGACTCGACGCGACGGTCCTGCCGTCGAGGGCGCGGACGTTCCGATCACGCTCTTGCTCGGCGGTCGCTGGTCGGCGGCCGCCCGCTCGGTCCGTCACCTGGCCACGCGCTTGGCCCGCCAGCTCCGTCACGACGTCGAGGTCTGTAACGTGGAGCATCCTGAGGAGCCGGCCCGGCTTCTGCGCGAGCTCGTGGGGCGCGGCGCCACGCGTCTCGTGCTCCTCCCCGTGACCCTCGGCGAGTTGGGATTGTCCGACCCGCGCCGCGCCGACGGCTTGCGTGCGGCGCTCGACGCGTATCCGTTCCTCCGCGTCCACCGCGGCCGCCCGCCGGCCACGGATGACATCGCGCGTATGCTCGGCGATCGCGCGCGCGCTGCGGCGCGCTCGCTCACCAAGGCGCGGCATCCGACCGAGGTCGTGGTGATCATTGCCACCGGTGACGGTCTGAATCCGGCGAGCAATGCCGGCGTCGCCAAGCTCGCGCGGCTCGTCTACGAGGCCCACAGCTTCGGCGACGTCAACTATGCGTTCGTCGGGCTCACGACGCCGAGCGTCGGCGACGTCATCGCGCGATCGGCACGCCTCGGGGCGCACGGCGTCGTCGTGGTGCCCCACCTACTGTTCGACCCTCGCGCCCGCCGGCGGCTCGTCCAGCAGGCGCGAGCCGGCGGCGCCGCAGCGGGCGTCGAGGTGGCTGTCGCCCGGTCGCTCGACACTCACCCCGGGCTCGCATGGGCGCTCGTTCGCCGCCATCTGGAGGCGCTCGCCGATGCCGGCCCTGTCGCGTGGGTGAATCCCGAGTTGCTGGCCGTGCTCCGGGACTCTCACACGCACGGAGGTGAGATGGGCGCCGACTATGATGTCCGGATCGCAGCGCTCCTGCCGCCACAGTACCGGGACCCCGGGCTCGTGGTGAGCAGTGCGCCGATGTCCGCCGCGCCGCTCCAGCGCGACGCCGAGGGCCGCGTGGCCTGGGACCAGATGTGGCAGGGCTTCTGTGAACTGGCGCTCGCCGGCGGCCCGCCTCACCGCGGCACGCTCCTGGAGGCCGTCTCGCCCGACGAGGCGCTCGCGGATCCGGCGCGTTACGCCGAGGTGCGCGCCGAACTCGCTCGGGGCCTCAGGATGGTGACCGAGCTTCCCGTCGTTCTGGGTGGCCCGTCGGGCTGGATCGGCTTGACGTGCGCCGACGAGGAGATGGCGATCTGGCTCATGCGCGCCATCGTGGTCGAGAACATCATGGTCCGCCGTGAAGGCGCCATCCTCTATCTACCTGTCGGCTGCCGCTTCTCGCTCGAGGCGGAGATCAAGAACGTCGTCACCGCGGT
>DASZJR010000145.1:0-15233 GCA_035947855.1 Candidatus Dormiibacterota bacterium
CGCACCCCGCCGGTCTTCCGCGGACCGAGGGAGGAAGTCCCGCACCGCACCGTTCGCGCCGAAGATGCGGATCTCCAGCGGGCCGGAGGCAGGATAGATGTCACTCGCCGCCGCCGGCACAGCCGCCAGTCCGGCCAGCCCCATGGCCATCAGGGCCGCGCAGCCGCATCGGTGCCATGTCCGGCGCACGCCACCCCGATTATGGGCGCTGGCCGGTTTGGTCGGTCGGGGGAGTCGGGCGAACCGGGGGCGGTGTCGCAGCCGGTACCGGGGCCGGGGCCGGCGGAGGCGGCGGCGGGGCCCAGAGGGAGCAAGGCACGCCGTCGACCAGCGTGTCGGCGTAGGTCAGGTTGTAGGGGTTGTAGCTCCAGAAACGACAGGTCGGCCACGCCAGCACCGTCGATCGAACGTTCTCCGTGCCGGGCAGGAAGTAGTTCTGCCCGATCTGGTGCACGCCGGCGGGCTTCGCGTACCACTGGTCGGGCGTCGCGGCCAGGGCCTGCTGCATGAACCGATGCCAGATTGGCGCGGCGCCCACGATCCCCGTCGAATTGTGACTTAGTGGGGTGTTATCCGGGTTGCCGATCCAGACCGCGGTCGCCAGGGTCGGGGTGAATCCGATCGTCCAGTTGTCACGGAAGGCCTGGGTGGTCCCGGTCTTGGCGGCGACGTGGCGCCCAGGAAGGGTCAGGTCGCCGTTGCAGCCGAACGACAGGCAGCGGTTGCGGTCGTCCGACATTATGGAGTCGATGATGAAGGCGACGTTGTCGCTGATGGCGCGGTATTCGTTCTTGGCCGGGTCATAGGTGAAGACGTCCTTGCCGGTTGCGTCCTTGATCGTCAGCACCGGCGCCGGCATGTGACGGACGCCGAGGGTGGCGAGGGTCGAGGCACCGGTCACCATGTCGAGGGGCGTGACCTCGTATCCACCCAGCGTCAGGCTCAGCGAGTAGTTGTCGTCGGGCTGCGTCAGGTGGGTCACGCCCATCCGCCGCGCCACGCTGAGGACGTTCGGGATGCCGACGCGCAGCTCCGTTTTGACGGCGGGAATGTTCAGTGAGTTGCCCATCGCCATTTTCAGCGGCAGCACCCCGTGGTAGCGCAGGTCGTAGTTCAGGGGGATGTAGTGCTCGAAGCCGCTCGCGCCGCCCCAGGTCGGGAAGACCAGGGGCGCGTCGAGGATGGGAGTGATCATGTTGAATTTGCCGCTCTCGATCGCGGCCGTGTAGGTGAAGATCTTGAAGGTCGAACCGGGCTGCCGCGGCGTATCTGCCATGTTGATCCAGCCACCCGGCCGGTTGTAGTCGTCGCCGCCGACCATCGCCAGGATCTCGCCGGTTTTTGGATCCATGCTGACCAGCGCGGCGTCGTGAAAGTTGTAGTAGTTGCCCTTCTGCGCGATCTGATCGCGGACCACTTGCTCGGCCATTACCTGCAGGTTCAGATCGAGCGAGGTGTAGACCCGATAGCCGCGCCGGTCGCCCGCCTGGATGTGGTACTGCTGCCGCAACGTTTGCAGGACGTAGTCGACGAAGTAGGGGGCCTGGAAGTGATTGCTGGGCGGATAGATCTGTAGTTTTGTGGCGTAGGCCGCGTCGGCCTCCTTCTGGCTGATGTAGTGGTTTTCGACCATCGCGGTCAGCACCGTGAACTGGCGCTGCTTCGCGGCCGCCAGGTTGACCAGCGGGTTGTACTGCGTCGGCGCCTGCGGCAGCCCGGCCAGCATGCTGGCCTGCGCCAGCGTCAGGTCGTGCGCGTTGGTTTGAAAGTAACTATGCGCGGCCGCCTCGATGCCATAGGTCTGGCTCCCGTAGAAGATGGTGTTGAGGTACATCTCGAGGATCTGGCTCTTCGAATAGTTTCTGTTGAGCTCGAGGGCGAGGACCGCCTCTTTGGCCTTGCGCTGGATCGAGTTGTCCGGGTGCGCGCCGATGAACAGTTGCTTGACGAGCTGTTGGCTGATCGTGCTGCCACCCTGCTTGATGCCGTGGTGCGAATAGTCGGCAAACGCCGCCCGCATGACGGCACCGATGTCGACGCCGCTATTCGAGTAGAAGCTGTGGTCCTCGACGGCGATGGTGGCGTTGATCACGTTGGGCGAGATGTAGCTGAGGGGCACCACCACGCGGTGGTCGCCCTGGTCGCCGACATCGGCCAGCAGGTTGCCGTGCCGGTCGAAGATCAGCATGTCCTGGGGAAGGCTGGTGGATGACAGCCCGGTCACCGTTGGCAGATCGCCCACCGTCTGCGCCGCGATCGCCGGGACGGTCATCAGCGGTAGCGACACCATGGCGATCATGCCGACGACCACGTTGCGCTGCAGGTTCGCGCGGCGTCGGCGGTGCCACTCGCGGAGGTGATAGTCCGTATGCCGGTAGGAGTGCCGGCGCCCGTAGCAGCGCCTCACGGGTTCACCAGGCCGTAGACGCCGGCCGCAACCAGCCAGCCGAGGACCAGGAAAAAGACGCTCCAGGCTCCGAAGCTGGCCAGCCATAGGGCGGCGGCACGGGTCTTCCGCCGCCGGTTACGGCGCTCGAGGCGATGGCCGTGTTGGACGGCCGAACGATGTGCCCCCGCGATCGCCATTGCTGCTTTCCCTGCCTTGACGTGTACTGCGTTGGTCTCTGCGTTACAAGATTGTCACTTAGAGTTGGGCATGTCAAGAAACAAGTTAAGTTATAGCCGCGCACTAACCCCGCCCCCCCACGCTGACCCTCCCCCGCAGCCGCGGGAGGGAAATTAGGGCCGCCTAAGAACCGGCGGCGGCGCGGTCGACGATGAACTGCAGCTCGCCGTCGACCGGCTGGACGAGGCTCGCCGGGAGTGCGGAATCCCGTCGTAGGACCCGTGCAAGGGCGTCTCGTTTGGAGGCTCCCTGCACCATGAAGAGCACGGCCCGCGCCGCGTTGATCACCGGCAACGTCAGGGTCAGCCGCTCGGGCGGAGGCTTGGGTGCATCGTGAACGGCCGCGACGAATGCCTGCGCCTCCCGCAGCGCCGCATTGCCCGGAAAGAGCGACGCCGTGTGCCCATCCTCCCCCAGACCCAGATGGACCACATCGAACCGCGGCCGGCCGCTCGCATCCGCTGGGACCCGGCGGAGGGCAGGCGTCGGATCGCCGACCAGGGGAAACAGGTGATCCGGTGGGATCGGCACGTGCTCGAGCAGTGCCGCCTTGGCCATCGCGTAGTTGCTCGAAGGATCGTCGAGTGGCACCTGCCGCTCGTCCGACCAGTAGACGAAGACCGACGCCCAGGGAAGGCTATCGCGATAGGGCGGCAGGGCCAGCCGCTGGTAGCACCCTCGAGGCGTCTCGCCACCGGCGAGGGCGAGGTAACAGGCCCGGCGCGCGGTCACCGCTCCGGTGATTCGCTCGGCGGTCCAGGACGCCGCCGCCTCGGCGAGCTCGGCCGGGCCGGCGACGAGCAGCGGAGTGATCGCGGCGGCCACGTTGGCGCTTACTGCAGCGCGGCGGCGAGCGCCTGCTCGAAGAGCACGTCGTGGCCCGGCAGGGTCAGCTCGATGCCGAGCAGCTCCTCGGTTGCCCGCGATTCCAGACGCACGGTCCGCTCGGCAAGCTCCTGATCGCCAAGCCGGATCTGCGTCGAGAGGCGGCCGCCTCGAAGCCGGCTCACGCTGAAGCGGGCGGGGCCCTCATCGCCACCGGTGTAGATCAGGACGCGATGGACCCCGTGCTCCAGCGAATCATCGGCTCGAAATTCCAGCGGTACGTCGATGCCGACCGTCGCCATGCGGCTGCGCATCCAGCCTCCCAGCAGCCGCGCCTGGGCGATCAATCCGTCACTTCCGTGAAAGATGGAGACCCCATGAATGTGGCCCAGGCGGGCGAGCATGTTCGGCATGTCAAAGAACTGTGCCGCGACGTGCCGCCACGCGATCAGGCGTGCCCAGTTGAGGTCGCCGATCGACGCCCGCGCCTTCTTCCGGCGAGCGACCTCGAGGAGGCGCGTGAGGTCTGACTCGTCGAACCCCTCGTCGGTATCGACAATCAGTCGATCGGCCAGTTCGCAGAGATCGTCGAACAACGGGTTATCGAACTGTGGGCGACCCGGCCACCAGAGGATGACCGGAAGGTCGGGAATCAGCAGCGGCGCCGCCAGGCTGGCCAGGTGCCGGGCCGGCTCGCCGTGCGCGTGCAGGATCACGCGTTCGGTGCTGACCCGATGGCCGCTTTCGGTCCGCTCCTGTGCGGACACCTCAGCCTCCAGCTTGTCGGCCTCGCGGGTGTGCTGGGCGAGGAGGATCAGCGTCCGCGAAGGGTTGGTCACCGAGAGGCGGTCGAGCACGCTCGTAACCGTGCCCAGCTCGGGCTCATTGCTCACCACGGTGATCAGATTGCAGACGCTGGCGCGGGCTTCCGCCGCGGCGTGCTGGGCCGCCTCGCTCCCCTGGCCGTCGTCATGCAGCCCCCATCGGACCTGGTCCAGCTCTTCCTGGATGGAATGGACGTCGACAAAGGACCGGGTGCTGAGCTCGGTGTGGTCGTTGCTCATGGCCGCCGCCAGCGTCGGCCGTCCTGCTCGATGAGTGCGTCCGCTTCGGGCGGCCCCCAGGTGCCAGCGGCATAGTTCGGGAACGCCGGCGGCGGCTGCGACGCCCACCCGGCCTCGATCCCGTCGACCAGGGCCCAGGCGCGCTCGACTTCGTCTTCACGGGCAAAGAGGGTCGCGTCGCCCAGCATGCAATCGAGCACCAGGCGCTCGTACGCGTCGGGAGACTCGACCATGAAGGATGAGCCGTAGAAAAAGTCCATGTTGACGGTGCGCAGGCGCATCACGGGGCCGGGAATCTTGGCAGCGATCTTCAGGGACGCCCCCTCATGCGGCTGGATGCGCATCACCAACACGTTGGGCGTCAACTCCTGGACGGCCGTCTTCGCAAACGGCAGGTGCGGTGGGTTCTTGAACTGGATCGCGATCTCGGAGGCACGGCTCGGCAACCGCTTGCCGGTGCGCAGATAGAAAGGCGTGTCGGCCCAGCGCCAGTTGTCGATCTTGAGCCGGACCGCGACGAAGGTCTCCGTGTTCGAGGTCGGGGGGACGTTCATTTCCTGGCGATAGCCGGGCACCTGCTGACCGGCCACCCAACCAGGGCCGTACTGGCCGCGCACGACGTCAGCCGCGACGTCGATCGGATGGATCGACTTGAGGACTTTGACCTTCTCGTCGCGCACGCTGTCGGCATCGAAGTTGGGGGGTGCCTCCATGGCGGCGATGCTGAGGAGCTGCATCAGGTGGTTCTGGAAGATGTCACGGAGGGCGCCCGAGGTTTCGTAGTACTTGCCACGCCGTTCGATGCCGATGTCCTCCGCCACCGTGATCTGGACGTGGTCGACGTAGCGCCGGTTCCAGATCGGTTCGAAGATCCCGTTGGCAAAGCGGAAGACCAAAACGTTTTGGACCGTTTCTTTGCCCAGGTAGTGATCGATGCGATAGATCTGCTGTTCGCTGAACACGGTGTGGATCGCCTGATTCAGCGCCTGGGCACTCTTCAGGTCGTTGCCGAACGGTTTCTCGATGACGACCCGCTTCCAGCCGTCGCCGCCCTTGGCGATGCCCGAGGCTCCGAGCCGGTCGATGATGACCGAAAAGAACTGCGGGGCGGTCGCCAGGTAGAAGACGCGGTTGCCGGCGGTTCCCCGCTCGCGATCCAGCCGCTCGAGCTCGGCAGCCAGCCGGCCGTACCCCTCCTGGTCGTCGAAAGGCATCCGGACGTAGGAGATCCCTTCGGCCAGGCTTTGCCAGACAGCGCGGTCGACCGGCTGGCTCCGCGAGAACTTCTGTACCGCCTGCTCCACGCGGGCGCGGAACTCGTCTTCCGTGATGGCCGTGTCGGCGACGCCGATCACGCTGAAGCCGGAGGGGAGATAGCGGTTGAGGGCCAGGTTGTAGAGCGCAGGCATCAGCTTTCGCGCGGTCAGGTCACCGGAGGCGCCAAAGATCACCATCGCCGCCGGGTCCGGCGTGCGCGACAGGATGAGCCCGTCGCGAAGCACGTTCTGGGTCAGCGGTGCGGTCGCGGCCTGAGCCACTGTTATTCAGTCCTCACGGGGTGACCGCCAAACTCATTGCGCAGCGCTGCCAGAACCTTGGCGCTGAACGAATCATCCTGGCGCGACCGGTAGCGCATGAAGAGGCTCATCGCCAGGGCAGGCGCCGGCACGGCATGGTCGAGCGCTTCGTCGAGCGTCCATCGGCCTTCGCCCGAGTCCTCGACGTAGCCCTTGATGTGAGCCAGGTCGGGATCGCGTTCGAAGGCGTCCTCGGCGAGCTCCAGTAGCCAGGATCGGATCACGCTGCCATGGTTCCAGAGTCGCGTGAGCTGGACAAGATCGAAGCCGAAGGGCGCGGCTTTCAAGATTTCGAACCCTTCCGCGTAGCTCTGCAGCATCGAATACTCGATGCCGTTGTGCACCATCTTGGCGTAATGCCCGGCACCGGAGGGGCCGACGTAGGCATACCCGTCGGGCGGCGCGAGCGTCCGAAAAATCGGCTCGACCTGTTTGAAGACCGCCTCGTTGCCCCCGACCATCAGGTTGAAGCCCACCTTGAGCCCCCAGATGCCTCCACTGGTCCCGCAATCGAGGAATTCCACCTGCTGCGTGCGCAGCGTTTCCGCGCGCCGCATCGAGTCCTTGTAGTTCGAGTTGCCACCATCGACGATGATGTCGCCCGGCGAGAGGATGGCGGACAAGCGCTGGATGGTGTCATCGATCGGAGGGCCGGCAGGAATCATCAACCAGAAGATGCGCGGGGCCTTGAGCTTCTGGCCGAGATCTTCGAGGCTGCTGGCTCCGATCGCACCCTTGCCGGCCAGCGCCGCAATGGCTTCGGCGGACCGGTCGAAGACCACGACCTGGTGGCCGCCCTGCATCAGGCGGACGGTCATGCCGGATCCCATTCGGCCGAGCCCGATCATCGCGAGCTGCATCAGGCGTGAACCGTTGCCCCGATTGACTGGCCGATCTTCACCAGGCCCTGTGCCACATCACGGACCTGGACGCGAAGCACGCGCCGCCCGTGGTTGCGCAGCGCCTGGAAATCACCAAGGGCCTGCGCTTGCTTGAGGACTCCAAATGTGAACTTCTCGCCAGGAATCGGCAGATCATCCGGATCGTCGCCAACCAGCTGGAGGAAGACGCCGGTGTTGGGGCCGCCCTTGTGCAGCTGACCGGTCGAGTGCAAGTAGCGTGGCCCGTAACCCACCGTCGTTGCCACCCGGTATTTATCACGGATGGCGAGCCGGATCGCGTCGAGCGCATCGTCGTGCTCCGCATTGGGTGTGATGAAGGCCAGCAGGGCCACGTAGTCGCCGGCCCGCACCTGCGCGAGCAGGGCCTGGATCGCCGCATCGAGGGTCGCCCCCGCCTGGCCGGCCCACCGGATCCCCTCGCCGACAGTCGGCGGATTGCCCTCGCTCAGGACTTTCTTGGTGAGATCCTTCGCCTCCTGCACGTTGGGCTGGTCGAAGACGTTGATGCCGAGGATCGCGCCCGCGACCGCAATCGCATACTCCCAGCGGAAGAACTCCGCCCCGATGGCGAGCGGGTCGCTGAGCTCGAGGGTGACAACCGGATGCCCGGCGTTGGCGAGCGCCGTCAACGCCGCAGGCTCACCGTCAACCGGCAGCGCCAGCCGAACGAAGAGGCGATCGCTGCCATAGACCTGCGGAGGACCTAGCGCTTCGTCCGCGACCGGTACCAGGCCCTTGCCTTCTTTGCCGGTGCTCTCGGCGATCAGCTGCTCCGCCCACACGCCGAAACTCTGCAGCGCGGAAGGCGTGACTATCGTGATCTTGTCCCGCCCGACTTTTGCCGCCTCGGCGAAGACCGCCCCCAGCCAGGCTCCCGGGTTCTCGCCCGTGGGGACAGACGGGGAACACGCCTGCATCATGGTCGCCGCGCGGTCGAGCAGGCCCGAAAGGTCCACCCCACCGAGCGCGGCCGGCACCAGGCCAAAGTACGAAAGGGCCGAGTACCGGCCGCCGATATCTGGCGGGTTGAGGAAGGTGCGGCGGAATCCTCGCCGTGAGGCCTCGTCGGCCAGCGACGTCCCCGGGTCGGTAATCGCGATAAACTGCTTCCCCTTCTGCCCCGTCTGCTGCCAGAAGTGGCGATAGTGCGACAGCGTCTCCAGCGTGGTCCCCGATTTGGAGGCGACGATGAAGACCGTCTTGCGAACATCGATCGCCTTCTCCATGGCGATGATGGCGGCGGGATCCGTGGTGTCAAGGACATGCACGTCGAGCGCGCCCTTGGGCGCCCCGAATGTTTGCCGGAAGACTTCCGGAGCGAGGCTGCTGCCCCCCATCCCCATCAGGAGGACGTCGATGAATCCCTCGCCAACCAGTTCTTTGCGTAGTGCCTCGAGCTCGGGGACGCGCTCCTCCATCCGCTCAGCAACCTGGAGCCAGCCCAGCCGCTCACGGATCTCACTTTCGGCACTCCCGTTCGACTTCCAGAGCCCAGCATCCTTCTCGGCGATCCGGCGAACGACCGCAGCCTGCTCCAGTTGCTGCAGGCGACTATTGACGGGGGCGTCGAGCGCACCCAGTTTTGCCTCATGCGCGCCGACCGAGCCCTTTTTCAGCTCCTTCTTCTTGTTCGCGATCTCTTCGAGCAGCTTGTCGATCGAATCGGCGAACAGCTTGACGCCATCGATGCGCAGATCAGAGGTGACTTTGTCCATGTCGATGCCGATCGCCGCCAGATCGCTCAGAACCTTGCGGGCGCCATCGACGTTTTCGAGCAGGCTGGGACGAACCTCGCCATGCTCCTTGAAGGCCATCATGGTTTGCTGCGGCATGGTGTTGACCGTCTCAGGGCCGATCAGTTCCTCGATGTACATCACATCGCTGTAGGCAGGATTCTTGGTTCCGGTGCTGGCCCAGAGGCAGCGTTGCACCGAGGCGCCCGCCGCCTGAAGGTCGGCGAACTCGGGCCCATTGAAGATCCGCAGGAACGCCTGGTAGGCCATCTTGGCGTTGGCGACGGCGGCCTTACCCATGAGCTGCTGCAACCGCGCGCGTTCCGCCGGATCCTTGGCGGCCGCGATCTTCTGGTCGAGCAGCTTGTCGACGGCGGTATCGACGCGACTCACAAAGAAGCTCGCCACCGAGGCGACGTCGACGGGGTGCCCCTGCTTCATGCGCCGCTGCAAGCCGCGGATGAAGGCGCGGGCGACCTCTTCATAGACCTTGACCGAGAACATCAGCGTGATGTTGATGTTCAGGCCATCAGCGATGCATTGCTCGATCGCGGGGAGTCCGGCATCCGTCGCCGGGATCTTGATGAAGATATTCGGCCGCCCGACGCGGTCGAACAGGTCGTGGGCCATCGCGATCGTGCCCTTGGTGTCGTCGGCCACGCGCGGCAAGACCTCGATGCTGATGTAACCGTCCTTGTGCCTGGTCTGGTCGTAGACGGGCTTGAGCACGTCGGCCGCCATCTGGATGTCCTCGACGATCAGGCTCAGCATGATCTCCTCGTCGGGGATGCCTGCCTCGACCAGAGCGCGGAGTGCGTCATCGTAATCGCTGCTGCCGCCGATCGCCTTTTCGAAAATCGTGGGGTTGGAGGTCATGCCCACCACGGCATCCTCCTCGATCATTCGTTGGAGCTCGCCGGACGTCATCAGGCTCCGGCGGATGTAGTCGAGCCAGACGCTGGTGCCCGCCTCGTAAAGCTCGAATAAGGGATTCTTCGCCATCGCTCCTCCTAGGGCCGAGCGTTGTGGGGCCAGCTACTAGGGTCTCACACCGCGCGGCGGCAGGTCACCCTCCCCCTCTTAGGGAAGGTGGGGTGGGGGCTGGCTTAGCTCCCGACGCCGCTCAGGGAAATCCGCTGGGTCCCGGCGTTGTCGATGATTGTGACGACGCCCGAAAGGGCACCGGTGGCCGCCGGGAGGAAGGTCACGCTGATCGTGCAGCTGGCTCGGGGCGCCAGGGTGCTGCCGCAATTCGTGGTCATTGTGAAGTCATCGCCCGCGAGGCTGATGCTGCCGATCGACAGCGTGCCGTTCCCTGAATTGAACAGGACCACCGTCTGCGGCAGGCTCGAGGTCCCGGTGGTCACCCCACCGAAGTTCACGTATCCGCTGCTCAGTAATGGCCTGGCCGCCGTTCCGGTTCCGCGCAGGCTGACCGTTTGAGCGCCACCTGGGCCGTCGTCGTGGAGCGTCAGCGCGGCGCTGCGAACGCCATACCCGCGTGGCGCGAAGCCGATGGTAATCGCGCAGGATGCGCCGGGTGCAATCGCCCGCAAGCAGTTGTTCGTCTGCGTGTAGTCGCCGGCGGCGACTCCACTGATCCCGACCGAACGGATCGTGAGCGCGCCGTCACCCGTGTTCGTTACCGTCACGACCTGCGGCGCAGCCGTTCCGCCCACGTTCGCGCCGGGCGAGAGAAGCGCCGCGCTCAAGGTCGCCATTGGCTGATAAGCAAACCCGGTGAGCCGCACGACATCGCTGGAACCGGGAGCCGCGTTGGCGTCATCCGTCACGACCAGGCTGCCGGTGCGGGCTCCGCCGGCCTGCGGCGCGAAGGTCACGTCGATCGTGCACGAAATACCCGGTAGCAGTTGCGCCGGACAATGCGGGGTGGCCCTGAAATCGCCGGTGGCCGCGATCGCGCCGATGGTGAGCGGCCCGTCGCCGCGGTTCGTCAGCACGACGGGTTGCGATACGCCGGTAGATCCGACGTTCTGGCTGAAGTTGAGGCGGTCGGGACCGAGATGCGACAGGGCCATGGTCGCCACACCCATCACCTGGATCCGCTGCGGACTGTCGGCTGAGTCGTCGGCCACGACGATGTAGCCGTCGCGCTCCCCGAGGGTGCTGGGGATAAACGTAATCATGATGGCGCAGCTGGCGCCAGGTGCGAGCACCGGCGGGCAGTTGTTGCTCTGCGTGAAGTCGCCGTCCTCACGGATGGCGCTCAGGTGGAGCGGTGCCTGCCCAGTGTTGACCAGCCTGATGGCCTCTGAGCCACTCCTGCTGCCCAGGTTCTGAGTGAAGATCAGCGATTGGCTGTTGAAGCTCGCCGCTGGTTGCGCCACGCTCCCCGTCAGCGGCACCGATTGCGACGCGCCCCCCGACGGTCCGTTCCCCCCGGCATCGTCCTTGATGGTGAGCGTGCCGCTACGCGTCTTCTTATCGTCGGCGCCGATCTGGTTGAGCGTAATCGTGATCTGGCAGCTACTATGGCCGGTCATCACACTCGGACAGTTATTGCTCTGGCCGAAATCCGGGTCGGTACCCTTATCGAGGGCGATCGAGGTAATCTGCAGCAGGCCACCGCCGTTGTTCGTCAGCGTCACCGTCGCCGGCGTGGGCGACGCGTTAACGGGCTGGTTGATGACGACCGCGGGCGGACTGAGGGTCACAAGGGCTGCCGTCGCTTCACCCTTCAGGGTGATCAATTGCTGACCCCCGACCGCATCATTGGGAATCACGGCGCTGCCCGTGTGCGTGCCGAGGGACGCACGCGGCTGAAAGGCCACCTCGAAGGAACAGCTTGTTCCCGGCTCGAGCTTCGCCTGGGCGCAGCTGTTCTTCAGGGGGTCGAGATAGAAGTTGTTCCGATCCGCACCGAGATCGACGGCCCCCATCACCAGTAGCCCGCTGCCCGTGCTGGTCACGGTCACGCTCTGCGGTTGACTGCGCCCGGACAGGTTGGTTGGATCGAAGTTGACCTGGGTGCGCTGGACCTCGGCCTGGGTGACGCCCAGCCAGCGAATGCGGCTGTTGAAGCTGTCGGCGACGAGCATCGCGCCGGAGTCCCCGAGCATGCTGAGGCCACGAGGCGCATCGACTTCGGCGGCGTCGGCCGGGCCGGCGTCGCCCCCGAGTCCCGCGGTGCCGATTCCGCCGAAGGTCGTCACCGCCTGACCCGTGAGGTCAATCCGACGAACGCGGTGGTTCAGGTAGTCGGCGACGTAGACGGTCCCCTGGTCAACTGTCGCACTCCAGGGACGATTGAAGTGGGCTTGGGCAGCCACGCCGTCACCGAACGCCGGTGCGCCATCCCCGGCGATCGTCTGGATCACGTCGGATGCCTTCGGATCCGCGCTGACGGCAGCGACCCGGCGGATCCGGTGGTTGAAGCTGTCGGTGATGTAGAGATTGGGCGATGCCGCAGTGTCCAGCGCGACACCATACGGGAAATACAGATCGGCCTGGCGCGCGTCGCCATTTTCGCCGCTGTACCCGAGCCGGCCGGTGCCGGCCACGGTGAAGATCGAGCCCACCGACACGGCCTTGCCGTTGGCGTCGAACCGCAGGCCACCCACGACTTCGCGAACGCGACTGTTGTAGGTGTCGGCGATGAAGAGGTTGCCCGCCGGATCCACGGCCAGTCCGGTCGGATAGCTCAGCGACGCCTGGTTCGCCGGTTTGCCCTCGTCCGTGCTGGCGTAGCCTGCCGTCCCGGTGCCGGCCACGGTCGCGATCGTCTGATGCGTCAGGTCGATCGCGCGGACGACATTGTTGAAGGTATCGGCGACATAGAGCACGTTGCGCGAGGCATCGAGCGCCCCACCCATCGGATACGCCAACCGCGTGTCGGTTGCCTGGTTCGAGGGAAGCCCCGGCCCGCGCACCCCACCGATTCCGGCAACGGTGCTAACGGCGTCGTCCGGGTTTCCGTCGGCCGTGGCGAAGGTTCGAACGGAATGATTGAAGGTATCGATGACGTACCGCTGGCCGGTCACGGCTGGCACCGCGGCGTTCAGCGGCGACCCGGAGCCGAACTGCGAGAGGACGGCCGCGGGCGCCGCAAATTGGGCCTGGCCGGGTGGCTGACCGTTGCCGGCGAAGCTCGCCGTCCCGTTGCCAGCTTCGACGTGAATGTTGTGCGTAGGCGTCTGGGAGAGCGTGCCTTCCAGTACTCGCAGCAGGTTGTTGCCCGTATCCGCGATGACGACATCGCCGTTCGGCCGAACCGCGACCCCAGTCGGTGCGGCGAGCTGCGCCAGGATCGCCGGGCCGCCGTCGCCAAACTCGCCGGACTTGCCGGTCCCAGCGACGGTTCGCAGGAAGTGATCCCCGATCGCCAGCTCGCGAACCACGTTGTTGCCGGTATCGGCGATGTACAGGTTGGCCTTCTCGTCGAAGGCGAGCCCTGATGGCTGCCTCAACAACGCGGTCGTGGCGAGAATGCCGTCGGTATAGCCGGCATTCCCCGTGCCAGCCACGGTCGTCAGCGAACCCGTGACCAGGTCGAATCGGCGGACCACATTGTTATAGGTATCGGCGATGTACAGCCCATCGCCGTTGATGGCGAGGCCGCGCGGTTGGCTCAGCGGTGCGGCGACCAGCGTCCGGATGATGCCGCCGCCGTCGATCGCCCGCACCCGGTTGTTGAGCGTGTCGGCGACGTAGACCGTCCTGCGCTTGCTGTCCCAGGCGATCCCGTACGGCGAATTCAGCTTGGCCGTCGCGGCCGGGCCCTGATCGCCGGCGAATCCGAACGTCCCGGTTCCGGCAATCGTGCTGATTACCGCCGTCTGGGCGCCGCTGGGGTTATCGATCGACGGGATGGTGACCGACGCTTTGCGCACCTGGTGGGCGAATGTGTCGGCGATGTAGACATCGAAGCCGGTCACCTGGTAGCCCACCTGCGTGACCTGCCCGATGGCGACCGCATAAGGGCCGGCCAGCTGGGCCTTCGCCGGGTCACCAGCGTCGCCCGCAACCGCCAGGCTCCCGGCGCCGGCAAAGGCCACCTCGCTGTTGTCGATCAGCAGCCGGACCACGTGGTTCGCCGGGTCGGCTACGAACGTGTAGCGCCCGAACACCGCGAGGCCGAAGGGTTGTTGGGCGACGTCGGTCGGCTTGCCAGCAGCCGGCGCGCCGGCATAGGTCGAGAGATCAGGGCGGCCCGCGATGGGGGCGGCGAAGGCCACGATGGGCGGCGAGGTGACCGCCATCTGTGGGACGGCGAGGCTGGCCAGCAGGGCGGACGGACCCAGGGCGCGCCACCACCGGCTCCCCCAGCGGCCTCCTCTCACCATGCCGTTCCCCCGTGCGTCGTGACGACCCCCGCAGGCATCATACCCTGAACTTCAGCCAAGATCACCGCCGAAGGACCAAATCGGTGGGCTGCGAGCGACCGGGCGTGACCAGGAAGGGCGCGTCGGCCTCGATGGCGGAGCCGGCTCGGTCGCCGAACGGGTTCGCCACGATCGCCTGCAGCATCCGCGGGCCCAGCAGGTCGTGATAGAACACGAGAATTGGGAACTGGAACGAGCCATTGGCGTCGGTCTTGATGTTCTTTGGCAGCGGCGACCGCAACGCCGGGGCACCCCAGTTGAGGAAGACGATCGACGCGTTTGCCGGGAAGCCTGTGCCGACGACGTTCGTAACGAAGCCAGGCGGCCCGATGGGCGGATCGAGTGCGACAGAGGGCTGGAAGCAGGGAATCTGGTAGGTCGCGTCCGCTTCCCGTTGCCGGAAATCGTCGGCGCGCACCAGGTGCACACCCTCGGACCGGCTCCGCACCTGGATGTCCAGGTTGAAGTGGCCGAAGACATCGGTTGTCCGTTCAAAGCTTTCGGGCGTCCCGCCCGGGCCGGCATCAAAGGTCACGAGGACCGCACTGTACGGATTGAAGTTCACGCCATCAACCGTGATGGTGTATGTCACCGGGGCGGGCGTCGGCGTCGGTTTCGGTTTCGGTGTGGGCCGCGGGGTGCCCGGCTTGAATGTGTCAGACGTCAGCGCGACGGCCGTAGTCGGCTGGAAGCATCCCGGCGTCACGGTAATTGCGGCGGGCGACACGATCGCCGTGGCCGGCTGGCCACTCCGCCAGGCGATGAACGCACGGTTGCTTTTGTGCACCTCGAGCCCATCGGTGAACGTTGCCTGGATCACGTCGATGCGAGGTTCCTTGCCGTTCGAGTAGACATAGTTCGCGTGCCCGGCTTTGTCGGTCGTCGCCTTTGAGACCGCGGCCTGTTTTTGCGGGTCGGTCACGTTTGCGAAGGTGACGGCGACGTTGCGGACCGCGACCCCACGCCAATCGACGACGGCGGCGGTGAGGGTGATGGGGCCCGGCATGTTGACCGGCGTCGACACCGGATCGAGCTTGATCCGCGTCGCCGGGAAACCCGCGAGGCTTACCGGCGCGGCGAGCGCGGCGCTGCCGACGACAGCGACGACCACAGCACCAACGAGGATCGCAGCCGCCGCCAACCGCAGGCTGCGCATTAACTCGG
>DASZJR010000146.1:0-20013 GCA_035947855.1 Candidatus Dormiibacterota bacterium
CCGATGCGTCGCACGAACTCCGCACGCCGTTGACCACCATCAGGGGCAATGCAGACTTGCTGGCGCAGGGTCCGTTAGTGACAGAGGATGTTCGCGCGGCCGCCGCCCACGACATCGCCAGCGAGAGCGCGAGGATGAGCCGGTTGGTGGATCACCTGCTGACGCTGGCCCAGGCCGACGCCGGACAGCACCTCGAGCTCGCCCCGGTCGAACTGCGCTCGACGCTGGCATCGGTGTGCCGGCAGGCGCAGACCATGCATCCGGACCGTACGTTTCGCATCGTGGGGATGACGGATGCGACGGTCCGTGCGGACATCGACGCCGTCACGCAGCTCCTCTGGATCCTGGTCGACAACGCGGTGAAGTTCACAAAAACGGGCGGCGAGATCGAGCTGGGCCTGCGCCAGCTCGAGTCGACGGCGTTGATCACGGTCGCCGACGACGGGACGGGCATCCCACCGGACGATCTCGGGCGCGTCTTCGAGCGCTTCTACCAGGCCGATTCGGCCCGGTCGAACACGGGTGCTGGACTCGGGCTATCCATCGCGCACTGGATCGTCGAAGAGCATCACGGAACGATCAGCGTCCGCAACAACAGCGGCCCCGGCTGCACGTTCGCCGTGAGCCTGCCACTGGCTTAAGAATTCCCTCCCCCGCTCGCGGGGAAGGGCAGGGTGGGGGCTTACGTCGTTCTTACCGGCCGGCGATACGGTCGACCCATGTACGATGTGGCCGCCGCTCATGCCCCGGCGCTCTCAGCGGCAATCCTGCTGGTCGCCTTCTGCTGGTGTTTTCTCCAGTTCCTCCGGATCCTGGCGCGCCGACAGCTGCTGCAAGCCGCCATCCTCTCCGTGACGGCGTTCGACGCCGCCTCACCGATGACCAGGCTGGCGGCGGCCCTGATGCTCGCCAGTGGCGCGATCCACCTCGCGCTCGTCCCCGGCCATGCCGGGATCACCGGCGTGCTGTTCGTCATCGACGGGCTCGGATTCATCGTGCTTGGTGTCGCGGCGTTTTTCACCTCGTGGTGGCGCCGTCCGGCGGTCCTCTGGTTGGTGGCGACGATCGTCGCCTACATCGTCTGGGTCATCGCCGGTTGGGAGCATCCTGACCAGGTCGGGATTGCCTGCAAGCTCATCGAGCTGGTCGCGCTGGGCTTCATCCTGCGGCTGGCCCAACCGGGACGGCGCACGTGGCCGCGCCGCATCTGGCGAGCCGTCGCCTTTCCGATGATCGCCAGCCTGACAACACTCGGAATCTGGGTTGGCGGTCTCGCCCACCCCGATGCCCTGCACGCCCACGCCGGCGCCATCCTCCAGCCGGTCGCGGCGGTGGCAACCCCGGAACAGCGGCAGGCCGCGGCCCGGCTGCTCAGCGACACGCGGGCGAGCATCGCCCGCTACCGGGACCCGGCGGCCGCGATCGTCGCAGGTTTCAAGCCTGGCGTGGTGTCGAGTGCCGACCCACTCCGCCATTTCACGAACACAGGGAACACGAATGCCATCCTCGATCCCAACCATCCGCAGGCCCTGGTCTACGCGCAGACGAAACACGGACTGCAGTTGATCGGCGCGATGTACCAGATGAAGCGCGCTGGCCAGTGGGGCCCCGACCCGGGCGGGCCGTTGACGCAGTGGCACCAGCACGAGGGCATCTGCTTCTCCCCTTTCGGCTTCGAATTCAGCTTCGATACGCCGTTCTGGACCTGCCCTGTGGGTTCGACCAGCATCACGACGCCGCCGATGCTGCACGTGTGGATCGTCGACAACGGAAAGCTAGGACCGTTCGCGGCGGACCTCGACAAGACCGTCCAGCAGCAACTGCAAGGGAGTTGACCAGGCCATGAGCATCACCTCGTCCGCCGTCAGCGCAAACACGGCGCCGTCCACGACCAGTGCACCGGAGATCGCCTCCGTGCTGGTGGTCATCCAGGCGAGTCTCTCGCTCGTCGCCGGGCTGAGCGCGATCCCGTTCGCCATCGTCGAGCCGGGCTTCCGCGCGCTGAGTGTGATCACCATCGTGATCGCGATCGGGATGTTCTGGTTGGCGCGCAATCTTCGCCGGCAGCGCCGCTGGGCTCGTCGCTGGGTCATCGCCCTCGAGGCGCTCAGCCTGGTGGCGTCACTCCTGTTGACGGTGCTGCCCATTGGCGCGATGCGTGGGCCGGTGCCGGTGCTTGTCAACCTGGCGATGCCGGCCGCCGTTCTCTGGCTCCTCTGGTCCCGCTCGGGCCGAGCCGCCTTCAAAAAGGCGCGGCGGTCAGACGCGCGCGACGCTGCCTGAGGTGGCGCTCCGGCGAGAGAGCGAGTCGATCGTGATCGCCACCAACAGCACCAGACCGGTGACAATGAACTGCCAGCGGACGTCCAGGCCGAGCAGGCCCATCCCGTTGTAGATCCCGCCGATGACCAGGCCACCGAGGATGCCGTGGAGCACCTTGCCTCGGCCGCCGAAGAGGCTGGTTCCGGCCAGAACCACGGACGCGATCGCATAGAGAACGAGCTGACCACCGTTGATGTTGCCGGACATGCCGCCGAGATAGGAGGCGTAGAGCAGGAGACCGATGCCCGCGGTGAAGGTGCAAATCATGAAGCACAAGGTTCGAACGGCGGCAAGATTGATGCCGGCCCGCCGCGCCGCCTCGGGATTACCGCCGATCGCATAGACGTACCGTCCAAACTTCGTTCGCTGAAGAATCGTCATCCACGCGCCAAACACAGCGAGGACGATGGGAATGACCCAGGGCACGCCGGCAAGCGTGCTGGGTTGGACCGCCCGGTTGACGTTGCAGATCGCCACAACAGAGATCGCGACCAGTGCGATCAGGGCAATCTTCAGAAGGGTCAGGCTCACCGGTGGCGCGACCAGGCCGCTGCGACGCCGGTGGTTGTCCCCAAACCAGAGCAGAGCGGCGATGGCGATGACCACAACAGCCGTCGCCATCCAACTGACCGTGGGGTCGATCGTCCCCCACATCAAGTTGTACAGCACCTGGAGATTTGCATTCAAGCCGGCGAGGCTTGGGTAGCCGGAGAAGGCGAGACCGAGGATGATGAGCATCGTGCCCTGCCAGATCAGCAGCCCGGCAAGGGTCACGATCAGGGATGAAAGCCGCAGTCGGGTAATCAGGGTTCCCTGCAGCGCGCCGATAACTGCGCAGACCACGAGTCCCGCGATGATGGCGCCCCACCACGGCCATTTCGCGGTCCCCGGCTGCACCAACTGGACCGAGACCGCGGCACCGACGCCACCGGCATAGGCGATCGAGAGATCGATCTCGCCGAGGAGAATGACGAAGATCTCACCCATCGCCAGGACCATGAAGACCGCGCTCTGCTGGAACAGGTTGACAAGGTTTGGCGCCGAGAGAAAGACGTGATTCGGGCTGATCGCCTCGAAGACGATCGTGATGAGGAGGAGGGCGAGGATCACCGGCAGGACGCCGCTTTCCCCGCTGCGGATACGGGTCAGCCAGGCACGCGACCATTCGCCCAGAGATTGGGCAACGAGTTCCGGCGGGACTTCGATGGTCGCGGCATGCACCGCGGCGGTCGGATCCGGGGCTTGTTCGGGGGCCTCAGCGCGCGCCACTCTTTGCTCCGTTACCATCCGTGGGCTGCCCGCTCCGGCTCGAGGCACCGGTGGTCATGTAATCGACGACACTCTGCCGGTCGTAGGCGGTGGCCCGACCCTGCGTGACCATCCGGCCGAGATGCACGACAGCAATCCGATCCGCCACCTCGAAGACGTCGTTGAGGTTGTGCGAGATCATCATCACCGCCAGGCCGCGATCGCGCAAGCGCCTCACCAGGTCGAGCACCATCTTGGTTTGCACCACACCCAGCGCGGCCGTTGGCTCGTCCAGCATGACCAGCTTCGAATTCCACATCACCGCCTTGGCGACCGCCACCGATTGACGCTGCCCGCCCGAGAGCGAAGCCACGGGCTGCCGAATCGACCGCACGGTCGTGACCCGAAGGTCGGCCAGCGTCTTACTCGCGGCACGCTCCATGTCGTCCTCGTTGAGGAAACCGCTTCGCATCCGCTCGCGGCCGAGGAACATGTTCTGGACGATGTCGAGGTTGTCGGCCAGCGCCAGGTCCTGATAGACGGTCTCGATCCCCAGCCGGGCCGCATCGCGCGGGCTCCGAATATGA
This sequence comes from Candidatus Dormiibacterota bacterium, assembly GCA_035947855.1. Taxonomy (GTDB): domain Bacteria; phylum Chloroflexota; class Dormibacteria; order CF-121; family CF-121; genus CF-13. Next base: position 4,158 of record DASZJR010000146.1, read on the forward strand.
ACCGGGCGGCCCTCCCAGAAGAATTGACCGTGGTCGATCTCGTAGATGCCCGCGATGCACTTGGTGAGGACCGACTTACCGGCGCCGTTATCGCCGCACAGGGCGGTGACCTGTCCGGCATAGAGGTCCAGGTCCACCTGGGTCAGGGCTTGCACCGGGCCAAAATGCTTGTCGACGCCCCGGGCCTTGAACCGTGGCTCGGCCGCTGGCGAGTCGGCGATTACCTGCCCCATCGCTTCACTTTATCGCGTAAGACGGGAGGTTGGCGCCGCCGCGGAAGGCGGCGGCGCCACAACGATCTAGCTAATGCCCGCGGCCGTGCAGACGGCCTGCGTGACGTCGGTGCACAGTTGAGTCTTGTCGACGAACGCGTCCTTGATGACGGTGTCGTTCATGTTCGCGCTCGTCACCCAAATCGGCACCAACAGCGACGCCGGCTGCTGGCTCCCCGCTTGCCCGGTCGGCGGCGAGGTGGTGCCGTTGAGCAACGCGGCGGGAGGCGTCAGGCCGGCACGAAGGACGGTTGCGAGGGCAACCGCGTCCTGGGCCTCGAGATAGACCGCCTTGTAGACGGATCCACACTGATAGTTCTTGAGGACGTTGGCCATGCCCTGCTCGGTCGCATCCTGCCCCGTGGTCGGGACCTTCTTGGGTCCGATGCCCCGGTTCTTGAGGACGGTAATGGCCGCGTTGCCGAGCCCGTCATTCGCCTCGACGGTGGCGTTGATGCTCGGGTTGGCGGTGAACTGCTGCGCGAAGACGGTCTGTCCCGCGGCATTGTCCCAGGCGGGCGCAATCTTTTCCGCGACGAGCGTCATGCCCTGGCTGTTCGTCTTGCCTGCGGTCAGCGGCGTTGTCTTGTCGCCCCAGATCGCGTTGTTGTAACCCTGGGCGAAGGAGACGGCATTCGGGTCGGTATCCTGCCCGCCGTCCAGCTCAAAGACCTTCGCGTTGGTTACGCCCCAGTCGGTCGCGCACTTCAGGAAACCCTGGCCGATCAGGTTGCCGACCTGGACATTGTCGAAGCTCACGTAATAGACCGGTTTGGTACCCGTGAAGGTGGCCCGGTCGTAGGCGATGGTCTTGACATTGTGAGTCTCGGCAAGCTGCTGGATCTGCCCGCCGACATTGCTATTGAGTTGGTCGAAGACCAGCACTTTTGCGCCGGCGGTGATGTCCGCCTGGGCGAGTTGAAGCTCCTGGGCGGGGTCGCCCCCGGCGTTGTCGATTTTGTACTGCGATGTCGTGTAACCGGCCATATCAAAGGCCTTCTTCAGATACGGGAGGTCGAAGTTGACGTAGCGCGTCGACGAGGTGGTATCGGGGAGGATCACCCCGACGAGTCCACTGCCCGCCGTGACCATGGGCTTCAGGTTCGCCATGTACGAGAACGATTGGTTGAAGGACGAGATGCTGAGATCCGAAGGCACGGTGGCCGTTGCCGTCGATGTCGCCGTCGAGCTACCGCACGCCGCCAGGACGATGGCGAGCGCGCCGGTGGACGCCATTACAGTCAAGGATCGTATTTTTCGCACGTTGCTTCCCTCCTCAGGTTGGGTGGCTCTAACGCGGAGCCGAGTTCATATTGTGCCGTCCCTGAGAGCAATTGGCAAGAACAAAGTGGTTTCGGCTAGCGAATGCTCTAACACTCTCTAACGATGCAGGGGGCTCGCTGGGATATCAGGGCGCCCGCCACATCGCTCGAGGTGGAGGACTCTGAAAACGCGGGAGGGCCCGAGCGTCTGCGCCGCCGGGCCCCCTGCGCGCCAACGTGGCGCCTAGCGCCGGCTCCACCCGCGGGCAAAGCTCGCGCCCGCGACGACGCTGAGAACGAGGACGACGATGGCAGCCCCAAGAATCGCCGAGAGGATCGGGATGCCGCCCAGGGAAAGCTCCGGAGCGATGACGACGTGCAGGATGTCGACCATCAACCATGCACCGACTAACCCGGCGACGATCGCGCCGACCAGCCCACCGGGCATCCCGCGGCTCACCAATCGTTCGCCAATCAATCCGGCGATGGCGCCGACCAGGAGCAAGACGAGCAAATGCGTAAGCGTCATATCAGTCCTCCAATTATTTAGTAATACCGCTATCACAAGATCATACCGTGATTCGGACGATTTGCCAAGCGTGTAGAGTCGAAGAGGAGGGGAACGAGTTTGGCCAGCAGCCCGACGAAACGACCATTGCTTCCGGCTCGGGGAACGGGGCCTACGCCGGCCAGATCGCCCCGGCCCTTCTGGCGTAACCGCGGCTTCTGGATTTACCTCATCGTCCTGTTGGCGATCAACTACATCCTGACCTTCGTCTTCATGAGCGGACCGGCGCGGATCACGGTGCCCTACACCACCTTCATCCAGCAGGTGAACGCCGACAACGTCAAGGACATCACCGCGCAGGCCAACTCCATCCAGGGTGACTTCAAGACAGCGGTGACCTCTGGGTCAGCCAGCGGCACGCTCTTTCAGACCGAGCGGCCAGTCTTTGCAACCGACACCCTCGAAACACTGCTCGAGCAGCACAATGTCCCGATCAGCGCGACGGCCCCCGGCACGGGGGGATCACCGCTGCTGAACATCCTGCTGAGCTTCGGGCCGGCCCTCCTGCTGATCGGTGGCTTTCTCTATTTGAGCCGGCGCATGGCCGGAGCAGGGCCCGGCGGTTTTCTCGGCGCCTTCGGCCAGAGCAAGGCCACGCTCTACACACCGGACTCGGGGACGCGCATCACGTTCGCCGACGTCGCCGGCATCGAGGAAGCCAAGCAGGACCTGGCCGAGGTCGTCGATTTCCTCAAGACGCCGGAAAAGTACCAGCGGCTCGGGGCGCAGATCCCGCACGGCATCCTGCTGGTGGGAGCGCCCGGCACAGGCAAGACGTTGCTGGCGCGCGCGGTCGCCGGTGAATCGAACCGGCCGTTCTTCAGCCTGTCCGCCTCGGAGTTCGTCGAGGCGATCGTCGGCGTGGGCGCCGCCCGAGTCCGCGATCTGTTCGCGAAGGCGAAGGCAGCCGCCCCGAGCATCATCTTCATCGACGAGCTCGATGCGATCGGTCGCGCGCGCGCGTCATCCGCCACCTTCGGCGCGAACGATGAACGCGAGCAAACGCTGAACCAGATCCTGACCGAGATGGATGGCTTCACACCGAACCAGAACGTGGTCGTCCTGGCCGCCACCAACCGGCCCGAGGTCCTGGACCCTGCCCTGCTCCGTCCCGGCCGATTCGATCGGCGGGTCACGGTCAATGCCCCTGACAAGGCAGGGCGCGAGGCGATCCTCAAGATCCATACTCGCAACGTCTCGCTCGCACCGGATGTCGACCTGGGCGACATTGCCGGCGCGACGGCCGGCTTTGTCGGCGCCGACCTGCGCAACATCGTCAATGAAGCCGCGCTGGTTGCCGCCCGCAAAGGCAAGACCGCCGTCACACGCGAAGATTTCGACGAGGCGATCGAGCGATCCGTGCTTGGCCTTCGCCGGCCGATCGTGCTCGGGGCTGACGAGAAACGGCTCATCGCCTACCACGAGTCCGGCCACGCGCTGATGGGCCTCCTGGTCCCGGGAGCCGATCCGGTGAAGAAGCTGACAATCGTGCCGCGCGGGCTGTCGCTCGGCTCGACCTACAGCCAGCCGATCGACGACCGCTACAACTATCCGGAGAGCTACCTGCGCGGCCGAATCACGCTCGCGCTCGGGGGCCGGGCGGCCGAGGAGGTCGCCTATGGCGCGGTCACGACCGGAGCGGAGAGCGACCTCCAGCAGGTCAATCAAATCGCCCGGTCGATGGTGGCGCGCTTTGGCATGTCACCGAAGTTGGGGCCGCTGAACTTGACCCAACCCGGCGATGGTGCGGCGAGCACGGAGCACTTCAGCGAGGAGACGGCCAAGATTCTCGATGAGGAAGTCCGCCGGATTGTCGATGAGTGCCATCGAGAATCGGTGCGGCTGCTGACCGAGAACCGCGATCGCCTCGATCGCCTGGCCGAGGCAGTGTTGAAGAAGGACACGCTCGACCAGGACGAGATCTATGCCGCGGCCGGAATTCCCAAGCCGCCGGCACCACGTCCGGTGATTGCCCCGCCGCTCCCGGGCAACGGCTCGTCGCGCGACGGCGACCTGGCGAAGGAAGAGGTCGGCTCCGAGATCCATCGCGCGTAGGTCCGGCCGTCAGGCGGTGCTGCCGAGGAGTGTCTTTAGCAGCGACTCCGTCTCGTCCGAAGGCGCAACGCCCAGCTCGTCGGCGAGCCGCTGGCGACATTGCTGGTAGACCCGCACGGCCTCGGCGCGATCGCCGCGCCTGACGAGCACCTGCATCAGCCGCCGATACCCCGACTCGCGATACGGCTCGAGGTCGACGGCGGCGCGCGCCTGGTCCTGGGCGAGGGCGAGCTCGCCGTTCCAGATGAGCGCCTCCACGCGGCAATCGAGGGCTCGAACCAGGGTGTCACGAAGGCGCTCCCGTCGAGCCATCACCCAGGGCGCGTCCTCTCCCGTAAGGAACGGGCGCCGCGCGATGGTGGTCGCGATCAGCGATGGCCCGTACGCGGCCTGCGGCCGATTGGCGAGCATGGCACCTTCGGCCTGGTGGACGGCGTCGGCCGCGGCCTCGAGGTCGATCCAGGTCTCGGCGGGCGGCCGAAACTGGTAGCAGCGAAAAGCATTGGCGATGATCCGGTCCCGATCGAGGCCAAGCGTGCCCAGCTTCTGGCGGAGCTTGCTGATCACCGCACTCAGCGCCACCGGCCACGACGGTGGAAGCGAGTCGGGCCAAAGGAGCTCGGCGAGCTCCGATTGGGTCACCGCCCGCTCCCGCTCCGACACAAGGTAAACGAGCGCGAGGCGCCCCTGGCGACCGGCGAGATCGGCGTCACGGAGCAGGTGCTCGCCACGCTCGACGGCGACCTCACCGGTTAGGTAGATGCGAAGCATTGAGCCTCCAAACATTCGCCAAAGGCGTCCAGCGATGATCTTAAGGACAGCTCAGCCGCCCCCAGCTCTCAGCCGCCCCCAGTGTGGAAAGGGCGGCGGTAAGAAGGGGCGGCGGTTAAGTCAACCATCTCGAGGAGGTGCGGAATGCAAAAACGCGTCGAATGTGAATGCGGCTGGTCGCTCCAGACTGAGGACGAGGCGAAGCTGGTGGCCGGGGTCCAGCAGCACGCCAAGCAGATCCACAACATGGAGGGCGTCACCAAAGACCAGGTGCTCGCCCAAGCCAGGCCCGCCTAATCCACAGACCAAACAAGGAGAGGACATGAAATATCTGTATTTGCTCTACGCGGACGAATCAAAGATGCCCGCGCCGGATAGCCCGCAGATGCAACAGCAACAGGCCGCCTTCGGCCGCTACTACGAGGAGCTTTCCGGGAAGGGCATGTTCAAGGCCGGCGACCCTGTTCAGCCGTCAAAGACGGCAACGACTGTCCGCGTGCGCAACGGATCGACCAAGACGGCATCCGGCCCGGCCACGACCGGCAGCGAGCAGATCATCGGCTTCTACGTCGTCGAGGCCAAGAACCAGGAGGAGGCGATCACCTACGCGGCCAAGATCCCTTCGGCCGCAGTTGGGTCAATCGAGGTTCGCCCAATCGTCGCATCGGCCTAAACGTCCAACCGCCCGCCTTTCCACACCGGCCGCGCTCATAGCGGGAGGGTCAGCGTGAGAGCGACTGGCCTTCCCGCAGCTTGAAGGCATCGAGGCAGCCGGCGCCACAAAAGTAGTGGATGGTCTCCCCAACGCTAAGCGTATGCAGGGCGCCCTTCACTTCGACCTGCATCCCGCAGATCGGATCGACGGCGGTCTCCGGCAGAGGGATCGCATAGCGGCGCTGCTCCGCGTGGCGTTCGGCGACGATCTCGGCGAGCGTCGCCAGGGCGATCTCCTCCTGGGAGCCACCGACCGAGCTGTCTGCCGCGCGCCGGACGCGTTCGAGCCCGGTGACCCCTCGGCCCTGAAGGACACCGAGAACGGTGGCGGCCCGGCGGCGGCTGGCCACCAGTCCGATGTAGGCGACGTCATAGCGTAAGAGTGCCTCGATGGCATCCTCGTCGTAGTGGCCCATCGTCGCCACGACCGCCCAGGTGCTCGCGTTGGGCTGCGCCGGCGCGAGGTCGAGCGAGCCGATCACCTGGTCCGCCTCGGGGTAATCGGTCGGAAGCGCGCCCGGGTGCACCGCACACGTCCTGTACCCGATGGTGGCACCGAGTTTGACCAGCGTGCGCGCCGCCGGCGTATCGCCAACGAGGAGCAGCAACGGTCGTGGGAGTTGCGGATCGATGAACACATCCAGCTTGCCGGCACTCGGACAGGTACTGAGATGCGAGACGACGCCCGGCAAATGATCCGGCGACTCGTCGGGTGCGATTTTGACCAGTCGGGGCTGGGCGTCTCCCATGGCAATCATCGCCTCGCGCCGCACCAGCCCTTCGGAGCAGCTACCGCCGACCCATCCCCAGAGTTTGCCGTCGGCGGTGATCAGCGCCTTGTCGCCGGCCTGCGCCGATGTCGGTGGCTCGACCCGGACGACGGTCGCGACGACGAACGTTTCGCCGCGCCGCCGCAGCTCCGCCGCCCGGTCCAGCACGTCATCCGCGAGTGACATCCGTAAGCCTTGTCCTTACTCCGCCGCGCCGACCTTGTTCAAGGCCTCCCAGACCTTGTCCGAGGTGACGGGCATGTCGATGTTCTTGATGCCGAGATGTCCGACCGCATCGATCACTGCGTTGACGAAGGCCGCCGGTGAGCCGACCGTGGCCGACTCACCAACGCCTTTCGCGCCGATCGGGTGGTGCGGCGACGGCGTAACCGTCTCGCCCATCTCGAACTTCGGCGTCTCCCAGCTCGTGGGCAACAGGTAATCGGTGAAATTGGAGCCGAGGCAGTTGCCTTCTTCATCGAAGGTGATCAGCTCCATGAAGGCGATGCCAAAACCCTCGGTGAGGCCACCGTGGATCTGTCCTTCGACGACCATCGGATTGATCCGCACCCCGCAGTCGTCGACCGCCACCATGCGGCGGACCTTGACCTGGCCGGTGCCACGGTCGATGTCGACCACCACGAGATAGGTCCCGAACGGAAACGTCATGTTGGGCGGATCGTAGTAGGTCACACCCTCGAGGCCGGCTTCCAATCCATCGGGCAGGTTCGTGTAGGCGGCAAACGCCACGTCCTGGATGGTCTTTGACTTGGAGGGCGAGCCGCGCACGAAGAACTTGCCGTGGTCGAACTCGATATCGGCCTCCGAGGCCTCGAGCAGGTGGGCGGCGATCTTCTTCGCTTTGTCGCGCAGCTTGCGCGAGACCATCGCGGTGGCGGCGCCGCCGACGGGGGTGCTGCGACTCGCGTAGGTGCCGAGCCCGTAGGGGGTGTTGTCGGTGTCGCCCTCCTGGACCTCGATATCCGCGGCCGGAATGCCGAGCTCCTCGGTCACGATCTGGGCGAACGTCGTCTCGTGCCCCTGGCCCTGGCTCTTGACGCCCAGTTTCAGGATCGCCTTGCCGGTGGGATGGACGCGCAACTCCGCGGAGTCGAACATCCGCAGCCCGGCGATGTCGTAGTGCTTGCCGGGTCCCGCGCCGACGACTTCGGTGAAGCTGGCGACCCCGATCCCCATCAGTTCGCCCTTCTTCCGCTTCTCGGCCTGCTCCTTCCGCAGCTCCTTATAGCCGAGCTTGTCCAGCGCCACCTGCATGGCTTTGGGGTAATTGCCACTGTCGTACTCGAAGCCGGTGGCCGACATGTAGGGGAACTGTTCGGGCTGGATGAAGTTCTTCAGCCGGATCTCGGTCGGGTCCATGTTCATCTCGAGCGCGGCAGACTCGACCAGTCGCTCGACCAGGTAGGAGGCCTCGGTCACCCGGAAGGAGCAGCGATAGGCGACGCCGCCTGGCGCCTTGTTCGTGTAAGCGCCGTCCGTCTCGACGTGGGCCGCCGGGAGATCGTAGGACCCGGTCACGATATGGAAGAGCCCGGCCCTGAATTTCGTCGGCTGAGCGTCCGCATAGAAGGCGCCGTTGTCGCTCAGCATCTTGACCCGCAGCCCCAGCATGCGTCCGTCGTTGCGCAGCGCCAACTCGCCCGACATGTGAAAGTCGCGGGCGAACCCGGTCGAGATCAGGTTTTCGCTGCGGTCCTCGACCCACTTCACGGGCTTGCCGATCAGGAGGGAAGCGGCCGTCGCGACGACGTAGCCGGGATAGATCGGCACCTTGTTGCCGAAGCCGCCGCCGATGTCGGGCGAGATGATCCGGATGTTTTGCTCGGGCAGCCCGGCGACGATTGCGAAGAGCGTGCGGTGGGCATGCGGCGCCTGCGAGGTCATATAGAGGGTGGCGTGCCCGGTCGCCGGGTTGACGTCGGCGACGATGCCGCACGTTTCCAGTGGCGACGGATGGCAGCGTGGATAGAACGTATCCAGCTTGACGACCCGATCGGCTTTGGCAAAGGCCTCTTCGGTCTTCGCCTTGTCGCCCGCTTCCCAGTGATAGATATGGTTGTCCTTCTGGCCCTCTTTCTCATCGCGAATCAGGGGCGCCCCGGGCTCGAGCGCTTGTTGCGGGGTGACGACCGCCTGGAGCACTTCGTAGTCGACCTCGACCAGCGCCGCGGCGTCCCGGGCGACGTACGGATCGGTCGCGATGACGCAGGCGACCTCCTGACCCTGGAAGCGCACCTTGTCGGTCGCCAGCACTGCCTGGGTGTCGCCAGACAGCGTCGGCATCCAGGCGAGCTTGTGCTGGGCCAGCAGCGCCCCCGTCACGACCGCGACGACACCGGGCACTGCCTGGGCAGCGTCGGTGTTGATGGACTTGATCCGGGCGTGGGCAAATGGGCTGCGGTGGATGGCCATGTGCAGCATGCCGGGGAGGTTGATGTCGTCCAGGTAGTTGCCCTTGCCCCGGATAAACCGGTCGTCTTCCTTGCGCTTGATGCTGTCGCCGATGTTGCCCTTGAGTGGGGTTTCAACAGCCATGGCTTAGCTCCTCGCGGCCGTGGCCGCTTCGGGTACCGCTGCTGACGCTCGCATTTGGGCGCCCGCGCTCTTGACCGCCTTGACGATGTTCATGTAGCCGGTGCAGCGGCAAATGTTGCCGGAGAGCGCCCAGCGGATATCGTCGTCAGAGGGATCCGGTTTCTCCTTCAAGAGGGCGACGCTGGTCAGCATCATGCCGGGGGTGCAAAAGCCGCATTGGAGACCGTGTTCTTCCTTGAACGCGGCCTGAATCGGATGCAGGGCGCCACCTGCCATCAGCCCCTCGACGGTTGTCACCTGTTGACCATCGGCCTGGACGGCGAGCATCGTGCAGGACTTTACCGGCGTCCCGTCGACCAGCACGGTACAGGCACCGCAATGGGTCGTGTCGCATCCGATGTGGGTCCCGGTGAGCCGGAGTTTTTCCCGGAGGAAGTGCACGAGGAGGAGCCGCGGCTCGACGTCCGCACTGCGCTTCTCGCCGTTGACCGTCACGGTGATCGACTGGCTCATGTTCATCCACCTCCCCGGGCGCGCTCCGAGGCGCGCTTCAATCCACGTTCGGTAAAGACCCGGACTAGGTTGCGCTTGTACTCGACCGAACCACGATGGTCGGCTTTCGGATCCGCTGCCTCGGCCGCAAGGGCCGCCGCCTGCTTGATGGCGGCATCATCGAGCCGGACGCCCTTCAGTGACGCTTCGGCCTTTTCGGCCTTGATGTTCTGCGGCCCAACCGCGGTCAGCCCGATGCCGGCCGACCCGACTTTGCCGTCGTCCATCCGCAGGTGGACCGCCACCGCCACGGTCGCAAAGTCGCCGACCTTGCGCTCCAGCTTCAGGTAGGAGCCTCCGGTCATCGCCTTCGAGACCGGGATCCGGATCTCGCTGAGGATCTCATTGGGTTGCAGCGCCGTGCTGAACGGCCCGCTGAAGAAGTCGCGAGCCTTGACCGTCCGGCTCCCAGACTTCGACCGTAAAACCAGATCGGCGTCGAGCGCGAGCAAGACCGTTCCCCAATCGCCGGAGGGATCTGCGTGAGCAACCGATCCGGCGATTGTTCCGCGGTTGCGGATGATCGGGTCGGCGATCATGGGGGCGGCTTCCGCCATGACGTGATAGCGGGACGCCAGGAGGCTTGACCGCTCCGCCGACTTGTGGCGAAACAGCGGGCCGATGCGAAGCGTGCCGTCACGCTCTTCGAGGTAGTCGAGGTCCTTGATCTTGTTGATGTCGACCAGGTGGCCGGGACTCGCGAACCGTAGCTTGAGCAGCGGGATCAGGCTCTGGCCGCCGGCCAGGACCTTGGCGTCCTCACCGAGCTCATCGAGGAGGCCAAGCGCCTCGTCCATGGTCTTCGGTGCGTGATACTCGAACGCAGCCGGCAACATGCGGAACCCTCCTTCCATTGGGCGACGGGATGACCGAGCTCCACAACCCTATTCCCGGTATCCGGTTATTGTCAATGCCAAATGGACGAATGTCCGCGATAAGGGGAGCGAATACTACTTTCTCCCCGCCTTTCCACACTGGCGCGGGGCCCCTATTGGTCGAGCGTGTCGAAGGCCCCGTAAGCGGGAAAGCGAAAGGCCATGTCTTTGGAGAGAAGGCCGCCGTGGCCTAGGCGGTTGAAGTCGTCTGCCGTGACCCGCGCCCCGGTAAAGAGCCGCGGCAGGATGAGGTCGAGTACGGTCGCCCGCGAGAACATCCCGCAGGCGGCCACGCCGAAAATCGGCTTGTCGCTGAGGTAGGCGAGCCAGACCGCGCTGCCCGGATGCGCCGGAGCGCCCTGCTTTTCCATCCTGGCGTGAAGCCGCTCGAGCGCCACCAGCGTCGGGTCGAGCGGGTCGGTGGCGTTCGCGCCGGCGGTCAACAGCAAGTCCGCATCTCGGAGAAGGCCGCCGACCGCCGCTTCGACCGCCCCGACGTCGTCCGCGACGTACTGGATCTCGCTGATGGTCGAGCCGAACCAGGCCACCTTCATCTCGATCGACGCCTGGAACTTCTCGCGCTGCGCCGGGTCCAGCCGCTCGCGCACGAGGACACCGACGCGCATGGGCCGGAAGGCCAGCACCCGGATCACGCCCTCACCGCCGACCGCCACGAGCTCTGCCTCGCGCAGCCGGGCCGCCGGGACGACGAAGGGCGTGACCTTGACCCCGGCGATCGTCTTACCCTTCGAGACCAGCTGGCCGTCGAAGAGAGTGAAGATCGACACGTCCTGGATGCTGTTGAGCGCCTGCAGCCGCTCGGCATCGACCTTGAAGATGCCGTTGACCTCGGCGCTCAGCCGGACCTGGCTCTCCACCGGGCCGTGCACGATGACACCTGGACCGGCGACGAGTTTCGCCAGGCGGCGGGCGGCCTCATCCTCATGGATGTCGCCCTTTTCGATGCGCACCACGTGGAGCTCATCGACCCGGGCGCTCACCACCACCGGCCAGTCGGCCTTGGTCAGAATCCGGCCCTTGAGCAGCAAGACTCGATGGTGGTCGTCCGGAACCAGCAGGGTCTGGGCCAGCACGGCGCCCTCGATCCCCTCGGAACTCAACCGCGAACCCCGGAGCGACTCGGCCTTCACGCCACCACGGCCGGGCCGGGCATCGGGCCACCCTGCTTCCCATGGCGCACCGCGACCATCTGCGCCAGGATGGCGAGCGCCGTCTCCTCGGCGGTCTGCGCCCCGAGGTCGAGGCCGATCGGCGCATGGACGCGCTCGATCGCGGCCGGGTCGACCCCGGCCTTGATCAGCCTCGCGACTCGATCGCGATGGGTCTTCTTGCTACCGATGGCGCCGATGTAGCGGGGCCGCCCGCGCAGCGCCGCGGTGATCGTCGGATCGTCGAACTTCGGGTCGTGCGTCAGGATCACGACATAGGTCGAACCGTCCATCGGCAGGTCCTTCAGGATCTCGTCCGGCCAGGCCTTGATCACGCGTCGCGCCTCGGGAAAGCGGTCTTTGTCCGCGAACTTCGACCGGGCATCGACGACCGTCACCCGGAAGCCGATCGCGCTCGCCAGGCGCGTCAGCGGGATGGCGACGTGCGAGCCGCCGAAGATGAAAAGCTCCGGTGGACGGGGGAAGGGCTCGAGGAAGACGCCGTCCTGCCGGACCGGGTTCTCCCGGTTGAGAAGGTCGGCGACCTCCGGGTCCGCCGGCGTCAGGAGCGCGCGGGCACCGGGCGCCTCGCCGACCGCCGTCTTCAGCACCACGGGATGCTCCTGCTCCAACGCGGTCATCAGGTCGCGATGCACCTGCGCCAGTGGCTCGACGAGCACATCGATTTCGCCGCCGCAGCTCAGGCCGACGGTCCAGGCGAGGTCGTCGCTGACGCCGTAGTGAAACAGGCTGGCGGGTTTCCCCTTCAGGATCGCCTGGGCCTGCTCGAAGACCTCGCCCTCGAGACACCCGCCGCTGACGGAGCCGGCGATCTTTCCGGACTGGCTGATGGCCATCCGCGAACCGGCCGGCCGCGGGGCGCTCCCCCAGGTACTGATCACGGTCGCGACCGCGACCGGGTCGCCTTGCTCGAGCCACACCTTGACGTCGGTCATGACGTCGCGCATAGCTCAAAGTGTAGTCAGCCGTCTGACGAATCGTTGTCAGGCCGATGCGGTCAGCAGCGTCTGACGACGGACGGGGCGCCGGTTCGCCGTCTCGAGCAACAGGGCTCCCAGCGCCTCCAGGTTCGCGAGGTTGTGCGCCGGGAGAAAGTCGTCGACGAAGGGGAGCGCTGCCTGGAGCCCCAACGTCAGCGGCTCGTAGCCCGGGGCGCCCATCAGCGGGTTCATCCAGATCAGCCGGTGGCAGGACCGCTGCAGCCGGGCGATTGCCTGCCGCATCTGCGCCGCGTCACCGCGGTCCCAGCCGTCACTGATGATGGCGACGGTGGCACCGTGCGTGAGCACGCGGCGCGCATAACGCCGGTTGAAGGTCTCGATCGCCTCGCCGATGCGGGTTCCGCCCGACCAGTCATCGACCGAGACCATCACGCGGTTCAGCGCGGCATCGACGTCATGGCTCCGGAGCAAGCGGGTGATACGGGTCAGGCGCGTGGCGAAGACGAACACCTCGACCCGCGTACTGGCGTTCTTCAGCGCGTACGTGAAGTTGAGCAGCAAGCGCGTGTAGCGCTCCATGGAGCCGCTGATGTCGCACAGCAGAACGAGCGGCCGCGGCCGAAGGGTCGGGCTCTTCCAACTGAAGACCAGCAGCTCACCGCCAAATCGCAGGCTGCGCCGCAGGAGCCGGCGGATGTCGAGCCGATCGTGGCCGCCCGGGCGCGCCCGTCGGGATCGCGTCAGACCGGCGGGGAGCCGCATCAGCCTGATTAGCCGCCGGACCTCCGCCATCTCGGCCGCGGTCAGGGTGTCGAAGTCTTTCTGGCGTAGCACCTCGGCCTGCGAGTAGCTCGCCACCTCCTGCTCCTCGGCGCCTTCGGCGGCCGCGCCCTCCTCATCGAGCACCTTCAACTGCCGGCCGGTAAGCGTCATCTGGGTTTCCCGTTGGGATGAGGCCGTCGCGGACGGTACGGGCAGCTCGCCACGCGCCGCGTTGGCCTGAAGGAAGGCGCCCAGCGCCCGGTCCAGAATCGGCAGCTCGTCCCGCCGCCGGGCGAAGTGGACATGAACCGCCGTTCGCACATCGTCCGGACGGCGCAGGTCGATCACGGTCAGGGTCGTGAGGAAGGGCAGCATCCGCGCCGGGCCGGCGTCGAAGCCGAGGCCCCGAAGGATTCGACCGAAATGCAACCAGTTGCGGGCGAGGATCGCGCCCGCGTCAGGCATTGACGGCGCGGGCAACGAGCTCCCGCGAGCCCGCGCCGCGCAGTCGTTCGAGATCCTCCTGGTACTTCACCACGGCGCCCAGCGTCGCCTGCACGGCGGCTTCGCTGAGCTCGGTCTCGCCGAGTGCCATCAGAGAGCGGGTCCAGTCGAGCGTCTCGGCAATGCCCGGCAACTTGTAGAGGTCGAGTCGACGAACCCCGCCAATGAACTCGCTGACCTGGCGGGCCAGCTTTTTCGGAACGTCCGGTACCCGCGCCGTGATGATCTCGTACTCGCGCTCGACCGACGGGTAATCGATCCAGAAATAGAGACAGCGGCGCTTCAGGGCGTCATGGATCTCGCGCGTGCGGTTCGAGGTGATGATCACCGCCGGCGGCTTGTCGGCTTTGATGGTGCCGATCTCGGGAATCGAGATCTGGAAATCGGAGAGCAGCTCGAGCAGGAATGCCTCGAATTCATCATCCGCCCGGTCGATTTCGTCGATCAAGAGCACCGGCGGCTTCGCGCCGTCGCTCTCGATCGCCTGTAGCAGCGGGCGCTTCACCAGGAACTGGTGGCTGTAGATTTCGCGCTCGGTCTCGTCCCGGTTGGTGCCGGCGGCTTCCAGCAGACGGATGTGCAACATCTGCTTCGCGTAGGCCCATTCGTAGACGGCGTTGTTGACGTCGATGCCTTCGTAGCACTGCAGCCGGATGAGCCGCGTGTCGAGGATCTCGGCGAGGACCTTGCCGACTTCCGTCTTCCCAACCCCGGCCTCACCTTCGAGCAGGAGCGGCTTGTCCAGCGTCAGGGCTAGGAAGATCGTCGTTGCCAGGCTGCGATCGGCAACGTAGTGGTGTGCCTGCAGCGCCCGCTCGACGTCCTCGATCGACGAAACGGGAAGGTCCTGCATGTAGCAAATTGTAGGGAGAGCAACGGCGAACCGCCGCCGCTCTCCCCCTTCTTAGTGGTGCGCCGTGATCTGTTCGAGGGCCCGCCGGGTCAGGACCTGTGCCAGGTGCCGGCGGTAATCCGGCGAGCCGTTCAGGTCTTGTTGCGGGTCGGTGCCCTCCGCGGCCCGCTCGGCCGCCTGGCGAAGCTCGTCGTCGTGCCCGGCCTTGCCGCGCAACGCCTGCTCGACCCCGGATGCCCGGATCGGGCGGGTTCCCATTCCGGTGAGGCCGATCGCCACCTGCGTGACCTCGTGACCGGTCACTCTCGCCTGCGCGGCGACCGCCACGATCGCCCAGTCCTGCGACCGCCGGCTGAACTTCAGGTATGTCCCTTTGCTGCCCGGCGGCGGCGTCGCGATCCGGATCTCGCGCAGGATCTCGGTGGGTTCGAGTGACGTCGTGAAGGTGTCGACAAAGAACGCGTTGGCGGCGATGGTGCGTTCGCCCTTGGGACCGACCACCTTGAGCTCGGCATCGAGGGCCAGCAGGCAGGCGGGGAAGTCACCGTTTGGATCGGCGTGCGCCGCCGCGCCGCCGATCGTCCCGCGGTTGCGAACCTGTGGGTCGCCGATCTGTGACGCAGCGCTGGTGAGCAGCGGCAGCTTGCTCTTCAGCAGGTCGGAAAACTCGATATCGTGGTGACTGGTCAGCGCGCCGATCGCGATGTGGCCGTCTTCCTCACGGATGTAACTCAGGTTGCCAATGCGACCGATGTCCACCAGGAAGGACGGCGTCGAGAGGCGCAACTTCATCAGCGGGATGAGGCTATGTCCGCCGGCGAGGACCTTCGCCTCCTGCCCGTGCTTGACCAGTTCCGCAACCGCCTCCGGCAGGCTGCGCGGGACAACGTAATCGAATGCGGCAGGCGTCATCGTTTTGTCCCTCCGTTGCGGTGCATCAGCGCCCAGAGTTTCTGTGGGGTGGCCGGCATGTCGATGTTCTTGACCCCGAATGGTTCGAGGGCGTCCACGATGGCGTTCATCACGGCGGGGGTTGAGGCGATCGTTCCCGCCTCCCCGACGCCCTTGGTGCCCAGTGGGTTGACCGGGCTAGGGGTCACCGTCGCCGCCAGCTCGTACGAGGGGACGTCGGACGCCGTCGGAATCAGGTAGTCGACGAGGCTACCCGTCCGTAGCTGGCCCGATTCGTCATAAACCGCTTCTTCGAAGAG
>DASZJR010000147.1:0-46868 GCA_035947855.1 Candidatus Dormiibacterota bacterium
GCGAGGTCCTGGCCATCGGGCTCGAGGGCAACCGCCTGCTCGTAGACGTAGAAATAGACGTTTTCGAAGGTCCAGCTGCCGAGCTGGCGTTCCCGGAAGCCGGCCTGCAGGCGGCGATCCTGCTCACCAGCCGAGAACAGAGCGTTCGCGGATTCGTAGATCGCCTTCAGGATCCGAAGCTGGGCTTCGAGTTCCTCGATGATGACGACCGAACCGCGCTCGAACTTGAGCTTGGCGATCCGGCGGCGCAGATCGTTGATCTCGAGCATGTATTCGTCCATGGGTCAAGTTTATTCAAGAATCGCCGCGAGCAACAGGCCCGGAAGGCCCCCAGAGGCAGAAGGTAACGCGCGCCGCGGCTTAGTGAAGCAGCGAGTGGGCGGCGACCATGGGTGCGATCAAGATCGCGATGATATTCACGACCTTGATCATGGGGTTGATCGCCGGCCCGGCCGTGTCTTTGTTGGGATCGCCCACGGTATCGCCGGTAACGGCGGCGGCATGCGTCTCCGTGCCCTTCCCACCGTAGTGGCCGTCCTCGATGTACTTCTTGGCGTTATCCCAGGCGCCGCCGCCCGACGTCATCTGGATCGCGAGGAAGATGCCAGTCACGATCGACCCAATGAGCATGCCGCCCAGCGCCTTCGGTCCGAGGCTGAAGCCCACCAGCAGCGGCGCGGCCACCGGGATCAGCCCGGGGATGATCATTTCTCGTTGGGCCGCGCGCGTGACGAGATCGACCGCCCGGCCGTATTCCGGCTGCGCAGTTCCTTCCAGTAGGCCCTTGATTTCGCGAAACTGGCGGCGGACTTCGACTACGACCTGGCCAGCGGCCCGGCCGACCGCAAGCATGCTCAAGGAACCAAATACGTACGGCAGGATGCCGCCGAAAAAGAGCCCGACGACCACTAACGGATCAGTTAGATCAAATGCCAGATGCGCGCCGCGCCCGACCTCTTGGGTATAGGACGAGAAGAGCACTAACGCGGCGAGCCCTGCGGAGCCAATCGCGTAGCCCTTGGTGACGGCCTTCGTGGTATTGCCCACAGCGTCGAGCGGATCGGTGATGTTCCGGACGGAATCGGGCAGTTTCGCCATCTCGGCGATGCCGCCAGCATTGTCGGTGATCGGCCCATAGGCATCGATGGCCACGATGATGCCGGTCATCGACAGCATCGACATGGCGGCGATGGCGATGCCGTACAGGCCGAAGTCACCGGCCGACGGCTGCTGATTGAGAAAGAAGGCAATCAAGATCCCGGCCCCGATGACGAGCACCGGCAGGGCCGTGCTGATCATGCCGATCGCCTGGCCCGCAATGATGTTCGTCGCAGCGCCGGTCGTTGAGGCGCGCGCAATCAGCCGCACGGGTGGATAGTCGGCGCTGGTGAAGAACTCGGTGATACCGACCAGGGCGATCGTCACCACGACGCCGACCACCGCGGCCCAGAAGAGATTGATATCCAGGCCGATCAGGAGAGTCACCGCCAGGAAGCCGGCCAGGGCCAGCACGGCGCTGACGCCGAGACCACGATAGAGCGCGCCCATGATCCAGGAGCTGCGGCCCAGCCGCACGAAGAATGTTCCGATCACCGTCGCAATGATCGAAATGGCGCCCAAGATCAGCGGATAGAGGACGTACTGAACCTTTCCGGGGAACAGGAGGCTGCCCAGCAGCATGGCGGCAATCGCGGTCACGGCATAGGTCTCGAACAGGTCCGCCGCCATGCCGGCGCAGTCACCCACGTTGTCGCCGACGTTGTCCGCGATGACCGCGGGATTGCGCGGATCATCTTCGGGAATGCCGGCTTCGACTTTGCCGACCAGGTCGGCGCCGACGTCGGCCGCCTTGGTGAAGATGCCGCCACCGAGGCGGGCGAAGACACTGATCAGGCTGGCTCCGAACGCGAGCCCGACCAGGGACTGGGGTTTTTGAAAGACCCAATACGAGACCGCGACGCCCAGCAATCCAAGTCCGACGACGAACAGGCCTGTCACGGCGCCGCCGCGGAACGCGAGCTGCAGCGCCGCATCGAGCCCGCGGGTGGCCGCCTGCGCGGTCCGCACGTTCGCCCGCACGGAGACGTACATTCCCACGTAGCCGGCCAGCGCCGAGCACGCAGCGCCCACGACATAGAGCACGCCGGTCTCCCAGTTGATGGCAAACGTGAGCACCAACGCCAGGACGATGCCGATGACCGCGATCGTGGCGTACTGCCGGTTGAGATAGGCGGCCGCGCCCTCCTGGATGGCGCGTGCGATCCGTCCCATCGTCTCGTTTCCCGCGTTGGCCGCGAGCACCCAGCGCGTCAGCAGCCCGCCATATGCCAGTGCAATCAATGCCGCGACGCTAACGAGAGCCAGGACAGCCGTCACTGTCGAGTCATTGATGGTTATTGTGGCCGCGACGAACAGGTTCAGCGCCTCCCTACCTTAGTGTCGGCGTTCCAAAAAAGGCCCGCCGTATTGTACCGTCCGAACGCCTATGACCTCGGACGACCAAAGAGCGCAAGGACCTGGTCCCGGATCCACTTCGGCGGCGGCACACCGCCCGGCCGCAGGTGGTCTTTCGCGACCATGACGTCCTCGGCGGGCGCAGGTGACGATATCTCACGTTTGGGCGGCGCCACGAAGCCCACGCCCAGCGTCTCCGCCAGGTCGCGAATGCGGGCGAAGAAGCCCGAGGTGTGCGGTGAGCGCTCCAGTTGCAGACCGGTGAAATCGTAGTGATGTACCCATTCGTGCAGGAGGGTCTCGAGAAAGACCTTGGGGGCGAGCACCTGCTGCCGAATCGCCGTCAGGTTGTAGATCCGGATGGACCCGCGCCGCGGTGTTGACTCCCAGGCGATCCGGTAGTAGCCGTAGGTTTTGACTTCGAGTTTGCCCCCGCGTGTGCGGTGGCGCTGCGGACGGTCGGCCACCGTCAGCTTGCAGGGTGGAAGGCCCGCGGCCTCGTCGAGGACGTCGAGCAGGGCCTGGCCTCGTGCTTGCCGTCCGGCTGCCGTCGTCTCGTCCAGGATCGAGAGCGCTATGCCTTTTCCGAGGGGAAACTCGCGCCACGTGACCGATTCAACGCCCTTGCTGCGATCGTAGGCGGATCTGGGCATTCCTGTCATTATGGGCGCGTGCCGCAGTCGAGCATCATCGTCGTCGGCAACGAGATCCTCCGCGGATTCACGGTCGACACCAACTCCAACTGGCTTGCGGGTCGATTGTTCCAGTGTGGGTTTCCGGTGCGGATGATGACGACCATTGGCGACGTCGACGAGGACATCGTCGCGGCAATCCGTGAACATGTGGCACGCTCCGAGCTCTCACGGATCTTCGTCTGTGGTGGGCTTGGTCCGACGCCGGACGATCGGACCTATGTCGCGTTGGCCCGCGCGCTCGACCAGCGCCTCGTCTACCGACGCGAGGTCGGGGCGCAGATGCAGAACCTGATGTTCATCATGAACATGGCGGCGCGCCGCGGTACTGCCGGGCTCAATGCCGGCAACCGGCGGATGGCGATGCTGCCCGAGGGAGCGATGCTCGTGCGCAACGGCGCGGGCATGGCCCCCGGTCTCGCGTTCGACCTGGGGCAGGATCGCTACGTCTTTGCCCTGCCGGGTGTGCCACACGAGCTTCGCTCGGTCTACGAAGACATCGAAATTCGTTACCTGACGGGCAGTCATGGTGACGCGGTCCGGGAGCTGCACTACCAGCTCGCGCCGGAGAGCATGTTCCACGACGTCATGAGGGACCTCGAGCGCGAGTATCCGGACGTGTCGCTGGGATCGTATCCGCAGACGGAAACACGCGAGCTCATCCTGCGGGCATCCGGGCCCGATCCCGACCGAGTCGAGGCCGTGATCAACGCCATCCGCGACCGCGTCAAACAGTTCACGCCGGTCGGCTGATTCGTCTAACGGGGCCCGACCCTACCCCTCCGGCCAGCCGGGTGAGGGAAATCTCTGGCTATTTGCCTTTGAATTCGGGCTGTTGCTTGGCGACGAAGGACATGATGCCGATCATGGCGTCCTCGGTCATGGCCGCTTTCCCGAAGTTCTCCGCCTCGACTTCGAACCCTTTGCCCGGGGATCGCTCCAGGCCCGCCAGCAGCGCCTCTTTCGCCAGGCGCAGGGCGATCGGCGCGGCCTGCGCCAGCTTGCGGGCGCGCGCGAGCGCGGCCTCATGAAAGCCATCAGCGGGGATCGCCGCCGTGATCAACCCGATAGAAGCCGCTTCGGGCGCTTTCAGCCGTAACGACTCGAAGATCATTTCCGTCGCGCGCGCGCGACCCACGAGACGGGGGAGTCGCTGGGTCCCACCCGCGCCCGGGATCAGCCCAACGTTCGGTTCGGTCTGACCGATCGTCGAGCGGCCATCGTCGATCATCAGCCGGTAGTCGCACACGAGCGCCAGCTCGCACCCGCCGCCAAGAGCATGCCCATTGATGGCGGCGATCAGGGGTTTGGGGAAATGCTCGATCTCGCTGAACGCGGCCTGGCTGCGGCGCGACATCTGCGCCACCCGCTCCAGCGTCTCGGGATTCTCCCGATCGAACCCACCGTCGCCACCCATGGACTTGAGGTCCGCGCCGGCCATGAAATAACGGTCGATGGCGCTGGTCAGCAGCACGACTCGCGTCGCATCGTCGTCTTTGAGCGGGTTGAGTGCGTTGATCAACTCTTCCTGGAGCTCGGGCACCAGGGCGTTGACCGGCGGCCGGTTCATCCGAATTGTCGTCACAAAGTCGGTCGTCGAGACGTCCAGCAGGCCGGCCATCAAAACGTGAACAGGTCCAGGCCGCCGGTTACCGGAAGGGCCACGCCGGTGATGTACCCGGCGGCGGGTGAGCAGAGGAACGTGATCGCGTTGGCAATGTCCTCTGGTTCGCCCGGACGGCGGAGCGCCACGCGCTTGATCATGCGTTCGTTCATGTCGGGACGGCCCATCTTGAAGGCCTCGGTGCCGATGATGCCGGGCACGATGGCGTTGACCGTAATGTTGTAGCGGGCGCCCTCCAACGCGAGCGTTCGTGCCAGGCCGACCAGCCCGGCCTTGGTCGTTGAATAGCTCGCCTGCCCAAAGCCTCCCAGCGCGCCGGCGATCGACGACATCATGATGATCCGGCCCCAGTTCCGCTGCTTCATGTGGGGCCAGACGGCCTTCGAGACATTGAACGCGCCAGTCAGGTTGACTTTCAGGTCGCGGTCCCAGAGCGCGTCGACCTGGTTGTCGACGGTCCCCATGTGGTCGAGTGTGCCGGCGTTGTTCACCAGGATGTCGAGGCTGCCGAACTCTTGAACGACGTGGTCGACGACCTGCTTGACTTGTTCGCGATTCGTCACGTCCATCTTCAGGGCGACCGAACGCCGCCCCATCTCACGAATCTCGCTTGAGGTCTTCTCCGAATAAACGGCCTTCTGCGACGCCATCGCCTGCGAGAGCACGCTTTGCGAGGCTTCCGCCGTCTTCTCCAGCTCCGGATCGCTTTCGATCAGGATGTCGGTCACGACCACGTCGGCGCCGGCACGGCCCAGCGCCAGGCAGTCGGCCCGGCCAAGGCCGCGCGACCCGCCCGTCACCAGCGCGACTTTCCCCTTCAAGTCGATCATGACTAGCTCGCCTTCCGGATCAGTGGCTTCGGTTGTTCGCGCGTCAGCGGGCGGCGCTCGCCGGAGATCGCTCGAGAGATGACCAGCCGCTGGATCTCGGAGGTTCCTTCCCAGATCTGGTAGATCTTGGCGTCGCGCATCCACTTCTCGACGGGATACTCGCGAATGTAGCCGTTTCCGCCCAGGACCTGGACGGCGTCCACCGTGACCTGCATCGCCATATCGGCGGCAAAGGCCTTCGCCATGCTGCCCTCGGCGCGGGTGAAGAGCATGTTGTTCTGCGCCATCCAGCCCGCTCGCCAGGTAAGCAGGCGCGCGGCGTCGATGTTGATCGCCATCTCGGCCAGCTTGAAGCCGATGCCCTCGTGCTTGATGATCGGCTTGCCGAAGGCCACGCGCTGCTGCGCGTAGTCGAGTGCGTACTCATAGGCGGCGCGGGCGATGCCGAGCGAGCCGGCGGCGACAGCGGGCCGCGAGTACTCGAGCATTTGCAGCGCGCCCAGGGCGCCGGGACCGGCATCGGGGTCACCGGGCTCGCCGCCAAGGCGATTCTCCGTCGGGACAAAGCAGTCCTGCAGGATCACCTGCGCCGTGTGCGAGGCGCGCACACCGAGTTTCTTCTCTTTCCGGCCCATGCTGAGGCCTTTGTTGCCCTTCTCGACGACGAAGGCCGCGATGCCGGCTGCGCCGATGTTCGGGTCGGTGTTGGCGAAGATCACGTGCAGGTCGGCTATGCCGCCGTTGGTGATGAACTGCTTGGTGCCGTTGATCAGGTAGCCACCGTCGACCTTCTTCGCCGTGGTCGTGATCGCCATGGCGTCGCTACCGGTGCCGGGCTCGGTCAGTCCCATGGCACCCACGACCGGGCTCTTGGCACTGCAAAACTCGCGGATCCATTTTTGCTTCTGCGCCTCGCTACCCATCGCGAGGATGGCAGTCGCGGCCAGCCCCGTGCCGGTGATGGCCACCGCGATGCCGGCGCAGCCCCAGTGGAGCTCTTCGGCGATCAGCATGTTGGAAATCATGTCGAGGCCGCCACCACCGTAGGCTTCCGGCATCACGGCGACCGGTGTCAGCCCCACTTCGTGGGCCTTCTTCAACACCGGCCAGGGGAACTCCTCGGTCTCGTCGTAGTGCGGCGCCACCGGCCGGATCTCTTTCTCGGCGAATTCGTGGGCGAGCGCCTTGATGTCTTCTTGCTCGGCGGTCAACGTGAAGTCAAGCGGCATGGGTTGAGCTCCTTTGTGGCGGGAACTCGGCCTCCGCCACACCTTTGTTGAAGACTTTCTCTCCGCGTTGATTGGTCACGACCAGGTTGATCAGCACGCGTCGTGTCGCATCGTCCTTCGACGCGACGCTTCCCGAGACGGTCACGTCGTCACCAGGCAGAACCATCCCGGCGAAGCGCCCCTGAAGACGCTTGAGCCGGGAACGATCGCCCAGCCAGTCGGTCACCATTTGGTTGGCGAAGGCCATCGTCAGCATCCCATGGGCGATTACGCCGGGCAGGCCGGCGGAGCGCGCGAAGCCGTCGTCCAGGTGGATCGGGTTGCGGTCGCCGGAGGCCTCTGCGTACTGACGGATCTGCTCGACCGTGACGTGCTTGGTCAACGAGGGCAACGCGTGCCCAGCGCTCACGTTTTCGAAATCCACGGCACTCATGGTTTTCATGGCTTCCGAATAATGAAGAGGGCCGTGCCATCCGAGACCGGCTGACCCTGTTCATCGATCGCTTTGAGTTCGAACGTGACCAGGTCCATGTCGCCGCGCGTGTTGATCGCGGTCAGGCGCCCGGTGGTGCGGATGCGATCGCCCGGACGGACCGGCCTTTGGAAACGAAAGCGCTGTTCACCGTGCACCAGGTGCGCGACGTCCAGGGCCACCTCCTGGTCGGTCCAGAGCTGCCAGTAGGCGTCGAAGCCGTAGACCATGGCGTAAGTCGGTGGCGCAATCAACTCGCCGTCCTCCCGCAGGTCGCCCACGGCCGCCATATAGTCCCGTATCGACTGCTCGGTGACTTGATAGGGCGCCGTCTCGTAGCTCCGGCCGACCCAGCGCGCGTCCGTCACTACTGCAACAGCCCCTGCAGTTTCATCGCCAGCCCCATGTCGCCCTTGACCTTGAGCTTCTGCTGCATGAACGCCGTCACGGGGTTCAATTTGCCGGTGGCGATGCTCATCCAGTCATCCGTGGTGGCGATCAGCGTCGTGTTGGGGCTCTGCGCCGGCCCCTGGGTGAGGGTGGGCGCTCCGTTTGCGATCTGCAGGGTCCACGATTCACCGCTCAGGTCGAACTGGTAGGTCGCATTCAGACCCGCCGACTTCTCCGGGTGGGACTTGATGCGATTCTGGATCTCGGTGAAAACTTCCTTGGCTTCAGGCATGTGTGCCTCCTTCTTGTGATAGCGAGCTTGGGATCGACGCGGCGCCATCGAGGAACAGGCTGGCGCACGCCTGGGCGAGCGCAGCGGCGCTCATGGACGGCTCGTTGACGCGCTGAAAGTGCTGCCAGTAGGCGAGCTGGGCCGCCATACCGAGGAGCGCGAAGGCCGCCAGCGCGGTCTCCCGCACACCGAGCTCACTGAGGGTCGGCACGAAGGCGGCCGCCAGGGTCTGATGCAACTCGGTCTGCCGAGCCTCGAAACGCTCGTCGATGCCCAGCCCCTCGATCGTCAGCCGGCGGTTCCATGCGGCGTACTCCTGATAGAAGTCGAAAAACGCCTCGAGCCCGGCCGCGAGCCGTCGGGGGGCGTCGGTCTCATCGCGGGTGGCCCAGTAGATCCGGCGGCGGAGCAGCGTCGCCATCTCGTTCTGTAGCGCTGCGAAAACACCTTTCTTGTCAGTGAAGTAGAGATAAAACGCACCCTGGGAAAGGCCGGCCGCCTGCACGACGGCACTCACGGTCGTGCCGTGGTAGCCGTCACGTTCGAAGACCTTGCGGGCGGCTTCCAGGAGCTCGCCACGGCGCACCCACTGCCGCTCGGTCAGTGGCGATTCGCTGGCGGTCCGGCTACTGACTGACACGTCAGTCACCAGCCTAGCAGGTTCCTCGACCGGCTGTCTAGCGGATGATCACAAAGAACCGTTCGCTCGCCCGGTCCGCCTGGCTGGACGCCGTGATGATCACGGCCTTGAACGGAGCCGCGTTCGCGCCCAGTGTACTGCTGGAGCTCAGGCCCGCCTGGGCTCCTAGTGGGGATTGACGGATGGCGGTCAACAGCCTCGCTAGGTCCAGATAGACGATGACTGAGGGCTTGGCCAGCGACGCCGCGCCTGCCGTCTTGTAGGTCGCATCCGTCGCAATGGTCGCTCCACCCTTGTGCGCATCGATGATCGCTTTGACTTCGGCCGGCGTTGAGGCGAGAATGCCCATCCCGTCGAGCGCGGCGTAGGAGGGAATGAAGGTTTCGCCCGCCCCGAGCTGACCGAGCAAGGGGGATGCCCAGGAGGTGATCACGACGCCGCGATACGTGCTCGTGGTCAGGTGGCTGGCCGGCGGCGTCACGGTGACACCGGACGGAGGGCCGAAGCTCGAACCCGCCGCCCCCTCCGCCAGCGCCAGCAGCCTGGCGAAGAACGCATTCATCGTGCGAGCGTCATCGGTTCCCAGCAGGATCGCGCCGGCGGGAAGACCGTTCTGGCCGAAGCTCACTTCCAGCCCAGCGTCGCCGGTCAGGTGGGGCAGGATGCCGGCCGGGCCCGTGAGGCCGATCGCGTCAGTGCTCGCTTTCACCGACGCCGTGTTGCCCGACTGGTCGAGCACGGTCTGGATCGTCTTGTTCAGGCTGGTGATGGAGAGAAACGCATCGCTCGCCTTCGGCACCCAGTTGACCAGGGTGTCGGCCCGGCCGGCGTGCGCGAGCGCCTCACGGGTTGCCGGCGAGAGCTTCGATTGGTCGAGCTTGACCAGGACATCGGTCACGATGCCGTCGCCATTCGCCGAAAGCGTGGCCCCAATCCCCTGCAGTGCGTCGAGGTCGTTCACATTCTTCAGCGCCAGGCCGAGGGCGGGCGCTGTGGCCAGGTCCTTCTTCGCGTTGCCGACGATCGACTTGCCGTTGATGTACACGAGACCAAGCCGGTCGGAGGGTAACCCGGCGAGGGTCGCCTTGTAATCACTCGAGTCCACCAGGCGCGGCGCCCGTCCCTGGTCGGTGTCGATGATTTCGTGAATCAATGCGCTCGAGGTGGCGAGTACCACGACGTGATCGACAACGCTGTAGGCACCGGTCTTTCCCGATGTGTCAGTTGGCGTCCCGACGGAGATCGTGATGCCGTTGTAGGTTTCATCCGTCCACCGGTAGTTTTTGGCCCATTTGCCCGCGCGCAGCTTCGCCAGCATGGCCCGCGCCTTGGTGTCGTCGCGGGATACCGCATAGAAGGCGGCCTGGGTGTCCGCTGTACTACCGGCCGCAGCACTCTTCAGGTTCAGCCTGACACTGGCACCAATTTCGGAACCGAGCCAGGGCTGGATATCACCGCTGAACGATAGGCCGGCATCCTTGAGGAGCACGTCGAGGTTGTCGGTGACGGCCTTGTCGGTCTTGTAATCAGGGAAGCTGTGCACGGCCCGCAGGAGGTTGACCTTCTGCGTCACCGAGGGATCGAGGTTCGCGATCGCGATCGCGTCCGCGGTCGCGGGCACCATCTTCTCGACGGCGGCGTTCGGTTTGACGAGTAGCAACACCGCTGCCGCGCTGACGGCGCCGAGGGCAAGGACCGCCGCAGCCGGAATCAGCAGGCGTCGATGCCGGAGCAACCAGGGCTGAGGCGCCACCGCAGCAGCGACCGGCGCGGCCGGAGGGAGACCCTGCCCGGGATCGGGCTGGGGAGCCGGCGTCAGGTCGCCTTCGGTGCTCATCGGAGGGATGCCTCACAGCATCAACTCCCCCGATTCAGGCAACTTGTTAGCTGCGCGTGCTCGTTGCCAGGGCGTTGCCGAAATGCAACTTGGCGAGGGCCTGCATCTCGTCGGGCGAGAATCCCGTGCTCCGGCCGGACTGGTATTGCCGCTCCACCTCGCGGTGGATGGCGACCACCCGCGGGTCGTCCTTGCGCACCTGGGAGGCGCCCTTCAGCCCTCGGGTGGTGTTGATCCAATAGGCGATCCCGGCCAGCCCCGAACGGTCGTTGACGGTGATCCCGAGCGGCCGGTCGAGGATGCGCGCCGTGTCGAAGATGTTGTAGATCTCCTCGTTCTTCAGCAGGCCGTCGGCATGGATGCCGGCGCTGGTGACGTTGAAGCCGGCCCCAGCGAACGGATAGTTCGCCGGCAGCGGCGACCCGAGATGATCGCGGAAATAGGCGGCGGCCCGGGTCATCGCCGTGGGATCGGCCCCGGGCGTCTCCCCGCGCAACCCGATGTGATCGATGACCAGTGCTTCGAGCGGGGGGTTGCCGGTCCGCTCGCCCAGGCCGAACATCGAACCATTTGCCGCCGCGCAGCCATAGAGCCAGGCGGCCACGGTGTTGACTTCGCCTCGGTGGAAATCGTTGTGGCCATGCCATTCCAGATGCTCGGGCGAGACGCCGAGCGTGCCCGTGAAGAACTGCACCAGCCGGGGCACACCTCGCGGCAGGGACGCTTCCGGCCAGGGAAGCCCGAACCCCATCGTGTCGCAGAGCCGGAATTTGACGGGCACGCCGGCCCGCCGACCCAGCTCCTGCAGCGACGCGACCAGCGGCGCGACGAAGCCCTCCAGGTCGGCGCGGGTCAGGTCCTCGAGATGGCATCGCGGACGGAGGCCGGCATCGATCACGGACGCCACAACCCGCGCGTAATCCTCGGCCGCCTGCCGGCGCGTGCGGTTCATCTTCAGGTAGATGTGATAGTCGGAGGCGGACAGCAGGATGCCCGTTTCCTTGACGCCCGTTGTCCTGACGGCCTTGAGATCGTCGAGCGAGGCGCGCATCCAGGTCGTGACCTCGGGGCCCGGCCGCTGCTGGCAGGCCGCGATCGCTTCCCGATCGACGGGCGTGTAGGCGAAGAACTCGGTCTGACGGATCAGTGGCCCACCCAGCTGCTGCAGCAGGTCGTAGAGGTGGATGATCTGCTCGACGGTGTACGGAGCGCGCGCCTGCTGGCCGTCGCGAAACGTCGTATCCGTGATCCAAATGTCAGCAGGTATCGCCTGCGGGACGCCATCCGCCTCAAAGCGGATCGGCGGGATGCGGCTGTAGGGAAAGTCCTCGCGCAGCAGATTGGGCTCGGCGCGATCCAGCACCCCTCAATTGTATGCATATGTTGATTTGCATTGCAATCTATTGACTGCAACGATCAACTCACGTACGCTTGAGATGAACGTGATCGAGGTCCACGGGGAGCCCTACTTGAGCGCCACCGAGGCGTGCGAACTGCTGGGCGTGAAGCCGGCAACGCTCTACGCCTACGTCAGCCGGGGGGTCTTACAGAGTTACCGCCAGGGCATCAAGCGCGCGCGCCTCTACCGGAGTGCCGACCTGCAGCGGGTCCTGCACCTGCGCCCGAGCAGGGGACACCGAGCCCTCCCCCAGTCGGCCGACTGGATGGGCGACCCTTAGACGGTCACCAGGTGCGTCGCGCCGCAGATGCGGCACTTCTCTTCGCGCTGACCGCCCTGCGTCTCCCCCGTGGCCTTCCACGGCCATCCTGACTTCTTGACGTGGCAAATGCACGGCTTGTCCTTCGCTGCTGACTCTCCCATGGGCTCTCCCCTTTTCCTTTGTGTGCGGGCCAGCGTCCCGCGCCTGCCCGACTATGCGGCATTTCGGTGACGCCATCAAGCTCTGCAGGGCGGGTGCCGACCGGGCCACGGGGAGTCTGGCCGCTTTAGGAGCGCCTCTGATCAAGTTGCCCCAACTCAGACACGCAGTCCTCGCGGTTGCGACGATTGGCTTTTTCCTGCTTGCCGTCTTCTTTGTGCCACTTGCACTCGCCGGTTGTTTCTCGCTTGTGTCGTTGGTCAGTTCGACCAGGGCCACTGGTTCTTGGTTCTGACGGCTCGCTACCGAAACGTGCTGTACTCGATCTCCTTCTTGCGCTCGAACGCTTCCTCGCGAGTATTGAACGTCTGGAAATGGCCGCGGCCGTGCAGCACGTAGATGCCGTCGACGTCGTCACGAGTGACGCGAATATCAGGGAGATCGATGTTGTAGACCTGGCCCGAATCGGTCGCGCGGAGACGGGGGGCTGCCATGCGCGGATTGTATCGCCGCCACCGGCCGGTTAGGCGACCGTGACCTCCTCCATGAGGTAGACGTCTTGCACCGCATTCAGCAGCTGAATGCCCTCGCTCATCGGCCGCATGAACGCCTTGCGCCCGGTGATCAGGCCGGTGCCGCCCGCACGCTTGTTGATCACCGCCGTCTTGACCGCTTCCTTCAGATCGCTCTCCCCTGAGGAGGCACCACCCGAATTGATGAGGCCACTGCGCCCCATGTAGCAGTTCGCGACCTGGTAGCGCGTGAGGTCGATCGGATGGTCCGTGGTCAGCTTGTCGTAGACCGCCTTGGTCGTCTTGCCGAACTTCAGGACCTCGAAACCCCGATTCGTCTCGGGCAGCTTCTGCTTGATGATGTCGGCCTCGATGGTGACCCCCATGTGGTTTGCCTGTCCGGTGAGGTCGGCCGCCACTTCGTAATTGACCCCGTCCTTGATGAACGCGGGATTGCGCACATAGCACCAGAGCACCGTGGCCATCCCCAGCTCGTGCGCTTCGTGGAAGGCGGCGGATATCTCCTGGATCTGCCGGTCCGACTCCGGTGATCCGAAGTAGATCGTGGCACCGAGCGCGACCGCCCCCAGCTCCCAAGCTTCTTTCACGGTCCCGAAGCGGATCTGGTCGTACTTGTTCGGATAGGTCAGCAGCTCGTTGTGATTGATCTTGCAGATGAAGGGGATCTTGTGCGCGTACTTGCGCGCGACCGAACCGAGCACGCCGTAGGTCGACGCCACCGCGTTGCAGCCGCCCTCGATCGCCAGCTCGACGATCTTCTCGCCGTCGAAGTATGCGGGGTTCGCGGCGAAGGAGGCGCCGGCCGAGTGCTCGATGCCCTGGTCGACCGGCAGGATCGAGAGATAACCCGTGCCCGCCAGACGGCCGTGGTCGAAGAGCGACTCCAGGCTGCGCAGCACGCGCGTCGGACGATCGCTGGTCGAGAAGATCCGCGTGATGAAGTCCGGCCCAGGGAGGTGAAGCTGCGACTTTGGGATCGTCTTGCACTCGTGCTCGAGCAAGTCCTGGGCGTCATTCCCCAGGATCGACTCGAGTTTGCTCAGCGACGTCGCGGTGGCGGTGGCCATCTCCTCCTCCTTCTGGCGAGGTGTTCTTCAGTTTAGGCCTTGCCGCGCTCCGAAACTGGCAAGGGCCACGACGAAAGTCACGCAGCCTACAATGGCGAGTCGATGAGCCTGGTCGACTGGTCAATCATCATCATGGGGGGCTGGACGGTGGCCATGATCGCCACCGGGTTGGTGATGGCGCTGCGCCCCGGGGCCGGCGAACTGCAGTACGACGCGCCGCTGGCCGAACCGCTCGTGCTACGGCAGGCCGCGGGCGTGATGCCGCGTCGGGCCTGGGGTTTTCGCCCAGCAGTCCACCACTCCCAGTACGACCCTGCGCCCTGGCAGGTGGAGCCGCCGCGACCCGACCAGCACAGCTTCGACATCGTGGAGCGCGCGACCGACATCAAGCGCGAGCTTGGCAGTGAGCACCCGCCCTGGGAGCGCCTCGACCGCCAGGGTCTCTAGCGCCTACTCGCCGAGTTCGCGGCTGACCCGGTCGAGAACATCCAGCATTCGCCGCGAGGTGGCGTGCAGGCTCTCCTGGAGCAGGGTCAACGCATGGTGCGCATCGGCGAGGACATCGGCTTCGCCGGTGAGGTCATTCGGCGTCTCGGCAAAGCGCGGCAGCACGTCCTCGAAGAGCAGCTGGAAGCGCTGCTCCGCCAGCGCCAGGCAGGTCGCCAGGGTGACGATCTGGTCCTCCACCTGCGGATCGAGGCCGCGGAGGGCCCGCCAGGCGGGCTCGGGAACCGCGCTGCTGCTCGGTGGCGATGCCCCTGCCATCTCGACCATCATGCTACACGCGGAAAATCCCGCGACCCTGACGTCCGCGGAATGATCGCCACCGCCGCCGACGGGACGCGCCTGCATTACATCGTCGAGGGGAATGGCCCGCCGCTGGTGCTGGTCGGCGGACGGACCTCGACCATCGACGGGGCATGGTGGCGCTACATTCCGGCGCTGAAGCGGCGCTTCAAAGTGATCGCGCTCGACAATCGCGGCAGCGGGGCTTCCGACAAACCGGACACGCCGTACAGCACCGGGTTGATGGCAGAGGACGCGCTGACGGTGCTCCGCGATGCCGGCGAAACGTCGGCGCATTGGTTTGGGCTCTCGATGGGCGGGATGATTTTGCAGCAGCTCGCCATCGCGCATCCCGACGCCGCGCGCAGCCTGATCCTGGGTGCGACCCACTGCGGTGGCGAGCGCGCTCCGGTGGGCGACGCGCCGGCGGTTGAGGGCCCGCTGCGCCGCTATGCCAATCTCTACGACGCGCGCTTCATCGCCGAACATCCCAACTGGGTCCAGGAAGACGCGACGCATTTCGGCAAGATGCCGCTACACGCCATCGTTCGCCAGGACCAGGCGGTCAAGCGACACGACCTCTGCGACCGGCTGAGTGAAATCCGCCAACCGGTATTGATCATCCAGGGGCGGCAGGACCGTATGGTGCCGCTCGCCCGCGCCGAAGAGCTGCAGCGCGGGCTGCCGAACGCCCGGCTGCAAGTACTGGACCCTGGCGGCCACCAGGTTCACTCTGAGCAATTCTCGACCGTGCTGCGCCTCGTGGAGGACTTCGTCGAGGAGGTCGAGCGGCAGCGAGCTTAGGCGGCCCTCCAGGTCACCAGCTCGCGGCTGACCTGCTTGTGCAGCCGGCCCTCGACCGCCAGCGATTGACAGTGCGCCAGCGTCTCCTGCAGGGCAAGGCGCTGCTGGAAGACGTTGCGCTGCATGATGCCCTGGAACAAGTCCGCCGCCAGCTGCCAGCCTGATTTCGGAGCGCCGGTGGCAAGGCGGACCAGCGCCGCCTTACGCGCCTCATGGTGCTCGACGATTTCCTTGATGCGGCTGCGGTGATCAAAAAAGGGATCGCCATGCGCGGGCAGAACGGTTTCAACGTCGAGGCGGCGGACGCGTTCCAGCGACGCGATGTAATCGTCAAGCGGGTCCGCGCCGGATTGTGGGTGTAAGCCGATGTTGGGGCTGATCTTCGGCAACAAATGATCGCCCGACAAGAGCACGCCGCGCGCCGGCCAGTAGAAACAACAGTGGCCCGGCGAATGTCCCGGTGTCCAGATGACTTCGATCTCGCTATCGTCGATGGGCAGACGCTCCGCACCCTCTAGCAAGGTGTCCGGTTCAACGACCGACACGTATTCTCGGGCGCCCATCGATGCACTCTTGACGAACTCCGCGTCCTCCTCAGGGACTCCGTTCATGCTCAGCCATTTGCCGACGTCATACACCAGGTCCTCGGCGCGCGCATAGCGAGGTTCCATCAGCGCCACTTCCAAGCGATGAATGATGAGCTCGGCGCCGGATCGATCCCGCAGCTCCCCGGCAAGGCCGAAGTGATCCGGGTGGATGTGTGTGATCAAAATGCGATTGATCCGCCGGACAGGGACTTTTAGTTCGGCCAGCTTCTGGTTCAGGGCCGCTCGGGATTCATCGGTCTGTAGCCCCGTGTCGATCAGCGTAAAGGCGTCGCCGTCGCGCAATAAATAAACGTTCACGTGCTTCAGCTCGAACGGCATGGGGAGTTCTAGCCGAAAAATGCCGGGCGCGACTTCCACTGAACGGTAACGGTACTCGACTCAGGCGGCGGTTTGGACGGGCTCGTCCGGCCGGTTGGGCACCAGCTTCTGCCCCTGGTCCTTGGTCGGCAGTGGCAGATGCACCGTGTCGGTTGCGATCAGGTCGAGGAAGGCGTCGACCACGCGCGGGTCGAAGTGGCTCCCGCGACCGGCTTTGATCTCTTCGAGTGCCTTGTTGAGGCCAAGGGACGGCCGGTAGATCCGGTCGGCCACCATCGCCTCGAAGGCATCGGCGACCGAGATGATGCGCGACCCCAGCGGAATGTCCTCGCCCTTGAGGCCCTTGGGGTAGCCGGTGCCGTCAAATTTTTCGTGGTGGTGCCGAATGAGTGGGGCGACATGGTGCAGGCCCTCGACCGGACCGATGATGTCGGCGCCGATCTGCGGATGACGCCGCATCCACGCCATTTCGTCTTCGGTGAGCGCCATCGATTGCCGGAGGATCCGGTCCGGGATTCCGATCTTGCCGACGTCATGGAGAATCGCGCCCAGGCGGACCGCGGCCGCCTCGTCGCGCGACAGACCCATCCGCTCAGCGCAGGCACCCGCCAGCTTGGCCAGCCGCTCCGAGTGTCCACGGGTGTAGCTGTCTTTCGCCTCGATGGCGTTGGCCAGCGCCATGTTGACCTCGGTCATCAGCTTGGCCTCAACGTCACGACGGGTCACGAGCTCCTGGTGGGCCGATACAGCGCGCGCCATCACCGAGCCGACCACGGCGACGACCACGAAGAGGAATAGCCGTTGCAGGATGATCGATCGCTCGTCCGAGACGGTGGCGAGGTATGTGCCGTTCTGCAGCGGTGCGACGGCGCCCGCGGTCAGGTAGAGCACGGCGACCAGCAACGCGCAGAGCACGGAGCCGCCGGCCCCGAACCGCAGCGCGGACACCGTGATGACGAGGAAGAAGAGCACGGCGAAGGGGCTCTGGTAGCCGCCGGAGGCGTAGGTGATCATCGTCGCCACCAGCATGTCGACCGCGGTCGTCGTGTAGCTGAAGGCTCGCCCCGGACGTTGATGCAAGAAGAGCAGCAACACCGTGCTCAGGCATACGACGCCCCAGGCTGCGAGGATGGCGTTGATCCGGCCCTGGTCGTAGCCGGGTGCCGGGTTGAGGTTGTTGAGGATGACGGCGAAGATCAGCAGCGTCCAGCGAAAGAGTCCGGTGAGCCGCTCATTGCTGAGGTTGATCAGACTCTCGGCCGGGTCCTGGGAGCGCTGCCGGCCCTTGCGCGACGCATTGCGGGCGGCGGCCATTGCCGAAATTATCAGGCCGCTCTGTGACGGAGAGCGTTACAAACCGGTCGCATTCCATGGCGCGGTCTGACCAACCTAGGCCGGGAGGCGCACGCCCAGAAAATCCGACAGCACCTGCCTGACGTCCTGGAAGCGGAGGAAGGCGGTGTCGGCCTCGGCCAGGGCTCGATCAACCGCGTCAAACGCATCCCTCAGCGGACCCGCCAACCCGGTGGTATTGACCTGCGCCCGCTCGACGTGCGCCGCCCGCAGTTGCTGGCCGATCGCCTGTGTCGACGCGCTGTAGTCCCGGGCGAGGCCCTGCGCCTGCTGAAGCAGGGTCTGGAGGTCGTCCGGGGTAAGCGTCCGTCCGGCATATTGTTGCTTCAGCCTCGCAACCTGGATCGCCACGGCGGCGGCACCCTGTCCAGCCCGGCTCATATCGGCGCCGATCGCCGCCAGGTGCGCAGTCGCATCGAGGTTGCGTCCCGCCGCTGGGACCACGCTCGCCGCATGCAACGCCGGGTCAGTGCGGGCTCGTCGACCGGCGTCACTGAAGTCGCGCTCAGCCTGCACGAGCTGGTCTGCTGCGACCCGCAGTTGCGCCGGATCGGCGGACTGGACGGCCGCGCTCATGCCCCCCTGGGCTGCCACCAGTTCCTGTCGGCCACTGTCGAGGTGCTGGTAGACAGCGCTGCCGGCGTAGCCTGTGTAACCCACCACCGCCAGCACCGCCAGCACGATGACCGCGATCACCGCGCCGCGGCCGTAGGCCTTCATACCCCCACCCTAACCTTCTCCCGCGAGCAGGGGATGGAAAATTCCTCAGGTTGCAAAAAAAGAGCGGGCGCCCGGGGCGCCCGCTCTCGATTGCCTGGACTTGGCTCAGGCCGCTGCCCGATTACCGGTCACCAACCGGACCAGGAACAGCAGGATCACGGCGCCGATGAATGCCGCGATGAAGCTGATGATCAGTCCGCCGCTGGTCACACCGAGCAACGTCGAGAACAGCCACCCGCCGAGGAACGCGCCGATGACGCCGACAACGACATCCATGAGGACTCCGTACCCGTGGCCGCTGACGACCCGCCCGGCCAGGGCGCCCGCGATTCCGCCGATGATTAGAAACACGATGAGATGCATGCGTTCTTCCTCCTACCGATGAAAGTTGGTACTGACATACTTGTACCCGGTTTGCATCTAATATGTCAACCCTGCTATCACAATATCGGTCCGGGGTCAGCTGGCGAGCTGCTGGTCGAGGGTCGACAGAGCCCGGCTTTCGCCTGGCACCCCGGCGAAGAGATCCCGTTCCAGGACCCCGGTAACCCAGGGATCAGGAAAGGCTCGAACAAACAGTTCCGCCGACCGGCCGGCGCCTACGGCGATCGAGGTGGTCACGCTCACCAGCGGGCTGGTGGTCGACGTCCGGTAATAGAGCTTGGCCGGTAAGGCGGCGGATCCGCCGGCGGTACGGCGCACGCGTGAGAAAGCCCACGCCGTGGCATCTCTGACGGCCGGCTCTGTACCATCGGCGACCACCACGTGCGGGCGGACCCCGGCCATGACGTCGGCAAGGAGATCCTCGAGCACGGCCGCAGTGAGCTCGCTCGGCGCATAGTCGAGCAGGAGGAGGGCACGCACGCCCAGCCGGCGCAGGGCCGGCAGGTGGTCCACGCCTTGCCAGTCCCGAGCACCGGCACAGACCAGGGTCACATCGGTGCCCGAGGCCGCATAGTGGGCGAACGCGGTTCCGCAGAAGTCAGCGGCCTGGTTTGGATCCGCCACGACGCCCAGCAGTCGAAAGGGCACATCGGGTAATCGAGCGGACACGCGGATTCTTTCAAAGGGGCCCCGCTCCGGCGTGAAAAAGCGGGGAGAAAAGGGGCCCCGCTCCGGCGTGAAAAAGCGGGGAGAAAAGGGGCCCCGCTCCGGCGTGAAAAAGCGGGGAGAAAGTAGCGGCTTGCTCAAACGGCGGCGCGGGCGCTGGAAAGCAGGCGGTCGTAGGCGTGCTTGAGCTGCGGGTAGCGCAAGAAGATCAGGTGGGCAAATTCCTGGGTCAGCGCGCGTGGCGGCCGGATCAGCCGCATGCCCGCCTCGCTCAGCAAACGGTTGCCCTTCCGCCCGTTGCAGCGCCGGCAGGCGATTACCTGGTTCTCCCAGCTGTTGGCGGCGCCACCACGCGAGGTGGGAACGACGTGATCGACGGAGAGCTGCGAGGATGGCATCCCTTTGCCGCAGTACTGGCAGGTGCCATCGTCGCGAAGGAGGAGGTTGCGCCGGTTCGCCCGCAGCAGGCGCCTGGGGATCTGGATGTTGGACAGCAGCCGGACGATGACAACGTCCTGACCAAAGCAACGCCGCGCCATTGCTTGCTCGACCGCCTGCCGGGCAACATCGTCAATGAAGGTGACGCGCTGCTTGGTCAGCAGGACGACCAGCCGCCGCTTACTGATCACGTTCAGCGGCTGAAGTGAGGCGTTTAGCAGTAGGACGAGTTCGAACGACCTCCTGTTGTCGGGTTTCCGCCCTCGGGCGCCACTAATATAACGGAGTTCGCTCGCGCAGTTTTCGCCTGACCTAGCTGGCGGCCTTGACCCGCCGGTCGATCGGGACGTAGGCGACGTCCTTCTCCCCTACGTACTCGGCCCGCGGCCGGATCAGGCGGTTGTCGGCGTACTGCTCGAGCACATGTGCCGCCCAGCCCGCCACCCGGCTGACGGCGAAGACCGGCGTAAACATGTCGATCGGAATCCCCATGGTGAAGTAACAGGAC
The DNA here is from genome assembly GCA_035947855.1 of Candidatus Dormiibacterota bacterium. GTDB lineage: Bacteria > Chloroflexota > Dormibacteria > CF-121 > CF-121 > CF-13. The sequence continues at coordinate 20,466 of DASZJR010000147.1, forward strand.
GCCGAGTAGAAGTCGACGTTGGCATAGAGGTGTTTCTGCTGCATCACCACCTCCTCGAGCTTGCGCGAAATCTCGTACCAGCGAAGGTTGCCGATGTGTTCGCCGAGCTCTCGCGACATCTCGCGCAGGTGGGTGGCCCGCGGGTCTTCGGTGCGGTAGACGCGGTGACCGAAGCCTGGGATCTTCTGATGCGCGGCGAGCCGCTCGCTGACATAGGCCTCGACGTGAGACGGTTCACCAAGTTTTTGCAGCATCTTCATCACCTGCTCGTTGGCGCCGCCGTGTAGGGGACCCGCCAGCGCGCCGATCGCCGACACGATCGCCGAATACATGTCGGCCAAGGTGGCCGCCGTCACCCGGGCGGCGAACGTTGACGCGTTGAGCTCGTGATCGGCATGAAGGATCAAGGCCAGGTCCATCGCGCGGACGTGCAGCGGATCAGGCTCGGCGCCGAAGAGCATCCGCAGAAAATTTTCAGCGTGGCTCCCGTCCGGTTCCGGCTCAACAGGCCTGCGGCCCCGCCGGATCTGTTCGTACGCCGCGGTGATCGTCGCCGTTTGGGCGGTCACCCGCAGGGCTTTCGCGACGTTCGCCTCGCGGGACGCGTCGTGCGCCTGCGGATCGTAGAAGGCGAGCGCAGAGAGGGCGGTCCGCAGCGCGTCCATCGGGGTCGCGCTCCGCGGAAAGTCGTTCATCAGCGTCAAGATCTGGGTGGGGAGCGCTCGGTGTGACGCCAGCTCAGCGCTGAACTGATGCAGCGCCTCGCGCGTCGGCAGTGACCCGAACCACAGCAGGTAGGTCGTCTCCTCGAAGGAGGAGTTGCGGGCCAGGTCGTGGATGTCGATGCCCCGATAGGTCAGCTTGCCCTGCGCTCCGATGATGTCGCAGATCGCGGAGTTCGCCGCAATGACATCCTCGAGGCCGGCTTTGGTTGTCGACATACGAGCCAAGTATAGGAACCGGTCATAGACTTACTGCGCGGTACACGAGTGAGTTGGAAGTCAGCCGTCAGCGATTCGGGTAAGGGTTACTACACGCTGCACACCCAGGAGATCGGGGCCGTCCCGGTACGTCTCTTCCTGACGGCCAACCTGCTCGACCAAGTCGAGGAGTCGATCTATCCCCAGATCGTCAATGCGGCCAGCTTTCCCGGCGTCAAGCTGGTTGCGATCACGCCCGACGTTCACCACGGCTACGGCGTGCCCATCGGGACGGTGCTCCTGACGGACGCGGAGACCGGTGCCGTGGCCATGGGTCCTGTGGGGTTTGACATATGTTGCGGAATGATGAGCGCCTCCAGCGATGTGCCGCTGAGCGCCGCGACGCCGGAGAATCGGCTGCGCTTCAATCGGGAGGTCACACGGCGCGTGGCGCTTGGACCCGGCAAGGTCAGCCGTACACAGCTCAAGAGCCTGACGCAGAAGCAATTCGAAGCGATCATCCGCGGCGGCGCCGCCTACTACGCGCAACGCTACGGCGAGCGGGTGGACCGAACGCGCACCGAGCGTGACCGGCTCCCCGTCGATGACTCGTGGCAGCCACCCTGGGGCGGCCAGGGACGCCCCGAGCGCGGCGTTCCGCAGCTCGGCACGTTGGGCGGCGGCAACCACTTCATCGAGCTCCAGGGCAACCTGGGCACCGACACGCTGTACGTCCAGCTGCACTCCGGCAGCCGCGGCTTCGGCCATGGGCTGGCGACGAACTATTTTCGGCTTGCCAAAGACGAGAACCCGGCCATCAAGGCGCTCGACCTTGGCTATTTCACGCCAGAGTCAGCGCACTACCGCGATTATCTGAACGCGGTGGCGGCCGGCGGGAACTTCGCCATCGTCAACCGGCTCGCCATGTTCGAGCAGATCTCGATGGCATTCGAGGAGGTCTTTGGCAAACCACTGTCGCTTGTCTACGAAATCAGCCACAACCTGGTTCAGCGCGAGCACCATCCGGAGTTCGGGTGGGTCCACGTGCACCGCAAGGGCGCAACACGCGCGTTTCCAGCCGGCTACGACGATCCGCAAGCGGGACACCCGATTCTCATCCCTGGCAGCAACCGAGATTCGAGTTTCATTCTCCGGGCCGCGGACCAGGCCCACCTGAGCGGCTACAGCGTCAACCATGGGTCCGGCCGCCGGATGTCGCGCAACGCCGCGAAGAAGGCCTTCAACCAAAATGAGGTGAACACCGCCTATCGTGAGGCGGGAATCGTCGTCAACACCGACGGCCTGGTCCCCATCGACGAGTCGAAGGACTGTTACAAATCGTCCCGCGAGGTCGTCGAAGCCGTCACCCGCGCGGGTCTGGCCACGATCGAGCATGAGCTGGTGCCCCTGGCGTCGATCAAGGGAACGGAATGATCAGGGCGAGAGCGAAACCGTCTGCGATTGCGAGAGCAGCCCGCCGTCGCTGACCGTGATGATGATCGAAGGTTCTGAGGTCTGAACCTCGACGGCGCCGGATGTCGTTGTCCCCGGCTGCACCAGCTGTAGGGTTGACGAATTCGACGGGGCCAATAGGCCCAATGGCTGGGTGAAGCCGGAGGCGCGACGGATAACCGGACAGATGATGTACGTGCCTCGAGCGGTACGCGTCACTTTAGGCGAATCAAGGACGAATGTCCGGATCACGCGGTCGATGCGGCCAGCGTTGAACTCGGTGTAGTAAAGGTTATCGGCGTAATCGAGAGCGATGCCTTGTGGCTGCTGAATGCCGGTGATGACACGGACCTGCCGGCCCTGCGCGTCGAGCTCGTGGATGGCGTTGTCCCCGAGCGTGTTGACAAAGATATGGCCACCCCGACCAACGAGCACATCATCGGGTGTTGACAAGGTGGCGAGTCGACGTCGTGCCGGATCGAGCACCCAGAGCGCGCCGCCCTCGTCGGCAACGAAGATTCGCCCAGTCGCGTCGAGGGCGGCCCCGACCGGACGTACCATGCCGCTCGCGATCTGCGTTGCGGTCTTGCCATCGGCAGTGACGCGCCAGACCACGCCGTTGGGACTGTCCGGCACGATGACATTGCCGCCGGTCGCGAGCAGATTTCCCGAAGCATCTCTATCCGGGAGCACCGGGCCGATGCCGTCGAGGCCGTCGCGCCCTGTTCGGTTCGGAAACGCGTGCCAGGGGCTGACCGCGTGCGTTTGCGGATCAATGGCCACGACACGATTGCGCCCCTGCTCCCCCACCAGGATCCGCCCATCGGCTTGCACGACCATCCCTTCCGGCGCCGACATGCCGCCGGCGATGCGCTCGACCGAACCGTCGGCCTTTAGCACCGAGACGGTTCCAGCGTTGATGTCGCTGAAGAGCAGGCGGCCCTGATTGTCGAAGGCGAGATCATCTGGCGCCGGCTGATTCCGAAGCAACACGTCCGGAGCCGCCGACGCCAGCGAGGCGGGGCAGGCCGCGAGCGTTGGCGCCGTTGGGCTTGCGGTCGCGCGGTGCGTCGGAGACGCCGTGGGAGCCGGCTCACAGGCGCCAACCGCCAGGAAGACGGCCAGCGATAACAACCAGCGATGACGTTTGACCCGCATGAAAAGCCGGTCTACGATGGCATCGTGCTCAAAGTCATTTCCGCTCCCGAACTCGCCCGCAACCTCGATCCCATTCTTCAGGCTCTGGAGGAAAGCGGCACCTCGTTGATCGTCAAACATCACGACCAGCCCGCCGCACTGCTGGTCCGCTTCGACGCCTATGTTGCCATGCTGGCCACAATGGATTACTCCGGGTGGGAGCGCTGGATCGAGGAAGTGCGAGCGGCCTTCCCGACATCCGTCTTCGCACCACCACGCCGGCCCAAATCCGTTGTCCCCGCCTTCATCGATCCCGAGGACATTGGTTACGCGCCGCAGCACGGGCAGCTTGGCACTGCAGCGGGGCGGCGCCGGCTCGCCGAGGAACTGGGGACGATGGGCATTCAACTGGACGAGCAGCAGCTGGGATCCGTGTACTCGCTGGTGCTGAGCCTTGCCGAGCGCAAGCGCGTGCTCTATGCCGAGGATCTGAAGCTAGCCGTCGATGAGGCACTCGGCCGAACCACGCCCGGGCGGTACGCCCTCAAAGACGTCCAGGTGCATTCACAAAGCGGGGTGTCGTGCAACGCGGAGGTCTCCCTCACGGACGACGGCACCCTCAAAACCGGCAACGGGACCGGGACAGGCACCCTCGATGCGGTGTTTCGCGCGATCCAGGACTTGACCGGTGTGCCGGCCGAGCTCGAAGATTTCAGCCTCGCGGCGGCGACCCAGGGCACGGACGCGCTGGGCGAGGCGGTCGTGACGCTGAGCCAGGGATCCCACGTCGTCATCGGCCGCGCGATGGCACTAGACGTCATCGAGGCGGCAGCGAAAGCCTACGTGAATGCGCTGAATTGGCTGGTGCGCCCCCACACCGCGCCTCCCCCGCAAGCGGGAGAAGGAGAAGTGCTGCCGGTGGGGAGAAACAACTAGCTCAGCGGCGGTTCGAGGCTGAGTCGATCGCCGGCGACGCCGCCGACACGTCGACCGCCGACGGCGCCCAGGCCGGCCAGCGTGCGCGCATGGCAATCACGCGCGCCGCGGACGCCTGCACCTGGTCCATCGGGATGGCGCCGCTGCGCACCTGCTGCTTGACCATCTCGATCGCTGACGCCTCGTAGGCGGCATCAGCGCTGTTCAGCAGCACGAGGTCGTTACCCGCCATCACCGCGGCGACGGTCGCCTGCGGCAGCGCGTAGAGCGTGGTGATTCCGCCCATGCCGAGGCCGTCGGTCACGATCACGCCCTGGAACTGCAGCTGCTCGCGCAGCAGGCCGGTGACGACCGCACGGGAAAAGAGGGCCGGCGTCCCACTCGGGTCGAGGCCCGGAACGACCACCGCGGTGGTCATCACGGCGTCGGCGCCCGCATCGATCCCCGCCTTGAAACTGCCCGCCTGGGTCGCGCTCCAGCGCGCGAGGCTCTCGGAGTCGGTTGGCATAGCGCTGTGCGGATCACCGGCCGCCCCGCCCAGCCCAGGGAAGTGTTTGAGGGTCGCGGCGACCCCTCCATCGTGTAGGCCGTTGACGGCGGCCGCAACGAGCGGTCCGACCGCGCGCGGATCACTTCCGAACGAGCGGTCGCCGATCACGCCGTCGGCCGGATTCCACCGCAGGTCCGCGACCGGGGCAAGGTCGAGCTGGATGCCGAGCGCATGGAGGCCGGACGCTGTGGCCGCCACTGCCCTTCGGACGCCGTCTGGACCGCTGGCACCGAGCTGCAGTTCCGAGGGAAGCGCGGCTACACCGTCGTGGATCCGCATCACCCGGCCACCCTCTTCGTCGACCGCGATCAGGAGCGGCGCCGGTAGGCCGGCTTCGCGTCCCAGCCGCTGTAACTCCGTGGTCAACCGGAGAAGACCGGCGGCGTCCGTGAAGTTGTCGCTGAAAATCAGCACGGTGCCGACCTTTTCATCCAGGATCAGGTGACGCAGCCCGTCGGTGATGTTCGGCCCGCCGAAGCTCGCCGCCATCATCTGACCGACGGCCATGTCCACCGTCAACGGCGCGGGTCGTGGGTCGGGCGTGGCGGATGGCGTAATGGAACTCGGTGACGGGGTCGGCGTGGTGGTCGGGCCGACGCGCGCGACCTGGGCGGTTGGGCGCGGCGCGCTCGGCCCCAGCGCCGCCGGAAGCGCCGCCATCAGCAGCAAAACGATCAGGCCGGGACGAACGAGGTAGCGGGCGGGCCGCACCGAAGGCCGCCCGCTAGTGCTTGAAGGTGCGCCCTACCAGCGGTTGAAGGACGGGTTCAAGCAGACTGAATAGAAAACTGAAGATCAGCAGGAAGATCAAGTAGACGAAGAAGACGCCAGCGACGACGATCCCGATCAGGAGTCCCTTGGAGAAGCGCTCCATATCGAGCCGCACGACCTTGATCAACAACCCGGCCATCAGCAAGCCGAAGGCGGCGCCGATCGGGTTGGGGAATCCCAGCAGGGCACCGATGGGAACGGCCAGGTAGCAGGCGAACTCGGGCAGGGTCCGCGGCATCAGCGAACGTCGCGGCGCAATGACGGCGGCGGCGGCGGCCGGAGCAGCGAGGTAGCCCTTGCATTTCCCGCACGTCTGGTTCTCGGGCGCGTTGTAGCGGTACCCGCAGTGCGGGCAGGCCTTGAGGGTCATCGCTGCCTCAGGCGGCTCCGCGGAGCCGAAGCACTTCCTGCTCCAACTCGCTGATCCGGTTGTCCCGCTGGACGATCATCTTCTTGTGTTCGGAAAGAACTTTCTTGGTGAAGCGGCTGGCCATGTACCAGCGCACCCGGTCGACAAGACTTATGACGAGCACCATCAGCGCACCGATGGCGGCGCACGCGAGCATCACGACCCACGTCGGGATGTCCTGGTAGGTGGCGCCGAGAACGTTGATGACAGCCGGCTGCTGGTTGCCCACCGAAAAGAGGGCGAGCACGATACCCAGCGCCAACGCGATGAGCCACCCGACGATCGCCATAGCGGCTGTTCACCCCCCAGGTTCGGTCAGTGATGCGCACCGACGGGCGAGTCTTCGCCCGGCTCGTATAACCGGGCGCGGCCGAGCGAACTTGCGGGCCGATACACTGCGAACTTGATGGCGGTCAGTACCAAATCCGTCTGGAGCAGCCCGGCTGAGCCCGCGGAGCTGCAGCCATTCCGTTTTCGCGGCGGAACCCGCGGAATCCTGCTGATCCACGGCTTTGCCGGGACGCCCCCGGAGGTGCGCGGCATGGGACAGTTCCTGGCCGCGGGCGGTTACGACGTCATGGGACCGTTACTCGCCGGACACGGGCTCACGCCCGAGGCGATGGCCGCAACCCGCTGGCCCGATTGGGTCCGTTCCGCTGAGGATGCGCTCACGGAGCTTCGGCGTGACTGCACCGACGTCTTTGTCGGCGGCCAGTCGCTGGGCGGAACGCTGGCCCTCCACCTGGCGGCGACCCATCCGGAGGTGCGCGGTGTCTTCACCATGGGCGCCATGAGCTCGCCCGCCTACTTCCGCGATTGGCGGATCAAAGCGATTCGTGGGCTCAAGTACGTGGTGCGCTGGCATGAGCCTAGTGACGACGTGGACCTTGGGGACCCCGGCGCCGTGCGCTTGCTGCATAGCTACGCCCGCCGTCCCACCGTCTGCATCGAGAGCCTGATGGCGCTGCTGCGCGTCGTCGACCGAGAACTGCCGAGCATTACCATCCCCTCGCTGATCACGCATGGCCGCCGGGACCGGACCGTCGACGTCGCCAACGCGCCCCACATCGTGGCGACCATCGGCTCGGCCGACAAGCGGCTGATCTGGTTCGAACGCTCGGGCCACGCCATTACCGTCGACCTGGAGCACGATGCCCTTTTCACGGCGGTGCTGGATTGGCTGAACGGCCACTGATGGGCGGCTGGCCGGCCCAGGAGGCGCGGCGCGCGCCGCATGGCATGATCGCGAGTGTCAACCCGCTGGCGAGTGCGGCCGGCCTCCGGGTGCTGCGCGACGGCGGAAACGCGATCGACGCAGCGGTCGCGGCCGGAGCGGTGCTCACCGTGGTCGAGCCGTGGAGCGGTCAGCTGGGGGGCGACGCGTTTCTCCTGGTGGCGCCGGCCGAGCGGGGTACCGTAACCGCGATCAACGGCAGCGGGGCCGCTCCGCACCACGCCACCATCGACCGCTATCTGGCCCTCGGTCGAATTCCCGAGTCCGGCTGGCTGGCGGCCAGCGTCCCGGGCATCGTTGACGCCTGGCAGGTGGCGCTCGAGCGTTTCGGCACGCGGCCACTGGGCCCGCTGCTCGAGGAGGCGATCGGCTATGCGCAGACAGGCTTTCCCCTGACCGCCCGGCAAGCTCGTCAGAACGCCGAAATGGCCGCCGTCGCGGCAGGGTTCCCCGAGACCAGGGCGGTCTTCTTTCCGGATGGGCGGCCGCCTGGGGCCGGTTTTCGGCTTCGGCAACCCGACCTTGCCCGCACGCTGCGAACCATTCAGGCCGAGGGAGCGGCGGCGTTCTATCGGGGTGCTATCGCCCGGGCGATCGTGGCCGCCTCCGATCGAGGCGGTGGGCTCTTTTCAGAACGCGACCTGGCCGAGCATCGCACGCACGTCCTCGACGCGATCCAGGCGACGTACCGCGGCTGGACGGTCGCGGAGCAGCCGCCGGTCTCCCAGGGGCTGATCGTGCTGATCGCGCTCAAGATCCTGGACGGCCTCGATCTGCCCAGCGACCCGGCGGATCGCGCCCACCTCCAGGTGGAGGCGCACAAGCTGGCCCTGACGGAACGCCTCGAGCACGTTGCGGATCCCGCGTTCTCCCCCACCGCGATCGACCACCTGTTCTCAAGAGAGCGCGGCCAGGCCCTGGCGCAGCGCATCGACCGGAGGCGCGCCGCGGCCCTCCAGAACGAAGCGGCGGGCCACGCTGACACCACCTATCTCTGCGTGGTCGACAAGGCACGCAACGTGGTGTCGTACATCCACAGCCTCTACGCCGGCAACGGCGTGGTGGCGGGCGACACCGGCATTTTGCTCAACAACCGGATGGACTGCTTCAGCCTCGATCCGAATAGCCCCAACCGGCTGGCGCCGGGCAAGCGGCCCGTGCACACGCTCAACTCCTGGATGCTGCTGGAGAACGGGATACCTCAGGTTGTCGGCGGGACGCCCGGGTCGTTCTGGCAAGTGCAGACCAACCTGCAGCTCATCACCAACCTGATCGACCTCGGCATGCCCGTTCAGGCAGCACTCGATGCGCCCCGCTGGACGATGGGCGGACAGACCACCTGGTCGGATTCCGGCCTCAGCCTCGAGGCCCGTTTCGGCGATGCCGTCATCGGGTCGCTGCGCGAACGCGGCCACACGGTGCAGGCGATCGGCGACTGGGCCGCGGGGGGCGCCGCCCAGGTCATTCGGATCGAGGACGGGATGCTAACCGGAGGCGGCGATCCGCGACCGGGCACCAGCAGCGTGATCGGCTATTGATGTACCCGCGTGGGGAAGTGCTTGTCTTTGCGGAGAGCCGATGCTATAAATCGCAGGTAACAGCAGCGGGTCCTCATCCGCATGAACCACGCGCGAACTCTGCATCGCGCATCCGAGGGAGGAAAAATGCCAGCGAAGAAGAAATCCTCGACTAAGAAGAAGTCGACCGCGAAGAAATCGACGGCCAAGCGCGCCGGCGGCAAGAAGTCGACCGCCAAGCGCACGACGGCGAAGAAGGGCACCGCCAAGCGGTCGACCGCCAAGAAGACCACAGCGAAGAAGAGCACCGCCAAGCGAAGCGCGCCCGCCAAGCGGAAGAGCGCCCCCGCCAAGGTGAGCGCGCCGAAAGCCGCCTCCAAGCCGGCGGTCCGCGCGGCCGCCCCAGCAGCCCCGGCCGCGCCCAAACCATCGAGCTCATTCACCGGCGGTGGGCGTCCGGTGGCGCGGCCGGCTGAGCCGCCGATGCCGTCGTTCGGTGGATTTGGCAGCGAGCCCGGCATGGGCAGCGAGTCCGAGCCCGGCGCGCCCGGCGGCCCGGAACGGATCAAGATCGGCGAGCGTCCCCCGGAGCAGACCTGGCCCGGAGGCGGAAACCGCTAAATGAAATAGCGGCCCCCGACGTGGAAAGGGCCGCGAGATCGTTCTGGCAGTTCACAGGCCCCTGCCCCGTTGGGCAGGGGCTTTTTTGTTGCGCCAGAGGTTACAGCTACGTCCGTATACGCAGAGGGAATGGGCCGAATCGCCACGCGGCGCGTAATGCCAGGCGCGTTAGGTGTAGTAGAGGGATTTTCCATGACAGCAGTGCGGCGCCTGGCAGCGGGCGGTCTGGCAAGCCTGCTGGCGCTCGCCTTGACCCTCCCGGCCTACGCGGCCACCAAGCCATCCAAGCCCACGCGACCGGCTGCGCCCGCCCCGGCCCGGCCGACCGCGATCCTTCCGCCGCTCGTCTTCCAGCTCAACCCGGTCAAGGTCAACCCGACCGTATTGCCGAACGTCATGATCCTCGGCCAACACCTGACCCCTGGGACCACCGTGCAGGTCGGCGGCCGGCCCGCGACCACCGTCCAGGTTCCCGACGCGAATCACCTCCTCATGAAACTGCCCGAGAACCTGTCGCAGGGTACCTATTTAGTCGCGGTGACAAACGAAGCGGGTACCACGTTGGCGAGTGACGAGCTCGTGATCGACGACCCCTCGCAGCGCCCGAGCACGATGATGATGCTCGTCGGCGGCGGCTTGCTCCTCCTCCTCCTGCTCGTCATGCGGCTCGCCCGGACACCGGGCCTCGCCTAGCGCGAGATCAAGAGTTGCAGGTCGGGCTCCTGGACCTGGTCGAGTTCCGCCTCCGGTGCCAACCCCGCCTGCGGCACCGCGCGCAGGGCCGCCAGCGCGCCCCGCATCTGTCCCAGGTTGCGCTTGGCTTCGGTAAAGGCGTTCTGGATCATGGTGCTGCCCCGCGCGATGTTGTTCTCGAGGAGGCGGTCGAGCGACGCGACGTTGTCGTCGATTTGCTGCAAGTAGCCTTCGAGGTTCTCGAGGTCGATCGACTTGGCGTACTGCAGGTGCAGGCGGAAGAGCGCCAACACATAGGGGATCGTCATGCTGTAAGGCATCAGGATCACGCCTTCGCGATACGCCTCGAGGTGCGCACGGCGGCAGGCATTGAAGACCGGGTCGGGAACGGCAGCAAGCGCGAAGCCAAGCGTCGCCCCGGGGTCGATGTACTGCTTGACTTCTCTGACCTTCAGGCGAAGGACCCGCTCGATTTCCTGGACGATCGTTGCCTCTTTCCCCGGTTCCTGCAAGCCATCGTTGAGCCGGTCCAGCAACTCGGGAGACGGCCATTTGCTGTCGATCGGTAGTCGCTTGCCGTTCGCGAGGATGAGCGCGTACTCGACGACCTTGCCGTTGACGCGGAAGTTCATGTCGATCATCTCGGCAGGGAACTGGCGGAACGCATCCTGCAGGATGTTCTCGCCAGCGGCACCGCGGGTGCGGCTGCCCAGCAGGACGGTCTCGATCCGCCGGGCTGAAGCCTGGACGTCTTCTTCCATGCGGCGGCGCTCCTCCGCGTCGACCTTCAAACGCTCCATGGCGAGGCGCGCCTCGGACAGGTCTTTGCCGATCGCGTCTCGAACCCCGGCCGAGCTCTCGAGGACCTTGGACTCGACGCCCTGAACCGCCGTCTGCACCATGCCGAGCGACTGGCTCAGCGCGCTCTGCTGATTGCTCACCGCCTCGACATTCGACTTGAGCGCTCCCAGGTCCGTCAGCGCCGCGAGCACCGCATCCGATGGACCGGTCGCGGCCGGCCGCCGGAGCAGCAGGGCGACCAGGCAGAGCAGGGTGGCCACCAGCAGAACCACGAGGACCAGTTCGAGGACGTTCACTTGGACTCCTTGAGGACGTGAAAAAGACGAATGGTCGTGTCAATGGTGGTTTGGAGCATGTCTAAAGTCAAGCAGGCGGTTTTGACAGCTGTCTGTCGGAGCGCCCCACAAGGTGGAGGGTTATTTATCGACGGGGTAGCCGCGCTCGATCCAGGCGGCAGTGCCGCCGTCGACGTTGCTGACCGAGGCGTAGCCGAGTTGCTGCAGGTAGCCGGCGGCCGCCAGGCTCCGCTGCCCGCTGTGGCAGATGGCCAGGACCGGCCGGTCGCGGGGCACCTCGCTGACCCGCTGCTCCAGCTCACCCAACGGGATCAACTGGGCGCCGGGGACGTGGCCCTGCTGGTACTCCCAGGGTTCCCGGACATCGAGCAGGAATGGCGCCGGCTGGGCCTTGAGTCGCTCGCGCAACTGAGTGACGTCGATGCCGGGGACGGGAGCCATCGGGAAAATCTTAGTCGCCGGAGCGCAAGCTTCACCGGCCACCCGGCGTCGTTTTCACAGCGTGAGCAAGGGCCAGCAATACCTGCAGTTCTTCGGCTCGGACGCGCTCAAGCGGCTGCACGGCTGCGCGATCGCCGAAGCCGATCGGGGCGCCGACAGCCCCTGCGCCGGCCTGGCTGAGCCGCTCCGCCGGCCGCAGATCGGGTTTGGAAACCCGCACGCACCGATCGTCTTCCTCAGCCCCAGCCCGCTGGATGCCGCCAGCGCCAGTAACGAGGCCTTCAGCGAGTGGCTCGATCACGAAGCCGGGCTCGAACACCACATGACGTCGGACACGCCGCAGCCCTACTACCAGTACGTGCGGGCCGTGCTGCTCGGCGCGCGCCGCCGGCTCGGGCAGAAACCGGAGAAGCATGACGGGCTGGACCTCGCGTTCCACACCTGGGCGGTGCGTTGCTCGACGGCAAACCCCGACCTGGTGACCGACGAGGCCTTGAACCAGTGCGTCGACCGCCACCTGCACAGCCTGTTGGAGAGCATCAACCCGCAGCTCGTCGTTGCCATGGGCGGCCCGGTCGCTCGCCACCTCTGGTGGCGGACGATGCAAACCTGGGATGGATGGGGTCGGATGACCAGCCTGCATGGCCGTGTGCTCGATGTGCAGCTGGGCAATCGAACCGTACCGGCCATCCTGAGCGTGCACCCCTTCCAGCGCGGCGTCGAGCTGCATCCGGAAGTCATCGGGCGCGCCATCGGTGACCGCTTACGGCCGGAGCAATTCGCTCCGCAGGAGTTGAAGGCCGCATGACCACGCAAACGCCCACCGATCCGCGCTTCATCGAGAAGGACGACGACAGCCATCTCCGCGAGCGCATGCAGCAGGCGGAGCAGGCCGTTCCGCTGCGGCCGGGTGCGCTCTGCCCGCATTGCGGAGGCCACGCTTTCAAGCGAGCCGAGCTCAAAGCGGGGACCCCGTGCCCTGCCTGCGGCAAGCAACCGCGCGTCGCCGCCTAGAGATCGTTGCGGCCCTTTTAGTATTGGCCGGTGGAAACCGGGCTCCGCGGACGCCGGGTGCTGGTCACCGCCGCCAGCCGGGGGCTCGGGTATGCCTCGGCCCGGGCGCTGGCCGCGGAGGGTTGTCGCGTTGCCATCTCCTCGAGCGATGAGCAGCGCATCCAGGCCGCGGCGAGCGCGCTGCGCGACGAGGGTTACGACGTGGTGGCGCGGGTCGCGGATGTCCGGCAGGCTGACCAGTGCCGCGATCTCGTCGCCTGGGCGACCGAAGCGCTCGGCGGCCTCGAGGTGCTCGTCAACAACACGCGGGGGCCCATCCTGGGCAGCGTCGCGGATCTGGACGACCAGGCGTGGGTGGAGGCCGTCAACCTGGTGTTGATGAGCGCCGTTCGCCTCACGCGCGCCTCCCTCCCGACGCTACGGCGCGGCGGTGGGGCGATCGTCAACCTCACGTCGATCGCCGCACATCAGCCGGTCGACAATCTCGTGCTCTCCAACGCGTTGCGACCGGCGGTGGTCGCGATGGGAAAGACGCTCGCGAAAGAGGCTGCGCCCGAGGTGCGGGTGAATTCGATTCTTACCGGCCGCTTCGAAACCGATCGCATCAGGGAAGAAAACCGTCACCAGGCGCTCAAGCTCGGCGTCGAGCTCAGCGATTTCACGGCGGCGAGCATCCGCAACATTCCCCTTGGCCGGCACGGACGACCCGAGGAGCTGGCCGCCGCGGTCGTGTTCCTCGCGAGCGATGCCGCCAGCTTCATTACCGGCGCGACACTGGCGGTCGACGGCGGAGAGTATCGGGGCCTTTTCTAGCCTAGGGCCAGCGACCAGGAAACGGATCGACGGTGGGTTTGGACTTCCAGTCCTCGCGAACCGGTGCGAAGACGTCCACCACCGAGACACCGTCGACGCCGGCTTTCGCCGAGTGGGGAACCTGGCTGGCGATCGTGTACGTCTCCCCCACCCGCAACTCGCGTGCCTGACCGTCGACCACCATGGTCACCGAACCGCGGAGGACGAACCCGACTTGCTCGTTCTCGTGCCGGTGCTCCGGAACCAGCATGTTCGGATCGATGTCAACGAAGCCGATGCTGAGCCGGTCACCGTTCACCGTCCGCGCGAGCACACCGTCCCAGATGCGCGTCGGCTTCAGTTTTGCGACGGTCTGAAAAACGCTCACGATCATCCTCCTTGCCCCCACCCTACCCTCCCCCGCAAGCGGGGGGAGGGAAATTCTGACCGAACTATTTGTTGCGCGCTGCCATTTTCGTGCCTATGCCGCTGATCTTCTTGCGCAGGTCCGCGGGCGCCAGGACCTCGACCGCGTCGCCCCATCCCAGGATCCACGGGGTGATCTCGACGGTGCCAGTCACGGTGACTGTCATGTTGACCGAACCCTTCGGCCCATCGCTGAGCGCCTGCGATGGATGCCAGATGGATTCCTTCACCCGTGCCGCCGCCGGCGGATAGAAGCGCATGCGCACCGCGACCGGCTCGCCGGAGTGGAAGATTCCCCAGGCGCCCGCCAGGTATTTGTTGACATCGAACTCCTCCGGGATCTGATAGGTCTCCGGCATTTGCTCGGCCCGCGTGATGCGTTCCAGCTTGAATGTCCGCATCTCCTTCAATCCGCGATCGCGCGCCACTACGTAGCTGCTGTGACCGATCAGGGAGGGCTCCAGGAAATAGGGCTCGATCACGCGGGGCTTGACCTCGTGATTCGCCGTCGGGTACCAGATGCGGACTGCCCTGTGCCCCGCCCAGCTGAGCGCGACCGTCTGGAGTACCCGCGAGTAGATGGGATTCGACGGACGATCGGCCATCTGACGAACCGTGGCGTGAACATACTCTGCGACGGGGGCCGGTAACACGGCTGCCAGCTTGGTGAAGGCGTCGGCCACGTCGGGATCGGCCTGGTCGCGATGGCGGTGCATCAAGCGAACACCCATCAACAGCGCCATCGCCTCGCGCAGGGTGAACTTCACGGGAGCCACGAAGTAGTTCGGGTCGATCGCGAACCGCCCGCTGTCCTCGTAGACGGGCACGTTCATCGCTTCGAGCGCCTTGATGTCGCGATAGGTGGTCCGCGGGTTCACGCCGGTGCGGCGCGCGATCTCGCCTGTCGCCAAACCGTGGGGATTGCCCTGGAGCAGCGTCTGGATCTTCAAGATCCGCGCCCCACGATCCCCCTTCTCGAACGAGCCCACTTCGCCGTCCAGTCTAGGCCCAGTTATCGCCACGCCGGTTGCTTGCGAAACAAATTCAGCCCAACCTTTATAATGGGCACGCTTTCGCGCCCGCTTATGCCATCGCGCCAGGCACAATTCGCGTGGTTACGGGGGATTTGTGGCCCTTCGCCTGCTCCATTTCGCTGACCTGCATCTCGACCGGTCCTTCGCGAGTGAGCGCCTCTACGGCGTCGGGGCGCAACGACGCCGCGAGGATCTTCGCGCCGCCCTCCAACGGATCATCGAGCGGGCCAAAGCGGCCCAGGCCGACCTGATCACCTGCGGTGGCGATCTCTTCGAGCACGATCACGTGACCCGCGAAACGGCAAGCTTCGTCGTGCAAACCCTGGGTGATGCCCGCTTGCCGGTCCTGATCGCGCCCGGCCACGCGGATCCGGCATTGCCGAGCTCACCCTACCGGTACCTGCGCTGGCCGGAAAATGTCACGGTGGCGGCCCATGAGGATCTTCGACCCTACCGCTATGGGGACGTCAACATCTGGGCCGCCGGCTTCATGCGCCCCGACGTGGCAGAGGCCGCTTTGCGTGATTTCCCACGGCGCGAGGCCGGCACGCATCTGCTGCTGCTGCACGCGTCAGATATGAGCGCGGTGCCAGAGGGCGTGACGCCCTATAAACCCATCCTGCCCGCCCAGGTCGAGGAGGCCGGCTTTCGTCACGCCCTCCTTGGCCATTATCACGACGGCACAACCGCCGAGTCGATCACCTATCCCGGCAGCCCGGAGCCTCTCGGCTGGAACGAATCCGGCCGTCACTGCACCGCGCTGCTGACGGTCGACGATAACGGCGACCTGCAGGTGTTGCTGGAAGATATCAACCTACGGCAGTTCGCCCAGGAGACGATCGACGTCACCGGGATGACCGGCCTCGAGCAGGTCCGCGACGCGGTGATGGCGATGCGGGAGGAGAGGCAGCTCAATGGCGGCGTCATCCGCGCCACGCTGGTCGGTGAACGCGACCACCGGCTGACCCTGGATCCGCAGACGCTGGCAACCGAGTGCAGCGATGGCTTCGCCTATCTCGAGTTCCGTGACCACTCGCGGATGTCGCACGACCTCGAGGCCGCCGCCCAGGAGTTCACCAGCCGGGGCGAGATGGTGCGCAAGCTGGTTGACCACAAGCAGGGGTCTCGCCAGGAGGAAGAGGCGGTGGGCCGCGCCTTGCAGCTCGCACTCGACGCCTTCGACGAATGACGCCGATGAGTCCGCCGTGCAGTTAACCCGAATCGAGATCGAGGGCTTCGGCAGCCTTCAGGGGATGGATCTACGTTTCGGTCCCACGATGAACGTGGTCGTCGGGCCAAATGAGGCTGGAAAATCCACCCTGCAGGAGGCGATCGTGACCGGCCTCTACGGGCTGCAGTCGGGCGATCGAGCGCGCTCAGCGCTGGTGGAGCGCGCCGACCGGTGGCGCCCCTGGCAAGGCGGCAACTTCGGGCTGGCGCTGGAGGTCGTCCTGGAGGATGGGACTCAGCTGCGCATCGAGCGCGACCTCGACGCCGAGACGGTTCGCGTCTTCGACATGAGCACGGGCGCGGAGCTGGGCGACCGCTTCGAGCGGGATGCCTCGGGCGGATTGCAGGTCGGACGCCAGTTGCTCGGCGTCAGCCGCGATATCTACACCAACACGGCGTGTATCTCGCGCAGCGAAGTGCTGCGCCTGGAAGACGCTGGCACGATCAAGGAGGCGATCGTCGCCCTCGCGGACTCGGCGCACCCCGACCGGACGGCGCAGAAAGTGCTCGATCGCCTCCGCCAGGAGCGGACCCATCGGATCGGCAAGCCGCGCGGGCGCACCGGCCCACTGCACGATCTCGAGGCTCGCCTGACCGAGCTGGAGCGACAGCTTGCGGCCGCCCGCCAGGCACGAGCCGCCGTCGACGAGCTGGCGCAGAAGCGAGAGACCGTTTCGGCACTGACCGAGGCCGAGCTGGGGATCGTCCAAACGCTCGAGGCGGCCCTGCTCGCCTCCCGCCTACAGGATGCGCGTCACCGGTTGGAGCGGGTCGACACGCTCGATCACGCGCTCGCCGAGGAACGCGCCCGTCAAGAGGAGCACACCCGTTTCGCGATGTTTCCCCTCGACCGCCAGGCGGAGGTGCAGGAACTGCGGAGCCACCTGCGCGCATCGAGGGAGACGCAGGCGGACTTCGAAGGCCGGGCGGCGGACACGAGTGCGCAGGTGCAGCAGCTCGAGGCGGAGCGCCAGAAGCTCGATGCCGAGGCCCAGGGCCACGAAACGCGAGCCCGCGGCATCGACGAGGCGGCGCTCGGCAACGAGCCCGCCGTCCGGGAGCTCCTTTCCACACTCAACGTCGCCGACACCCAGGCGCCCGAGGTCCACCTCCGGGCCCAGGCCGCGGCGGAGGAGGCTCGGCGGATCGCGGAGCGGCACCCGGGCCTGATCGGGAACAACCTCGACTGGCCCGCCCGTCAGATGGAATTCCAGCGCGTCTTCTCGGAATGGCACGAGCGCCACAACGTCGCGCTCGAGGCACGCCGCCGGGCGGGCGCCGAGCTGCCGCCGCGCCTGGAGCAGCTCAAACACGACATCGCCCGCTACAAAGAAGTCCCCGACGTCATCAAGAACGGTCAGCAGGCCGAGGAATCGATGCGACGCGAGGAGGCGATGGCCGAGCGCGCCCGAAGCCGGCAGCGCACCTTCCTGGGGGCATTGCTGGGTGGGCTGCTGCTCACCGCCATGGCCATTTTGGTTGCCTTCCTCGCCTTGCAAGGGGGCATGCCCCTTCCACTCAGCGGGGCGGCCTTCTTCCTCCTTGGCATGGGTGTCCTGTCCACCGGCATCGGCATCTGGGTGCGCGGCGCCGCCGTTCGCGAGGTCGATCGCCGGCTCCGCGCCAAGGACGAGGCGCGGGTCAAGCGTCGCGAGATCCTCCAGCCCTGGGGCGTCCGAAGCTCGGCGGAACTGCAGCAGGCCCTGGTCGAGCACTTGCAGAAGGTCCGCTACGACGCCACACGTCTCGAGCTCGACCGCCAGGCCACCGAGTTGGAGGAACGCGCGCAAGTGGCCGGGCGCAGCCTGCGCGAGCTGGTCGGATCGTGGGGACTTCCGCAGCCCGCGCCGACCGAGGAGGCCGTCGACGGGGTCGCCCGCGAGGTCGAATCACTGTCGCAGGACACGCTCGCCTGGAACGCTGCCAGCGAGCGATCGCAGGACGCATCCCGCGCGGAATCCGAAATGGATCAGCGGCGGGAGTCCCTGCGCCAGCGGCTGCACAGCCTGCTCGACCAGTTGGGGTTCGACCGACGCGAGGCGCTCGGTGCCGCCCGCGATTTCATTGCGAGTTGCGAGGCCGCACGCACGGCGCAACAGGTCCGCACCAGGATCGAGCAACTCGACGCCCAGCTGGAGCAACTTCGAGCGCCTGGCCAGCGATCGGTCGCCGAGCGCGCCAAGGCCGACGATTACGCTCGTCAGCTGGCCGCCGTCTATGCGCCGGCCGGCATCGCCGAGACCGATATGGAGCGCGCGGCCCAGGCCTGGGACGCTGGAGTCGGCCACGCGGAGGCGTACCGCGCGTCGAGCGCGAGGCTCACCGAGTTGGAGGGCCAGCGGGGCACCGCGCCCAACGACGAAGGCGCATCGCTCCGCCAGCTGGTCGATGACCTGGCTCGTCAGATTAGCGAGGTCAGCCGGGGCGTCGACGCGGCTGCGGTGGCGGAGTTCGCCGCGCTGCCGCTGGCCGAGCTCGAACGGCAGCGCGACCAGCACCGTAGCAGCAAGGAGCGAGCCCAGGAAGAACGGGCACGGGCGGAGGAGCTCTTGAACGACCGGCTCACCCAGACCGGAGACGTCGCCTCGCTCGAAGAGGAGATCGCGACCGCCCGCGAGCAGCTCCAGGAACTGGAAGCCGAGGCCCATGCCTACGACCTCGCCATCGAAACGCTCGAAGCGGCGGCCAAGTCGGTCCGCAGGGCCGTCATCCCGCGGCTCAAGTCGCAACTCCAGGGCCAGCTCTCCCCGATCACGAACGGTCGCTACCGTGATGTCCGCATCGGCGACGACCTGGCGCTGCAGGTACGAACCCAGGATCAGCGCACCTATAAAGATGTCGACAACCTCAGTCTCGGCACCCGTTCGCTGATCTACCTGCTCGAACGGCTGGCGCTGGCGCGGATCATCGGGGGGAACGCAGAGCCCCCTCCCCTCCTCCTCGACGAGGCGCTGGTGCACGCCGATCGTCGCCGCCTGAGCGCCGCGATGAACGAATTGGGCCGGCTCGACCACCAGGTCATCCTCTTCTCGAAGGACGAGGCGATCGCCGAACGCGCCGAGAAGGGTGACGACTGGACCATCATCCGGCTCCCCGGCCCGGCCCTCGTCGCGGCGTCCGCCGAGGAGGCGCGGGCCAACGGGTCAGCCAACCCGGACCAGGTCGAAGAAGAAGTCACCACTTAACCCGGTGGCATCGCCGTCCGGGGGGCCGCGCTGCGACAGACAGCTGTCAAACCGGGGGGTTAGGCTCCCGTCATGGGCAATGTCATTCCGTGGTCACAGATCCATCCGAGCATTACAAGTGAAGAGCCCTTTGTCGCGGTCGTCGTCATCGATCCCCAGCGCCAGATTTGCGTCAGCGAGATGGTCGCGTTCGAGCCAGAAGCGCTCAACAGCGCGGACGTCGCGGCCGCGGAGCTGATCGCGGCCGCCCAGGCGGCCGCGACGAAAGTCGCCAGCGGCTACCGGGTACGCCGCACGCAAGCCGCCCCCTCCGTGAAGGATTCAAGCGCCCCCACGCCGACCCTCCCCCGCCAGCGGGGGAGGGAAAATCCGCACGCAGGCCTGCGGGTGCTGAAAGGCGGGAAAAGCTAGACGCGCAGCCGCTCTTCGAGACGGGACTTCACCTGCGGCCACTCACTCTCGATCACTGAGAAGATGACCGTATCGCGATAGCTGCCGTCCAGACGGATGCGCTGGTTGCGAAGCGTTCCCTCGTAGCGGGCCCCCAGCTTCTTGATGGCCGCCTGAGAGTGCAGGTTCTTGATGTCCGTCTTGAGCGCGACCCGGACGGCGCGCCAGTCGTCGAAGGCGTGGCGCATCAACAGGTACTTGGCCTCGGGGTTGACGACGCCGCCCCACACGTCCGGCGTGTACCAGGTCCAGCCGATCTCGACATTGCGATCGGCTTCCTGCACGTCCAGGTAGCGGGTGCTGCCGATGACCCGGTTATCCTCGCGGCGGACGACAACAAAGGGATACTCGCGGCCCTGCGACTCGGCCTCCATCGCCTTCTCGAGCACGCGTTCCATCTGTTCGAGGTTCACCGGCCGGGCCGGCATCCAGCTCCAGATCGCTTCATCGCGTCCGGCCGTAAGTAGGGCTCGCGCGTGCGAAGGACGCATCGGCTCGAGCCGGATATGCACCCCGGTCAGCGTGATCGGTCCCAGCGGCGCCAAGTGTCTTAGAAGGGCTGCGCGACCATGAGGAAGACGACCACGATCAGCAGCAACCAGGCGACGAGCTGGATCGTCATCGCCGCCCCGGCTAGGGAGCTCGATCCCTCCGCCATCGCGCCGCGCGCGCGCCGCAAGTTGGGAGCCAGGAAGGCGCCGTCGAGCCCGGCCGCCGCCACATAAAGAAGGAAGCCGAGTAGGAGCCAACCGGTGAAGAGCTTGAAATGTCCAACCCAGAGCAGCAGGCCGGTGATGAGCACCAGCGCCGATCCCGTGTAGACGAGAGCCAGTTGCACCCGCCAGCCGAATTGGTAGAGCGCGTGTTGCGCGGCGTCGGCCGCCCGGGCCGCCATCGGCCGGAGTAACGCGTGCGTGCTGACGCCCCCCAGCAGGAAGATCGCGCCGAGCACGTGAAGCGTTTTCAGGACCGGCACCTGAGCAGCATACGTTACGGCTCCGCCGGTCCCCGTTGTACAGTTGCTCCGTGCCAGACGAGCCGCGCGGGCAGGCCGAGGTCCTCATCCCGCACGGATGGCTCCTTCCCAACCTCAGCCTCGATGCCGTGCGCTCGCTGCAGCGAGGCGATACAACGTCCGATTTGGACAAGGGCGACCTTCGCCTCGCCGGCGTCGAAGTGCTGGTGGCGCGTAACTGGGTGAAGGAAGAATTCTGGCCGCGCATCCAGGATGCCGTGCACAAAGGCTACGCCGCGGAGAAGACCTACACCTTCATGCGCGCCCATGCGGATCGCCGGGGAAGCCGCCGGCCCAAGAAGTCGTCCTAGCCGGCGCCGTGGGGGCCTGGGAAGCGAGCGAGCGGCGAGTGATCGAAGGCTTTTTCCATTTTTCGCCGACTCACGCTCGCTACGTTGGCGATCACCGGTTCGACGGTGTGGTCGGCGATCTCTCCAAGACGGCGATTGGCGCCCGGGTCGCGGAGATCGATCAACAGCTCGCCACCATCGGGGAGGTGCAGGGACTCACCCCGGATCAATCGATCGATCGTCGGGCGCTGGTCGCGCAGTTGCAAGCGGCACGTTTCGAACTCACCGAGTTACGGCTGCCATTTCGGGATCCAATGTTCTACGCCGGCCCCAGCGAGCTGGACATCAGTTTCTACTTGAAGCGGCCCTACGCCTCGCTCGGCGACCGGCTGTCGGCCCTCCGCCGCCACCTCCTCGGCTACGGCGGCTTCCTGGAGGCGGCGCGCGACAACCTCGAGACGCCGCTTCCCAGGCCAAACCTCGAGATTGCCATCGAGGCGATCGACGGGCAGGTCGACTACCTGGAGGGGGAGGTGCGCACCGCCGCGCGCGATGACGCGCAAACGCTGCAGGCTATCGAGATCGCAGCCCACCAGACCAGGGATTTCGGGGCACTGCTGAAGGCGAGGCGCGCCACCGCGGACGACGGCTTCGCCCTTGGTGAGGACCGCTTCCTGCGACTGCTGGGATTGCGCGAGCTCGTGCAGTTCGATGTTGCGGCGCTCGAGCGCATGGTGCACGCCGACATCGAACGAAATCGAGCGGCGGCCGAGGCCGCGGCCGAACAGATCGCACCTGGCGCAGGCGTTCCCGCCGCGGTGGCGCGGCTGGAGGATCACCATCCATCGGCGAGCTCCATCATCGATGACGTCACGGCCATGCTCGACCGTCTCCGCGCCTTCATCGTGGAGCGCGACGTCGTGTCCCTCCCCGGCAACGGCCGCTGCCTGGTGCAACCGACGCCGTCGTATGCCGCCTACATCAGCGCCGCGCTGGATAGCGCCGGACCGCTGGAAACCGTGGCCACCGACAGCCACTACTGGGTCACGGTCCCCGGCGCGGACTGGGATGATGCCAAGAGCGAAGAGTGGCTGCGCTACATGAACTACGCGACGCTGGAGGGTACCTCGATTCACGAGGCCTATCCCGGGCATTACGTCCAGGGCCTGTTCGAACGGCACGCGGCGTCGCCGACGCGCCAACTGTTCTGGACGTACACCACCGGCGAAGGCTTTGCCCACTATGTCGAAGAGATGATGCTGGAGATCGGCTATTCGAACGATCCCAAGCAGGAATTGGCGCAACGTCTCGAGGCGCTGCTGCGCGATTGCCGATTCCTCGTCGCCGTCGGCCTGCATTGCCAGGGGATGGCGATGCCAGATGCCATTCGCGTGTTCGAATCAGTCGGATTCATGACCGAGCTGCCCGCCACTCGGGAAGCAACGCGCGGCGCCTGGGACCCGATGTATCTCAACTACACGTTGGGTAAGCTCCTCATCCTCGAGCTCAGGCGCGACATGCAACGCCGGCCGGGCTACACGCTCAAGACCTTCCACGACGCCTTCCTCGGCTGCGGGTCCATGCCCATCCCCTTGATCCGCGAGCTGATCAGCTAGCAGCTGCCGGTAATAGTCGCGATGAATCCAATGACCTCCATCGGCAGTCTGAGCGGAGACCTGCTGATCGGGGTCATCGCAGGCCTCGTCTTCATCGAGGAGACCGGGATTCCGATCCCATTTGCACCCGGCGACCTGCTCCTGATCATCGCCGGGATCGCCGTCGCCAGCGATACGGTGGAGCCAATCCCCATGGTGGCCGCCCTCTTGCTGGCCACCATCCTCGGCGCCATGGTCGGCCGGGAAGTCTTTGCCGCCGTGGGCCGGCCGGCTCTGATGAAGGCCGCGGACGCCTTGAGATTTCGGCCAGCGCTGGAGCGAGCGACGCACATGCTGCACCGCCGCGGTGCGCCGGCGGTTTTCATCGGCCGGCTGATTCCAGGGCTCCGCATCACCACCACGCAGGTGGCCGGGGTCAGCCGGATGCCGCGCCTGACGTTTGCCGCCGGCCTCATCCCATCGGTCGTCATCTACATCGCGATCTTTGTCGGGCTGGGCGCGCTGGCCGGCCAACCGGCGGTCCGCCTCTTCCACCGGGCGCAGCATCGTTTCTTCGTCATCGCCGTGACTCTGCTTGCCGCACTTGCGGTCGTCCTCTCCATACGCTGGCTGGCACGGCGCGGCGCCCTTACCGCGCTGGATCCAATCGTCCTGGGCGTGCGGCGGCAGATGGCCGACACGATCGATGCGGCCATTTTCCGCGGACGCGACCGGGGCCCCTGGCGGCAGTATTCGTTGGTCCGCCGGGTCTGGGCCGGTCTGATCGACCTGGCCATCGTGTTCGTCGTCACCGTCCTGATCCTGACGGCGATATCCGGGATGGACACCTCCGAGATCGTGCTCGACCCGGAAGGCCTCCTGCTGCTGGCGGTCATCGCCCTGGCGTACCGTGTCCCGATCGAGGCGCGGACCGGTCAGACGATCGGTAAGACCCTGATGGGCATCTCGGCCTACGGACCCGAGGGCGGCGTTCCGGGGTGGTGGCGCGCGGCCCTGCGCAACCTGGCTGGAGTCCTGCTCCCGTTGTGGCCGGTCGATGCGGTGCTGCTCCTGCGGACGGGTCGTCGCCAGCGGGTTGGCGATCTCCTCACGCGCACCACCGTTCGTCGGGTGGCTCGCTGACGGCCGTTCTGCTGGCCCTGGCCGCCAGCCTGAGCTGGGGCATCGGCGATTTTCTGGGTGGCGTCAGGACCCGGCGCCTGGGCGCGTTTGCCGTGCTCTTTGTCTCGCAACCGCCGACCCTCGTGCTGATCGCGATCCTGGTCAGCGTTCGCGGGGTGCCCGCTCGGCCCGGCTTTTGGATCGTCGCGGGCGTCGTGGCAGGCGTTGCCGGCCTGATCGGCCTCTCAGCGGTCTACCGCGGGATGGCCATTGGGGTGATCAGCGTCGTGTCGACCATCGCCGCCATGGGTCCGGTGGTCCCCATCCTGGTCGGCCTCGTGCTGGGCGAACGCCCGACGGCGCGGCAGCTCCTTGGCATGGCAACCGCGCTCGGAGGGATTGGGCTACTGGCCGTCGATCGCCGACCGTCAGAGTCAGGTCGGCGAATCCTTCCCGGCGCGGGCCTGGCGCTGCTCGCGGCGCTGGCCTTTGGCGTCTTTCTGGTGGCGATCCGCTACGCCAGCCGGCCGGATCCGCTCTGGGGCGTGCTCGCGACCCGATCCGGGAGCGTGCTCGCGCTGCTCTTGCTCGGCGTGGTCTTCCGCTCGCGCATCAAGGTGGGGCTCCCCGACCTGCCGGTCCTTTTTGCCATCGGCATCCTCGACGTTGGAGCTGATGTCCTGTTCGCGTTCGCGACGACCCTCGGACTGCTAAGCGTCGTGTCCATTCTCTCGTCGCTCTATCCGGTCGCCACCCTCATCCTTGCGCGGATCGTCCTCAACGAGCGCATGGCCCGACCGCAGCAAGCCGGCATCGGGCTGGCGTTGGCGGGCGTGGCGCTGATCAGCATCTGACTCGGCCGCGTTAGCCACGGAACCCGGCGAGCAGTTCCAGCACGAGGTCGACCTCGCTTGCGGTGTTGTAGTGGGCCATCCCGATGCGCAGCGTGCCGCCCTGCTCGACCAGGCCCAGCCTCGTCATCAGCTCCGTCGCGTAGTGGTCGCCGTGCGTCACAAAGACCTGGTGACTCGCCAGCCAGCGCGCCACCGCCTCCGGACGATGCGGCGGCCAGATGAGGGACACCGTCGGCGCCCGGCGATCGAGCTGTTCGGGCGCGGTGATCCCGTAGATCTGGATGCCCGGGATCTGCCGGAGACCATCGATCAGCCGCGCCGCAAGGGCCCGCTCGTGACTGCGGATGCGATCCATGGCCACTTCCAGCGCCGGGCGCACAACGCGATCCGCGCCGCCGAGCTCCGCCAGGTACTCGAATGCACCGAGCATTCCCGCGAGGCACTCGTGGTTCTGGGTGCCGGTCTCCCAGCGGGTCGGCACGTCGTCACTGGAGGGACGAACTTTGTAGGGACGGAGTCGCTGCAACAGCTCGCGGCGTCCATACAGGACGCCCTGGTGCGGACCGTAGAACTTGTAGCTCGAGCACACCAGGAAGTCGCAGTCGATGGCGCGGACGTCGATCCTCCCATGGGGCCCGTAGTGAACGGCGTCTACCCATACCCAGGCGCCCGCGGCGTGGGCCGCCTGGGACACGGCCGCAAGGTCGGGGATGGTTCCTACGGCATTCGACGCATGGGTGATCGCGACCAGTCGCGTGCGCGGTGTCAGCTGCCGATGGAGATCGTTCATGTCGAGCGTGCATTCGGGAACCTCCATGTCGACGAACCGCACCGTCACCCCGCGCTCCTGGAGCGCCAGCCAGGGCGAGACGTTGGCGTCGTGGTCGAGCCGGGTTACAACGATCTCGTCGCCGGGACGAAGCTCACGCCCGATCGCGCGGCTCAGCGCGAAGGTCAGCGTCGTCATGTTGGGGCCAAAGACGATCTCGTCGGCCGAGGCGGCATTGAGGAAGGTCGCCGCTGCCTCTCGCACCTGCGCGATCAGCGCATCCGAGCGCTGACTGGTCTTCGAGGTCCCGCCCTGATTCGCATTCATCGTCCGCCAGTACGCGGCCGTGCGGTCGATGACCCGCTGCGGCACCTGGGTGCCGGCGGGATTGTCAAGGTAGACGACCGGCTCTCCATCAACCTTGAGGGATAGCGCGGGGAACTGCCGGCGAATGGACTGGAGGTCGAGGTCGATCGTGGTCGGGCTGGCCATCAGTGGTGCTTCGCCGTTGCTTTCACGATGGCGCGGGCGGTGAGAAGCGCCACAATCGCGACCAGCTGACCCATCAGGATCACTCGATTCAGGTCGAGGGCCGGCTGCCAGCTGACCTCACCGCCTCTGATCACGAAGGCGCCGACCGGCCGGGAGGAAACGCCGAAGCCAGCGCCGCCAGCCTGCTGGCCTTCGTCACCGCCACCGCCCGCGCCGCCGGAGATCCTGGCCGCGGGAATAATGGTGATCCCGTCCTTTTCATAGGGCGTGCCGAACACTTCGGAGACTCGCATTGCCGCTTTGGCTTCATTGACGACATCCATGACACGCATCGCAGTCCTCCTGGGGGGTGGCCGT
>DASZJR010000148.1:0-4652 GCA_035947855.1 Candidatus Dormiibacterota bacterium
GGGTGGGCAAATGTCCCAGAATGACGACCACGGAAGGTGGTGTCGTTCTTCAGGAACGATCCCCCCGCCACCATCCGACTAGAACACGCCAAAAGCTTTGGTCGCGTCGCATTCTGCGATAGACTGATCACACACAGTCAAGGGGGATTGATGGACGGCTATTCGCGAAAAGTCGGAGCTAGGCTTCGTAGCCTGCGAAAGCAGCGCGGCCTCACACTCCAGCAGGTCGAAGTCCTGTCGAACAAGCGGCTGAAGGGCTCGCTGCTCGCCGCCTACGAACGCGGCGACCGCAATATCTCGGTCACCCGGCTGCACCAGATCGCGACCCTGTACAGCGTCCCCGTCAATCAACTCCTTCCCGAAGAGATCGAGGGCGTGGGCGAGCCCGCGCTGCCGCCGAAGCTGGCGATCGACCTGACCCAGTTGCAGGGGCTGCCCGAACGGCAGGGCTCCATCCTTTCCCGCCACGTGGCTCGGCTGCAGCAGCAGCGACAGGATTTCAACACCCCGGTCGTGACCTTCCGCGCCGACGACCTGGAGCAGCTGGCGGCCGCCTACAAGACCACCCCGGAGATGCTGCGCCGCTCGCTGAACGAATGGGGCGTCTTTCGCGGTGGTCAGCCACCCGCCGAGCGGCCCGAACTGGAGCGACAGCCACCCTCCGAATCGGAAGAAGAGCGCTAAAAGGGGATCTCGCCCTGGGGCGTCCCGGGCGCTCCGCCGCGCTCGGATCGTAATTCGGCGACGGTCGCCGGGTGCGGCGGCTCCTCCAGATCGGTGTCCTCTTTGACGGGCAGGCTTTCGATCCGCTGCCGGGCTTCCTCCAGCTTGCGCTCGCACAGCTGCAAGTAGTCGCGCCCGCGGGCGACGGCCGCGATCGCGTCCTCCAGGCTCAGCTTGCCATCCTCGAGCGCGCGTAGCGTCGCATCGAGCTGGGCCAGTGCCTGCTCGTATGTCAAGGACTCGTCGAGGCTCATGGGATCGCCTCGTCGACCGTGGCCTCCAGCCGGCCCGCCGCCAGCAGCACCCTGAGCGCCTGTCCCTTGCGAGCCTGCTCCGCGCCTCTGATGATGCCGCCGCCGTTCGCGTCCAGGGTGATGCTGTACCCGCGCTTGAGCGTCTGCTCCGGCGCCAGCGAGCTCAGCCGCGCGGCACGGCTCTGCAGGTTGTTCGCCCGCTCCCGCACCCCGCGACCCGCCAGCGCTACCAGTCGCTCTCGCAGGCCATCCTTTCCGACGCGACCGCTTTCGATCCGACTCGCGATTGCCTGCCAGGTGCGCTGCAGCCGCCGGCGGCACTCCTCGAGGGATCGTTCGCGCTGCCGCAGCACCTCCCGTGGGTCGCGCTGGCGCAGCATCCCCTCCAGGTGGGTGAGCCGGTCACGGCGTCGCAGCTGGGCATCGAGGGCCAGGCGCTGCAGGGACTGGCGGCGCCGCTGCAGCTGGTGCGCCGGGGCGATCAGGGCGGTGAGCCCGGCGCGCTGCAGCCGTTGCCCGCGCTCACCCAGCTGCCGGAGCAAGTCCGCTTTGTTGGGGACCACGATCTCCGCGGCCGCCGTCGGGGTTCGGGCCTCCCGGTCCGCAACCAGGTCGGCCAGCGTTCGGTCGGACGTGTGGCCGAGGGCGGTGACCACAGGGATGCGCATCGACTGGATGGCGCGCACCACGGCCTCCTGGTTGAAGGCCATCAGCTCCTCGAAGCTGCCGCCGCCGCGGGCAACGATCACGACATCGGCCAGCTGGTCCTCGTCGCACTGCCGCAAGGCGGCCACCAGGCTCCGCTGCGACGCCGTTCCCTGCACCCGCGCCGGGTACACGACCAGGCGGGTGTTGGGGAACCGTTCCCAGATCCCCTGCTGCAGGTCATGGATCACCGCCCCGCTCGGCGAGGTGATGAGGGCGATGCAGCGCGGCAAGAACGGGAGGGCCCGCTTGAGTTCCGGGCGGAAGGCGCCCTCCCCCTCCAGGCGGCGTTTGAGCAACTCGATCGCCGCTCGCAGCTTGCCGGCGCCGTCGTAATCGAGTTTGCTGACCACGAGGTTGACCCGCCCGTACTGGGCGTGATAGTCGACCTGGCAGGTCAGCACCAGCTCCTGCCCGTTCTCCGGCAGGAACGGGAGGCGGCGAGCGGTGCTGCTGAAGATCACGGCCCCGACGGCGGCCGCCGCGTCCTTGAGCGTGAACCAGATGTGGCCGCCCCGCAAGGAGACGCCGCTGACTTCTCCCTTGACGACCACGCTCTGGAAGCGGGCGGCGAGCAGGTCGTGAATGCGGGTGTTGAGCTCGAGCACCGTGAGCGGCTTGATCGCGTCCTGGGGCTGAACCGCCATCAGGGGACAGCCTCCAAAAGATCCGAGTCGCGACGGTAGAGCGCGCGCTCTACGGCTCCACGCAGCGCCTCGACCTGTGACGTGTCATCGGTAAAGACCCGCACCAGCGTGGTACGAATCGGTAGCCGCCGGAACAGCTCGGCGACCGCGCTGCGCTCCACCGCGCGGCTGACCGGGTTGTAGATGTTCACGGGGAACGGATCCTTGAACGGATTCTGCGGCCGCGGGTCGACGGAAGCGAGGTCGACCTCGAAGGAGGCCCCCTTCAGCGAGGCCGGCAGGGCCTCACGGATGCGGCGCACGTAGTCGGACGGCTGCGGGTAGAGGAGGGCATCGGGCAGGTTGGAGAACTCGTAGTAATCCTCGAAGATCAGGCGCCACTTGAGCTCGCGCCGGACGATCCGGCCCCATTCGTGCGAGAGCTCGGCGGCGCGGCCGCCCTCGTGGCGCCAGCGGTCGACGGTATCGATCAGCGACCAGTCCGTCAGTTCCCGGTAGTGGTCGAGGTGATCGAGCGGGTTGCCGGGAAGAATCCGGTCGATCGTCTCCCGAAAGATCTCACGCATGTGGAGGTCGATGCGGCGCACCGTCCGGTGGTAATAGATGTTGTTGTAGAGGTAGAGGCGCGCGTTCAGGAAGAGGAGCAGCGCCTGGCTTCCGTGCTGGTGGAGCAGCATCCCCTCCGGCCCGAGAAACGAGTAGTGCAGGAGGCGTTCGATGTCGACCGGCCCAACTTTGACGCCGCACATATAGGCATCGCGCGGCACGTAATCCAGGTTGTCGGCGGTGTACATGCCGTTGAGCACCGGCTTGAGCGCCCGGACCCAGGCCGGGGCCGCCGTACCGGGCAGCTCGGGTTCGGCGATCAGCTCCGCGATCCAGCGCGGATCGATCCGCTCCCCAGTGGCAAAGGGGCCTGAAGGGCTGGCGCCCAGAGCGGCGATGATCGAGGCCAGCTCCCCGCCGATGAGGGCGCGGCCGATCACCTCGTGGTCGATCGAGAAGCGATCGAGGTAGTTCTGGTCGAAGAAATGACCGAACGGCCCGTGGCCAACGTCGTGCAGCAGGCCCGCGACGCGCAGCGTCTCTTCGACGCAAGCCAGCGACGGGACATCGCCCACCAGGGCGCCAAGGTTCGGATAGAGCCGGCGAGCCCAGTCGCCGCTCAGGTGCATCGCACCCAGCGCGTGCTGGAAGCGCGAATGCTCACCGCCGGGGAACACCCACCACGCCGACTGGAGCTGATGGATGCGCCGCAGTCGTTGCAGCCAGGGGTGATCGAGCAGGTCTTGCTCCGCGGCCTCGCTGTCGCCACGGACCCGCTTGGTGATCTTGATGTAGCCGTGGAGTGGATCGGCCATCAGGTTCACCGCGTCGTATTGGCGGGCGAGATCGTTCATGATCGGCAACATTTTAGTGTGGTGCGGGGTCGTGGGATTCCCGCGTGTAGCATGTCGTCGATGGAGAGAGCGGTCATCGTCGACGCGCTCCGCACCCCGATCGGGCGCTATGCGGGCGCCCTCAAGGACGTCCGCCCGGACGACCTCGCCGGCCTAGTCGTCGGCGAGGCGGTGCGCCGCAACCAGCTCGATCCGGCAAGCATCGAGGACGTCTACTTCGGCGACGCCAACCAGGCCGGCGAGGACAATCGCAACGTCGCCCGGATGGCGGTCCTCCTGGCTGGGTTGCCGGTCGAGATCCCGGCGGCCACCATGAACCGGCTCTGCGGCTCGGGGATGCAGGCGGTGGTGGCGGCGACGCGCGAGATCGAGACCGGAAACGGCGCCTGCTTTCTGGCCGGCGGCGTCGAGAGCATGACGCGTGCCCCCTACATCCTGGAGAAACCGCACCGTGAATTTGCGCGCGGCGCCCAGACGCTGCACGACAGCACGCTGGGCTGGCGCATGGTCAATCCCAGGCTGGCGGAGAAATATCCGCCGATCAGCATGGGACAGACCGCCGAGCTCGTCGCCCGCCGCTATGGCATCACCCGCGAGGCGCAGGATCGATGGGCGCTGGGCAGCCATCGCAAGGCGGTCGCGGCGCAGGAGGCCTGTCACTTTCGCGCCGAGCTGGTGACCGTGGCGCTCGCCGATGGCGCCACGTTCGAAAAGGACGAAGGGCCCCGGGCGGATACGAGTCTTGAAAAGCTGGCGAGCCTCAAGCCGGCCTTCGAGAAGGACGGCACGGTGACCGCCGGCAACTCCTCGCCGCTGAACGACGGGGCCGCCTGCCTGGTGATGATGGCGGAATCGCATGCGCAGCGGATCGGTGCGCGGCCCCTGGCGCGAGTCCTTTCCGCCGCCAGCGCCGGCGTCGACCC
>DASZJR010000149.1:0-20635 GCA_035947855.1 Candidatus Dormiibacterota bacterium
AAGTACATTCCGGCGAACTACGATCATCGCTTCCACGGCACCCTGCCGCTGAAGATGGTGATGGGCAACTCGCTCAACATTCCCGCGCTAAAGGTCGAGCTGCGCACCGGGATCCCCGCGGTCGTCGACATGGCGCACCGCCTGGGCCTGACCTGCCTCTGGGAAGGCTGCGTCGATAAGAGCGCCGACCAGTACGGGATGAGCCTGACCCTCGGCGCGTATCCCGTGCGCCTGGCGGACATGGCCACCGCGGCTTCCACCCTCGCCACCCTCGGCGTCCGTCATCGTGAGGCGCCGATCCTCAGCATCAAGGACGGGCTCGGACACGATGTCTTCACCTACGACCCGGCCAAGAACGAGTACCGAGCCGTCGATCCCGGCGTCGCCTTCATCATCGCGTCGATCATGTCAGACGACCGCAACCGCTGCATGGAGTTTGGCTGCCATGGCGACCTGACCCTCCCGGGACGCCACGTCGCCGCCAAGACGGGCACGACTAACGACTTCAAGGACAACTGGACGGTTGGCTTCACACCCAGTTTGGCGACGGCGGTCTGGGTGGGCAACCCCGACAACAAGCCACTCAGCCACAACTCGACCGGCATCGTCGGCGCCGCACCGATCTGGCACAAGTTCATGACCCAGGCGCTCGCCGCCTCGCCCGACGAGTGGTACCCAGTCCCGGCCGGTCTCCACCAAATTGGCCAGGACTTCTTCCTGCCTGGAACCGAAAATCTACCGAAGACGCTGGCGCAACCGTGGCCGCAGTGCAAGCTGCCGGCGAACTACAACCCCTACTCGTTGACCTACAGCCAGATCACCGTCGACGGCGTGTACTGCATCGTCAACCCGCCGCCACCACCACCGGCGCCGGCGCCTACGCCGTCCCCAACCCCGAATTGTCCAGACGGCCAACCCCCGCCCCCGAATGGGGTGTGCAAGCCGGGCAACTGACGACGAGCGCTAGTTAGGTCGTCGGCTGGTCGCCGGTGCGCCCCTGGTCGCCGTCACCGAACGGCCGGCGGGACGCCAGCTCGCCGGCGCGATCGCGCAGTTCGATGCCGCGCTGCATCAGGTCGTCCCGCATCTCCTCGCCGGTCTTGGGTGCGAGCAGCAACGCCAGCCCGAAGCCAACGGCGACTCCGATCAGTAGCCCGGTGACGAACCGCTCCGCGCTCGTATCGCTGTCCTGGGTAATCCGGGTGCGGCGCAAGGCTGCGACCGCGTCCGAGAGGCGGTCCTTCACCTCGAAATCCTGGGCCGCCTTGTTGGCCCGATCGAGCAACTCGCTTAACCGATCGACCGTCTTCTCTACCGTCTGATCCATCGTCGTCCTCCCTATGGCCGCCTGACCTTGCTTTCCGTTCCGCCTGCCGCCCGACGCCGGGGTGTAGCCGTCGAGGCTGCGGGCGCGCCATTGTCGGCGGACAACATCGCCTCTGCCTGGCCCAACAGCCGCGAAACCCGGCGCCGCGTATTCACGCCCGAATCGGGGGCGTAGAGCAGCGCCAGGACCGCCCCGGCGATCGCGCCATGCGTAAGACCTCGTAAATATCCCATTGAGAAATCGCGCTCCTCCGTGGACACGCCGACCGTGCCGCCACACGGCAACCGCCATCGTATCACGTGCCCTGCGAGCGCCCGACGTTCGGGCGGAGCCTCCATAAATTCAGGTTTTCGAAGGACCTTCAGGTATACTTACGACCGACGGAAAGGGTGGAAAGGTGACAGGCTCGATGTCGATTTTGGTCCGCCGGCGTGGAATGGCGGGAGGTTAAAGGAGGGGACATGAGTGAGGTAGTCGACGAGGACGTAAACGTCCTGTTCATCGAAGACGACCCGGCGGTGGCCGAGATGTACAAGCTCAAGTTGGAGCTGGACGGCTACCGAGTCATCGTGGCCAAGTCCGGCGAGGAGGGCCTGGACCACGCCAAAAACCAGGTGCCCGACATCGTCTTCCTCGACATTCGGCTCCCCAAGATGGACGGATTCGCCGTGCTCGAGAACCTCCGCTCAGACGGCGTGACGAAGAACATCCCGGTCATCATCCTCTCCAACTACGGCGAGAAAGAATTGGTCGACCGCGGCCTGAAGCTCGGCGCGCTCGATTACCTGATCAAGTCTGAGACGACGCCGGCCAGCCTCAGCCGCGGCGTCCAGGATTGGGTCAAGGAATAGACCCTTTGATCCCCAATCGCGATCCCCGGATCGGCGGAGCCTTCGATCTCGACAAGCCCCTCTATACGATCAGCGTCGCTTCCGAGATCCTGGAGACGCATCCGCGAACCCTGATGATGTACGAGGACCTCGGCCTGATCGAGCCCTATCGCACCGCCACCAACCGCCGGCGCTACTCGCAGCGCAACGTGCGCAAATTACAGGTGATCCAGCAATTGACGCGGGAGAAGGGCGTCAACCTCGCCGGGGTCAAGTACATCCTCATGCTGCTGGAGTCGTTGAAGAATGGCGGCGTGAAGCCCCCCGACGACCTCAAGCAGGTCTACGACCTCTACGAAGAAATTATTTAGTTAGTTGGCCGCGATCGGCGGTAGCGTCTCGCTCTCCTGGGTTGAGCCGGCCGATGCTTCCTCCCAACTGATCGCTTCCGCGGCGGCGATACGAGCCGCAACCGCCGACTTGATCTCGGGCGAGACCACGCTCACCGGTGGGAGGGCATCCCCGAGTAGCAGCCGATCCAGTTCGGGGCCATCGATCGTCTCCACCATCTGCAGGTGTTCGGCGATCCGCACCAGGATCGCGCGGCGCGCCTGGCAGATGTCGTACGCCACTTGGTAGGCCGCATCGGTCAGGGCCTTGACTTCGGCGTCGACATCGGCGGCGGTCAGCTCGGAGAAGAACTGACTGTCACCATCACCCTTCCGATGCAGCGTGACCAGACCAAGTCGCTCACTCATCCCAAACTCGCACACCATCTGGCGCGCGATGCTCGTGGCATGTTCGATGTCCTGCTTGGCGCCGGTCGTGACGTCGCCGAAGATGATCTCTTCGGCGGCGCGGCCGCCCATGGCGGCGGCCATGCGGGCGTTGAGCTCGGACTTCGAGGTCAGGTAGCGATCTTTAAGCGGCAGCTGGATCGTGACACCCAGCGCCTGCCCGCGCGAGACCACCGACACCTTGTGCACCGGGTCGCTCTTCGCGATCGACTTCATCACGAGCGCGTGACCGACCTCGTGATAGGCGATGATCGCCTTGTCTTCGGGCGTGATCATCCGGCTGCGCTTTTCCGGGCCCGCCATAACCCGAAGACTGGCCTCCTCGAGCTCCGCACTGCCGATCGCCGCTTTCTTGCTCCGCGCCGCCAGGATGGCGGCCTCGTTCAGGAGGTTGGCCAGGTCCGCGCCGGTGAAGCCGGGTGTCTGCCGGGCCACGACGTCGAGGTCGATGTCCTCGGCAAGCGGTTTGTGCGCCGCATAGAGACTCAAGATCGCGCGCCGCCCGTTGAGGTCGGGCGCGTCGATCGCCACCCGCCGATCGAAGCGACCGGAGCGCAAGAGCGCCGGGTCGAGCACGTCCGGTCGGTTGGTGGCCGCGATCACGACCACGGCGCAGTCGGTGTTGAAGCCGTCCATCTCGACGAGTAGCTGGTTCAGGGTCTGCTCGCGTTCTTCGTTGGTCCGTATTTGCGCGCCGCCGCGTTTGCGGCCCAACGCGTCGATCTCATCCAGGAAGACGATGCACGGAGCATTTTTCTTGGCGTGCTTGAACAGGTCGCGCACGCGGGCTGCGCCGACGCCGACGAACATCTCTACGAAATCCGAGCCGCTCAGCGAGAAATAGGGAACCTTGGCCTCGCCGGCGACCGCGCGCGAGAGGAGGGTCTTGCCGGTGCCGGGTGGGCCGACCAGCAAGATGCCGCGCGGCATGCGTGCCCCCAGCTGACCGAAACTTCCGGGCGCCTTCAGGAATTCAACGACCTCCTCCAGCTCGTGCTTCGCCTCGTCGACACCGACCACTTGGGAAAAAGTGACAGGCTCGCCGTCGCCGGCGCTCGACTCCGCGAGGTGCTTGGTCATCTGCCCCATCGGACTTCCCAGTAGGTTCGACCGGCGAAGCAGGATGAAGAGCAGCGCCAGGAGGACCAGCAGCCCCAGCAGGTTGGGCAGGACGTTCGCCACAGACACCTCGTCGGTCGACTGGACCGCGACCCTGACGTTATGAGTGCGCAAGTACTGCTCGGTCGACCCCATCGACGCGTCCTTCTCGATGGTCCACGACTGCCGCCCCGCGGAATCCGTCAGCAGAATGCGCTGGCCACTGATGCTGGCCGCGACGATCTGCCCGCGATCGACGCGATCCAGGGCGTCGCTGATCGGCACGCTGGGCTGGTTCCATACGGTGTTAGCCCCCGAATGGCCAATCAGCCAGAGGCCGCCCATGATCAGCAGGCCCAGCACCGCGAGCGCGGGGACGGCGACCCGCTTGCGGCGCAGGCTCGATGGAACCTGAAGACGGCGAAAGAACGTTTTCATTGGTTTCTCAACCCCTCTCCTTAGTACGCGACTGGCTGGTCAGGTAACGCGATCAACGCCTTCCCCGCGATTCCTCCTGCGCTGTATCGCTGCCAGAACGGGAAGCTGGTGATCGCTTGCTGCTCCTCGCCCGTGACCCCGTTGTCCGCATTCGCCAGCCGATAGAAGGACCAGCTGAAGCCGCCCTGGGCACGGGTCTCATTCATGGAGGTGACGATCTCCGCGGCGGGCGGGGCACCGGGGGTCCCGTACTCGAGCGCGGCGTCATAGGCCTGGGCGGTGATCGTGAGCGGACGGTTGAAGGGGTTGACGCCGGGATCGCGGAACTGCTGGAACACCTGGTCGACGTAGGCGCGGGTCCCGTCCGTGCCGCTGTATTGCGGCAGGCCGGTCGCGCGCCAGTAGACCATCGGCGCGAAGACCTGGCAGTAGCGCGACATGGTGGCGTAGGCGTAGCCGGGATGGTCGTACGGGGTGGGCAGGGTGCTGGCCACCAACAGGTAGCGCTCGCCAACCCCGTTCATGCCCTGGATACCGCCGCGAATCCCTGAGAGGTACTGGCCGACGTTCGGGTCCGAGGTGCTGTCGCCCTCGATCGTGAGCGCGAGGCCATCGAGGCGCTGACCCTGCTCCTCGAACTGCGCCGCCGCCAGGGCGTCGGCAGTGTCGGAGGTGGGGTCATCGAGCATCGGCTCGATCCAGCCGATGATGCTCAGCCCGTGCGCGTGCGCAATCGGCAGGAGGTCTTGCAGCGCCGACGCGCCGTAGAAATGGTGTCGGGAGTCCGCGATCCGGATATATAGGTGGCTGAGGTCAGCCCGGACCGCGGCATCGACAATCGCCGCGGCACGGTCGGCGTCGGGATCGTTCCAGTCGCCGTCGAAGATCATCAGCCACGCGCCTTTACCCTTGACCCCGTCGAGCGGCGAGCGAGGCGTCTGCACGAAGGGCCGCGCGGTGACGGGCACCTTGACCACCGCGGCGATCGGCCGGCCAAAGCTCTGCATCACGTGGGCGGCTTGCGCCTCTTCCTGGGCCCGAGCCTCTAGATAGGCCCGAAGGCCGAAGGGCGGTGTGAGGAGCGCGAACAACATCACGCCCAGCACCACCCTTCCTCCAAACGCTGTGACTTGCCGTAAGATGCCCGACATGCTCGAAGGGACGGCTCCCGCACCGTTCGGGCGTGAGACTACCGACAAGACCGGGTGCGTTCAAGCGCGGGTTCCCACGGCTAAGGTGATAAGCCCCCGCACAGTCAATGGGTGACGTTTTCCGTTCCGTGACGTTCAGTGACGTTCGTCAGCGTGACACCACATTTCGCGCAAACGTCGCCCGCCTTCGCCTTTTATCACTAATATTGATATGTAGGGTATAATGGTTTACAGTACTGGGTTCTGGAGGGCAGCACTTGGCCTTGCCGCATAAGTCGAGCGAAGTCTCCGATATGTTCGACATCGAGCCGCGCACGCTCTTCGTTTATGAGAGCGAAAACCTGATCGCGCCCGAGCGGACCCCGACCCAGCGGCGGCGCTACTCACGCCGCGATATCGAACGGATCCGTCTCATCCGCGAGCTCACCACCGTCCACGGCATCAACCTCGCCGGGGTCAAGGTGATCTTCTCGTTGATGGAGGCGGCGGTGCAGAACCGGCTGCAGATCCCCGAGACCGAGTTTCCGGAGCTTGCCGGCGCCCGTCACCTCTGGGCCTAGATCGAGCCCTCGCGCCCGACCGTTATGGTGCCCTCGTTGGCCGGCTCGGGTTGCCGCGCCGCCAGGGGCTCGATCAGATCCCGGATGTCCTGCAGCTGCGCCGAGATCCACCGTGCGACGTCGTTCTGCTGCACGACGGCGCGCATCTTTTCGGCGCGCGCATGCCGCTCGGCAGGATCCATCAGCAGCGCGCTGTGCAGCGCCTGCGCCGTCGCGTCGACATCGAACGGGTTGATCGTGATCGCCCATTCACCGAGCTCTTCGTGCGTGCCAGCGTTCTCCGACAAGACCAGTGCGCCGCCGCGACGGTTGACCGTGATCCCTTCCTTCGCCACGAGGTTCATGCCATCGTAGATGGGATTGACCAGCAGGACGTCGAACTGTTTGTAGCCGGCGACCGCCCGATTCATGTCATCGCGCAGCTCCAACCGAATCGGCTGCCAGTCCGCTGAGCCGTAGCGGCTGTTGATGACGCGCACCACCTGCACCACCTGGCGGGCGTACTCGCGGTACTCCGGGACGTTCTGGCGCGTCTTCTGTAGCATCGCCCAGAAGACGACGCGGCGATGCCACTCCGGATGCGCCTGCAGGAGTCGCTCGTAGGCGATGAACCCGCGGATGATGTTCTTGGAAAGATCCATGCGGTCGACCCGGTAGATCAGCTGCTCGGGACGCCAGCGCAATACGTCCCGCTCCGCTCGCTCCACCGCCGGGCTGGCCGCGCTCCGCTCGAACTCGCGAACATCGATCGAGATCGGGTAGCGCCGCACCCAGACGGTGCGGCCCCGGTAGAAGGCGGTCTGCTGTCGGAAGTCCACCGGCAGCCCCATGTTTTCCTCGCAGGTCAATAGGAAGTTGCGCACGTCGGAATGGGTCTGGAGACCAATGACGTCCGCCGCCAGCAAGCCATCCATGATCTCGTCGCGCATGTAGTGCGGCAACACCTTCCAGTACTGCGGCGTCGGCCAGGGGATATGGACGAAATGCTGCAGGACCGCGTCGGGCAGCTCGCGTCGAACCAGACGGGGCACCAGGTAGAGGTGATAATCGTGCGATAGCACGAGCGGTCGCTTGCGGCCGCGCCGCGCCTCGCGGACAATCTGCTGGGCGAAGAGCTGGTTGACCAGGCGGTAGCCCTCGGTCCAGGCCTGGTGGGTGCTGTCGTCGAGCACCGGCGCCTCCGCCAGGTTCCACAGGTAATGCTGCACAAACCAGAGGAGGGGGTTCGCGATCGTGTTGTAGTAGAGGTCATAGGCAAGGCTGGGCGGGTTGACCCAGCTCACCTGGAATCGCGAACCGTCCGTGGTCTCCACCATCATCGGTTCGCCGCCGTCTCCCAACTCGAGCTCGCCCTCGAAGCCGTCGCGCACGCTGGCGACCCAGACCGCTCCGGTCGCCCGAGCCAGACCGGAGAGCCCGGTCACCAGCCCGCCCGAGCCGCGGACGAACCGTTCTCGATCGGCCGGATCGGGCGCCAGGTCAACCGGCGGTCGGTTGGCGGCCACGATCGGATGGAAGTCCCGTAGGAGGCGCCGGGTGTATTGCTCAATCGCCAGCATCGCCGTCTAACTCTACGCGGCACCCTCGAGATGGCCGCCCTGGCGAGATGCGCCTTGCGCGAATGGCCAATATATGATACCGTGAGTATAAAGATACGGGCCAAGGCAGGCGGGGCGCTTGTCGCGCCCAAGGGGTTGACCGTGGGAAAACGAAAGCGGTCGTCGGCGATCGCCCCCGGACGGGCGGTCTTCACGCCAAGCATCGCGAGCGAGATCCTCAACCTCCACCCGCGCACGTTGATGATCTACGAGAGCGAGAACCTCATCAAACCGCAGCGAACGGCGACCAACCGCCGCCGCTATTCGGAGGATGACATCCGGCGGGTTCGGGTGATCCAGTTCCTCACCCGGCAGAAGGGCGTCAACCTGGCCGGCGTCAAGTACGTGCTCCATCTGCTCCAGTCATTGGGCAATCAGGGCCTGGATCTGAACCAGGTCCGGGAGCTCGACACGCTTCAGGAAGTCTCGGGAAACGGGCTCAGCGCGTAATTTCGGAGAATCTCGCCGCCCTTTCCACGCCGGGGCCCGGCTATTTTCAAAAACGCTTGACAGCCAATGCCAACTATGTAACAGTGCGCGTATCAGCTTTCGTGCGTAACAGAATCGAGTGTATTTGGGGTCAGTGAAGGGAGCAATTTAGATGTTGAGCGATGCGATCGAGGAGATACACCGGGAGTTCGAGGCGGCGGCCGACCGTCGGAACCAGGAGCTCAAGCGGAGAGCCGATGTACGTCGGGTCGACGACTATCTGTTATCGATCGAGGACATCATCGAGAACCGCGGGGGCGCGGTCCCGGCACCGCTGATGGACGACATCACCCGCTTCGTGCGTCCGCTCAGCCGCAAGCTGCTGCGCGCGCTCAATCGCAACGTCACGCGTGACCCGGTGCGGGTGCTGGACGTGCTCTTCGATTGCCAGCAACTGCTGTTACCGCGGCTGATGGTGGCGTAGACCCGGCCTGAAGGGGGTCGTCCAGCAAGAAAACCGCCAGCCAGCACGCTCAATAAGCCGGATAGCCGTTGCAGTTGAATCCGGTCTATGCGTGCAATAGCCTGTGCGGCCGGTCGGAGTACCCTGCTGAGGATCCCTTGATGCGCCAAACCGTGGCCCGCGGAAGTGGGTTGGCAGCGACGCTGCGGCGTCGCTGGTGGATTTTCCCGATCATCCTGCTGCTGGTGGCGGCTGGGCTGGTCCTCCGCGCCCTCGCCGCGCCCCTGGCGGTCAGCGCCAGCGTCGCCGACGGGGATCACGCTGTCGTACGGACCTCGGCCGTGGCGCTGAGCTTCAACCAGGACATGGACGTGGCGTCGGTCACGAAGGGCTTTCGCATCATCCCATCGGTGCCCTACACCATGGTCGTCAAGAATCCGCATACGTTCGAGTTTCACCCGCAATTGGACCCCGACACGGCCTACCGCATCCAGGTGATCGGCGCGCGGAAGACGGTCGGGTTCGGAAGCGAGAACTATTCGGTCGCGTTTCGGACGGAGCCCGCGCCCAAGGTCACCAGTGCGACCTTCAACAATGCGCCCCTCGCCGAGGGCCAGCAGGCGGTCGCCTTGCGGGGCAACCTGAAGGTCACCTTCTCACAGCCGATGGATCCCCTCCGCACGCCCGTCCTGCTGGACGGTGCCGCCCTCGAGTCCCAGAGCATCACCTGGGATGCGACGGGACAGACAGCCACGCTGACCTTGACGCTGGGGCACAGTCGCACCCACACGCTGCTGGTCCCCAAGACTGCGACGAACCGTAAGCACGACCTCGCGGTTGCCGATTGGACCCTCAGCTTCGCGACCGTGGTGCAGGTGCCCTCCGCCGGGTCGACGGCACGGATCGGAACCTCGGGGGCGCCGATCATCATCCAGATCGAAAACAGCTCGCAGCCGACCGTCCGGCCGCAGACCGGAATGCAGCAGGCCGACATGATCTACGAGTACATCAGCGAGTTTGGCATCCCTCGGCTCTCCGCCGTCTACTGGCATCCACCTTCGAGCCTGATCGGGCCGGTACGGAGCTGCCGCCTGATCACGGTGCAGCTGGAGCAGATGTACCGGGGCATGATCTATTGCTCGGGCGCCAACGACTACGTCCTCGGCCAGGTCTGGAAGTGGCCGAACGTGGTCTACGACTACTACTACATGTACCCGTACATGTACCGGGCCAGCGATCGCTATGCGCCCCACAACGTCATCGCCCGCCCCGACCAGATCACGGCCCACACGGCGCAGGCGAACCTACCGGCACTCAACTACGACATCGCGCCCGCCCACCCGGACGTGGCGCTCCCGGGCGCCACGCCAGCGACCAGCGTCTCGATCCCGCAGCACGGGGCCGTGTGGCGCTATGATGCCAACTCGCATGAGTACCTCAAGTGGCAAGACGGGGCGCCGTTCACCAATGTCGGGACCGGCCAGGTCCATGCCAAAAACCTGATCATCGAGCGCGTCGTATCGCGCCTCGACACCAGCCCGGGCAACACGGGCGTGCACCACACATACAACACCGAGTACTACGAGCTCGCCGGCGAAGGCACGGCCGACATCTATTCCGACGGCGGGATGATCCATGCGACCTGGAAACATCCCAACCGCGACCTACCGGTTGTCTACTACGATGCCAGCGGCAATCCGGTGGATCTCAATACCGGGCTAACCTGGGTTCACGTGATAGGGAGTGATCAATGACCTGGACGCAAACGCTTCGGGAGCGCTGGTGGCTGGCTCCAATCGCCATCCTGGTGGTCGTGGCAGCCATTGTGATCCGTATCATCACCACCCCGCTCGAGGTGAGCGCGAACGTCAACGACGGTGACCAGGCGGTTCCCCGGACGGCCACCATCGATCTTCACTTCAACCAGGACATGAAGGCAGACTCCGTGCAGCACGCCTTCAGCCTGAGCCCTGCGGTGATGGTCGCCTTCAAAGCCGTCGGCCCGAGGGAGTTCCAGTTCCGGCCGACGATGAAACCG
This sequence comes from Candidatus Dormiibacterota bacterium, assembly GCA_035947855.1. GTDB lineage: Bacteria > Chloroflexota > Dormibacteria > CF-121 > CF-121 > CF-13. The sequence goes on from DASZJR010000149.1 coordinate 10,730, forward strand.
AACACGTCGTATCACGTCAGTCTCAAGGACGCGCAGAACACCTCGGGGCGTGGCGTAAGCAGCGGTTTCAGCTTCAAGACCGAGCCCGCGCCGGCGATCGCCGCCGTCTCGGTCGACAACAAAGCGGTGGTCGACGGCCAGCAGTCGCTGAAGCCCATCGGTGCCGTCAAGATCGACTTCTCTCAGCCGATGGACAGCACCAAGACGCCCATCGCCGTCAACGCCAGCCCGGTCGACAGCAAGCAGATCAGCTGGTCGAGCGACGGCAAGAGCGCCACGCTCGACCTGAAACTTGGGCATAGCCGCCAGTACCAGCTGTCCGTCCCGCAGACCGCGGTCAATCGCAAGCAGGACCCGCTCGCGGCGGATTGGAAACTCTCGTTCACCACACTCATCGAGGTGCCGTCGCAGGGCGACGCCGCGCGCATCGGGTCCGGTGCGCCCACCATCATCCAGATCGAGAACAGCATCGATGCCCGTCCGCAGGCGGGGATGCAGCAGGCCGACATGGTCTACGAATACATCAGCGAGGGGTCTATCCCGCGGCTCAGCGCGATCTACTGGCACCCATTACCCGACCTGGTCGGGCCGGTTCGGAGTTGCCGCTTGATCACGATCCGCCTCGAGCTGATGTACAAGGGGATGATTTACTGCTCCGGCGCGAACGACTACGTCCTCGGTCTGGTTTGGAAGCATCCGAACCTCATCAACGACTACAGCCACGGCGCGGGCAACGTCTTCTACCGCGACAACAACACCCGCTATGCGCCGCACAACGTGATGATGCACGGCAACAACGTCACGACCTTCACCGCCCAGCAGAACCTACCCGCGCCGCTCTACGACATCGCACCGAAACATCCCGACGCGACCTTTTCCGGTGACGCCGCGCCCTCGATCTCCGTGCCCGATCACGGGGCGTCGTGGCAGTACGATGCCGCCTCCAAGCAGTACGTCAAGACGCAAGACGGTCGGCCCTTCAACAACATCGGGACGGGCCGCGTGCATGCCAAGACGGTCATCGTCGAGTACGTCAATTCGTACCTCGATACCAACCCGGCGAATAGCTTCCACGGCTACTTCACCGAGGCCTACGAGCTGACCGGTGACGGCAAGGCGGATGTCTTCGTCGACGGGGTTGTCATACACGGCACCTGGCACCACCCCGATCCGAACGTTCCCGCCGTCTACCTGGACGCCAGTGGGAACCCGATCGAGCTGGACAACGGTTTGACCTGGGTCCATGTGATCGGCTCGGAAAAGTGGCACATGATCGGGTAATCGACTCTCGGCTGGTCGATTAAACAAAGGAGCCCGAGCGGCTCCTTCCGGCACAATCAACGCGTGACAGACTCCGGCGCCCAAACGACAACCGTCTATATCGTTCCGCATACTCACTGGGATCGCGAGTGGTACGCGACCTTCGAGACTTTTCGGGCGCAACTGGTCACGCTCTGGGATCAGCTGCTCACCCTGACCGAGGCCGATCCGGAGTTCCGCTTTCTGATGGACGGCCAGACGGTGGTGATCGACGACTACCTCGAGGTCCGTCCCGAGGCCCGCGCCCGGCTGGAGCGAGCGGTCCGCAACGGCCAGATCCAGGTCGGGCCCTGGTACACGCTCCCCGATGAATTCCTCGTCAGCGGCGAGACCCTGGTGCGTGACCTGCAGCGCGGGGTCGCGTCGGCCGGCGCTCACGGCGGCTCGATGCGGGTCGGCTATTTGCCGGACTCGTTCGGCCATGCGGCGCAGATGCCGCAGATCTACCGCCAGTTTGGCTTCCGGCACGCCGTGGTCTGGCGCGGCGTCCCGCTCGCCATCGACCGCGTCGCCTTCACCTGGGAAGCGCCCGACGGGAGCCGCATCCTGACTGCCTACATGGGGAACTCCTACTCGCAAGGCGTGGACCTCCCGACCGAGCCAGACGCGCTGGCGGCCCGCATCGCCACCGCGCTGCAAGCGATTGCCCCGTTTGGTCCGACTACCGACGTGCTCCTCATGAACGGCAATGACCATGTCCTGCCGCAGGCGGAGCTGAGCGCGGCGGTTCGTGGCGCAACCGGTCGTCTCAACGGGACCATGATTCGCCTCGCGCGACTTGACGACTACCTGGCGCGGTTACCGGAGCACGGCTGGCCCCGCTGGCGCGGCGAGTTGCGTTCCTCGGCACGTGCTCACATCCTGATGGGGACGCTTTCGGTTCGGGCCCCCGACAAGCAGCGCTATTTCGAAGCCACTCGCCTCCTCGAGCGCATGGCGGAGCCAATCGCGGCATTGACCGGCGTCGATGTGGATCACGATCTCGACGAGGCCTGGACCCTGATCTTGCAAAACGCCGCCCACGACACCGCCTGCGGCTCGGGCATCGACGCCGTCGCCGAAGAGTCGAGGCGCCGGAGTACGCGCGCCATCGAGATCGCCGAGCGGATCGTCGATCATAGCCTTCCGCACCTGGCCGGCGCCGGCCAGGTCTGGAACCCGAGCCCATTTCCGCGACAGGGACTGGTCGAGGTTGAAGGCGCGCTGGTGCTGACCCCGTTGATCCCCGGAGGCTCCGTGATTTCGCTGACCCCGATGACTCCCTCAGCTCCGGCGAGCGCACAAAATACCCGTCTCGAAAACGGCCACCTCGCCTGCGACCTGTTACCGGACGGAACGCTGGCGATTTTCGACCGACGCACGGGTTTGCACTACGTTGGGCTGCATCGGCTGGTCGACGACGGTGACGCCGGCGATGAGTACAACTTCTCGCCGCCAGCCGGCAGTTCGCCGGCTCAGCCAGTCCGCCAGATGAGGAGCGCGGTTCTCGAAGAAGGACCACTCCGCGCCCGACTGGAAGCGCGCTACGATTTCGCGGTCTTCAGCGGGCTCAGTCATGACAGGCAGAGTCGCGGCGACGTGGAGACGGTGCTGCCCATTCGGCTGACCCTGTCGCTCGAAGCCGACCGACCCCGGCTCGATATCGAGCTCGAAGTCATCAACGGCGCCGAGGATCATCGACTTCGCGCCCATTTCCCGTTGCCGTTTCGGGCCAGCGATTCCACCGCTGACACCGCGTTTCACGTGACGGCGCGCGCCGTTGCCGCCGCCCGGCGCGATCCCGGCGCCGACGAACTCGAGCTGCCCACCTACCCGATGTGGTCGTTCGTCGATGTGAGCGACGGCCGCGCCGGCCTCGCGCTCATCACCAATGGCCTGCACGAGTACGAGGTGCTGCCGGGCCCGCCCCAGGAACTCGCGGTCACCCTGCTGCGCTCGGTCGGCTGGCTCTCGCGCGATGACCTCGTCACCCGGCGCGGGCACGCCGGTCCCGCGATGGAGACACCGGGCGCTCAGGTCCCGGGAGGACACCGCATTCGCTACAGCCTCTTCTTCCACGCCGGCGACTGGCTGGAGGGCGGCGCGTGGCGGGCCGCTGAGTCGGCCCTCCTTCCCCTGGTACCAGGGCGCGGCACTCCTGTTAGCACCCCGGCGCCGGTGATCGAGCTGGAGCCCGACTCCATCCAGCTGACCGCGTTGCTGCCGCAACCGGGAGGCTACGACCTCCGCCTGCTCAACGCCTCGGATGCATCGCGCGAGGCGCTCGTTCGACTGCAGCCCGTGCCGGGAGAGGTTTCGGTGATCTCCCTCGGCGGCGTCGCGCGCGAGCAGTTGGCACCGACGGGCGGCGTCGTCAGGATTCCTGTTCGGCCCTGGGAAATCGTGACGCTACGCGCGACTCGTTAGCGAACAACAGATCGGCGGAAGCGAAACTACGCCGCAGCGAACGCCTTCTCGTGGTTCATCCAGCGGGGCAAGGCGGTGAGGAGGGCGGGACCCTCGACCTGTGTCTTGATGACGTACTCGAGGGCGCCAAGCTGGATGGCGCGTTTGATCAAGGTCGGCTCGCTGAAGTTCGACATCACCACGACGGGCGTGTTCTTGGTTTCATCGGATGCGCGCAGGGTCTGCAGCACCAGGATGCCGTTCTGACGCGGCATCATGACGTCGAGCATGATCAGCTGGGGCTGGAGACGGGTGCAGAGGTCGACGCCGGACACCCCGTCATTGGCCACCTCGACGTGGTAACCATTGCCGCGGAAGAGCGTCGCGTAGTAAGTCGCTGCGGTCGCATCGTCTTCGATGATCACCACCGTTCCCGCGCTCGAGTCGCCGCCGCCATCGACGGCGGGTGTCTCTGGGACGGCCGGGGCTTCCGCCGGCTCGCTGGTCGCCACCGTTTCCGGTTCAGGCTCGGGCTGCCAGATGGGCGCCGTGTTCCACGGGCGCACCGTCTCGGGTTCGGGTGCTTCGGTGACCGATTCGGGTACCGACGCACTCTGATCCCATGGATGCTCCGCAGCGACCGGCTCCGGTTCTGACACGACAGGCTCGGGGGCGGGTTGCGGCTCGTGCTTTGCAACCGCTTCCTCACCGAAGAGCATCGCGCGCATCGATCCGCGCGCCCCGCGCACCGGCTCTGGCTCGGGCTCCGGCTGCGGCTCGGGTTCGGCCTCAGGGGCTTCGGCCACGACCGGCTCGGCTTCCGGTTCAGGTTCCGGCTCCGGCTCCGGCTCGAAGGTGGCGGGTTCGGGCTCGGCCGGCTCGGGTTCCACGGTTTCCGCCTCGACCTCCGGGCCGAAGCGCAGCGGGAATGATTCCGTCTGGACTTCTGGTTCCTTTTCGGGCTCCGGCTCGACGGGCGGGCCAAAGCTCAGGGGCAAGGATTCCGCTTCGGTCGTAACCTCTTCCGCCGGCGTCGCTTCGACGGCGGGCACCGGTTGCGTCGCGGCAACAGGCGGCGGTGTCGGGGCAGTCGCGGGGGCTGGCGGCGCAGGCGCAGCAGATGCTGGCGCGGCTGCCGACACCGACGGAATCCAGGTCGCGGGCGATCCTGCGACCGGTGGCGCCCATGTCGGAGTCACCGGGGTCGGTGGGGCCGGCGGGGTCGGTGATGGTTCCGCGGTCTTCGGCTGCACCATCTTCTCGAGGTTCTCGAGGACGTTGAAGTTGAAGCGGCGACGCTTGGGCTTGCCGCGCCGGCTCGCATCCCCGCCGGACGGTTCCGCAGCGGGAGGTTCGGCCGCGGGCGGAGGGCCTGCAAAGCTCGGCGGAGCGGGCGGCGCCGCCGGGGTGGCCGGCGGTGCGAAACTCGCGGGCGCAGCCGGCCCGCTCGTCACCGCCGGAAAGACGGGCGGGCCGAACGGCGAGTTCACTGGTGGGGCATAAGGGCCAGGGACGCCCGGTGGCGGCGCGATCGGCTGCGACATCGGCTGGGGTGGCTGTTGCTGCTGCGGCTGATAGAACGGAGCCGGATTCGAGGCCGCAGCCTGCATTCCACGTCTGCCGGCCTCCGGGTATCCGCCCCAGGGCGATCCCTGTGGTGGTGCCGGGGCGGCCCAGGGCACGTTCTGCGGGGCATACGGTGGCCCGGGCTGGGCCATGTTCGGCTGAGGGGGATTCGTGTTGGCGGCCCAGCCGGGCGGCGACGGCGGCGAGTAAATCTGGGGGCCGATGCCGGCCTTCTGGAGCGCGGTACCGAGGTTGCGCGCATAGCTGCGGCCGCCCTTGACTGGGGGAAGCGCACCGCTCTCGACTGGTGGAGCCTCTTCGGCGACCGGAGTGTTGGTCACGTAGCGCCGGCCGCCGCCACTGAAGCCGCCCGACTTCGCCGCCGCCAGGTCCCGACGGAGGCGTTCAGTGCGCCAGCGCGAAACCAATAACTGGATAGTGACCAGGGCGAGGATCCCCGCCAGCAGGACGATCACCTTGTCTCGGTTCGCGAAAACGAGATGGCTGAAGGGCGTCAGGAAGTTTTGAAGTCCACTCATTTGCCGCTCCCGCGTGTGAAAAGACGGCCGCCGGCCACCGGGCAGGGGCGCTGACTGGGCGCAGGCACGTTAATAGAACGCTGAGTGGCATAAAGGCTGTCACTCGTGAGAAGCGGACGTTACCGGACCGTCACCTCTGCTGAGCTAGATGTCGCTCCGCGAGGCGGCGGTAACCCGCCTGCAGGCGCGGAATCAGCTGTGCGAAGTTGATGGCCCAGCCGATGCCGACCACGCGCTCGGTGAAAATGCGGTCATCCTTCGGGTTCCAGTAGGCATCGCGGAAGCGTTTGGGGGTTGGAAACCGGAAATCATAGGGGACGCCGGCGACTCGTCCGTGCCAGGTCCGTTGTCCTTCCGGCTTGCTCAGCTCCTGAGCGACGGCGGCCAGGGCGAGGAAGAAGAGCGCGGCGCGCACCAGGCGACTGATCTTCATTGTCAGCCGACCTTTCGGCCCTGGAAGCCGAGGTTGGGGAGATCGTCCTGGAGGTTCTCCATGGACTTCGCATAGATCCAGTAGTCCAGCGCGGCCTTGGAAAAGACCACACGATCGCCCACCTTGGTGAAGGGAATATTGCGCTTGGCGACGAGGTCATCGATCAGATCCTTGGGCACGCCAAGATAACTGGCGGCCTGGAGGGTATTCATCACGTAATTGGCGGCGGTCGGATCGTAGATCACGATCAAATCCTCCGTGTGCTGTGGACGAGCCTACCTATAATATGGGTTCGCCGCCGAGGCCCACGGCCCGTTCGTCTAGCTGGTCCAGGACGCTGCCCTCTCAAGGCAGAAATCAGCGGTTCGAATCCGCTACGGGCTACAACTACTTCTTGGGCCGGTCGACCTTAGGCGCCGCAAGCCATTTTTCGGCAAAGAGCCTTTGCTCCTCGACCGTAGCGATATCCTCGATCGGGGCTGAGTCGAAGATGTCGACTAAGTCGTCGATTGAGGCTCGCCGGCCAACCTCAAGAACATAGGCCCTCAAGCCGCCGCCCATGTCCCTGGCCATCCCTGACGGCCAGACGTTAAGCCGGGCCCCATTGCAGCAGAGCCGGATCCCTTCGCGGTCGAATCGCGCCCGCAGCTGGCACATGCACTCGAAGACGTCGGAGGCGTCCGCCGATCGTATGCCTATCTCGGGCGCCGCCAACTCGAGGCGATAGCTAGACGTGCCGGTTGAGACGCGAGCGGTAACCATGAACGAGCGTCCGGAGGAGTCGGTAGCGGTGATGACCCTTTCCTTCGGTGACACGTACAGAGCCTACTGATGTTCGATTAGTGTCCGCCACGGGCTACTCAACCGAAGAGTCTTGAACGCGGGTTCCACCGCAGGCCGCGAAGGTTGCGGGCCAGCCGGCGCGTTGAGAGTGCAGGGACGGCTCGAGCCGTATAAGGAATGCGCTATCTGCCCTACGTGCTCTTCGTCATGGTCGCGCCCGTGGTCTGCACCGGGGGCGCCGTTGCCCTTCTAGCAGGGGCGTTCAAGCGGGGTAGGCAACCCCACCCGTTCAGGCTTCTCAGCGCGGTCGGCCTCCTGCTGGCCATGGGCCTGTTGATCTTTGCAACAGCGACCGGATCTGCCTACTCGGGCGCAGTGGCTTTCGAGGAGCTCGTCGTCGCTTCGGCAGTGGCGCTAGTAGGTTCGGTCGTATTGATGTTGAAACCACCGGCGGCTCGCCGGGTCGCGGCCGTTCTCCTCGTTACGGCGTACCCGGCGGTGCTCTTCGCACTCGGATGGGCCGGGAGCCTGCTCTCGTCGGGCGCGACGCGCTGGGTGGTAGTCAAGGCCGCCCGGGCTGCCGCCAGCTTTTCACTTGACCTCATCTCGGCCTAGAACAAGGTGGTCCGAGACGCTTTCCTCAGGGCTTTCGGAACTCAGCGGCGGTCCGAGTGCGCCGGCCCAGCCGCTTCACTCCGGCTCGCGTCGTATTTCTGCCAGCCACGCCTGAGCCCCGTTGGAGTCGATCGTGACATCGAACACTGCCGGTGCCATCAAGTCGATCGACCAGCCAACCGCGAAGGCCCTCCTCAGCTCCGAATTGGAAACCCGGCGGGGGCCCCAGTCGCCGGGCTGACGATCGCTGAAACACATCATGTAGTACATACCACCCGGCCGAAGGGCAGAGCGGAGGCTCTGGACAAACATCGGGCGTTGTTCGTCGTCGAAGACGTGGAAGAGCCCACTGTCGGTAACCACGTCGAAAAGCAGCCCGAGTTGGTCGAGGTGGAGCGCGTCCGCGACCTCGAAGGTCGCCCTGATGCCGCGCGCTTTCGCCTTGGCTCGAGCACGCTCGATCGCAAGTTCGGCGATGTCGACTCCAATGGCGTCAGCACCATGCTGCGCTGCAAGCATTACGTGTTCTCCGGTTCCACAGCCCACGTCGAGGGTCTGCCCCATCAGCTTGCCGGCCTGCGCAAGCCGCACGAACTCGGGCTGGGGTCGGCCTATGTCCCAGGGCGGCGATCCCTCGTAGGCACTATTCCACGGATGCCGCTCGGCCACCGATTCAGCTTAGCCGCGAAGAGGAGCTTAGGCACCTCCTGCGTGAGATGTCTGAGGCCGCGATTGGCACTCCAGAAGGTTAGGGTCTCTCTTAGCGCTTACGGACTGTTTGGGGGGCCGGCCTCTCCCAGCATTGCCCCCACTGTGCCGAGCCAAGTTCGATTGTTCGATTAGTGTCCGCCACAGGCTATTGACCTTGTAAACGCACCAAGGGTCCTACGTGATCCACTCCTCTTGCCCACCATTGGGGCGCCGGCTCCTCAGGCGCCGACGGACCGCGGGGATTGACCACGCGACTCCTCCCACGACAAGAAGGACGGCAAGCAGACCCCCGACGACTAGTCGCGGATCAATCGGTCGGCCGGGCACTGGCGGTTCGCCATTCGGGTCATAGAGGAGGACACTGCCGAGGGACTCGATCCCGTAGCCACCCACGACGAGCACCTCGCCATTCGACAGGCGCGTCGCCGTGTGGTTGTAGCGGTTCATCGTCTCGCCAAACTGGGACCAAATGTTGTGAACCGGGTCGTAAATCTCGGCTCGCGATTGTCCGGTCGCTCCGATCACGAGAACCATCCCGCCGCTTAATGAGGTAGCGGTGTGCTCGACCCGCACCTCGGCCATCCTGGCAACCGTCGACCAGCTGTTCAACGCCGGGTCGTATATCTCGGCGCTGGATAACGGGGCGGAGGCGTTGGAGGGAACGACCGTGCTATAGGTGCCGCCAGCCACCAGGACGTCGCCATTTGCCAACAAGGCCGCCGCGTGTCCGGAGCGTCCGGTGACCATCGGAGCCGCCGCTTGCCATCGATCTTGCCGGGTGTCATAGATCTCGACAGAGTCGAAGGAGATCAGACCATCCTGGCCGCCTGCCACCAGGACTCTGCCGTCGCTCAGCAAGGTTGCCGTTTGGTCGAGCCGATACAAAGCCATTGGTGCTGTGGCTGTCCATCGGTTCGCCTTCGGATCGTAAATCTCGGCGCCCGTGGGCTGACTCGGCCATAACCCGCCCTCGCGTAATGCAACGCTAAGGCCGCCCACCACGAGCACGCGGCCATCCGGTAGCAGGGTTGCCGTATGGCGGGCGCGGGCCCCAATCATGGGTGCCGCCGTTGACCACGCATTGGTTGTCGGGTCATAGAGCTCCGCAGTCGCGAGCGAGCTGGACGGGAATGACGCACCCAATCCTCCAGCCACAAGCACTTTCCCACTTGGCAGCAGAGTTGCCGTGTGATCTAGGCGCGCGGATGCCATCGATCCAGCAGGGGTCCACCTGTTCGTCGCCGGGTTGTAGACTTCGGCGCTGGCCAGCGCCTTTCCCCTGCCGTCCGTCCCGCCGGTGACGAGGACGGTTCCGTTTCTCAGGAGCGTCGCCGTATGTTCTTCGCGGCCAGCGCTTAGGCGGGTCGCGTTCGACCACAATCCGGACGCGCTTGAGGCCTGAATTGGTGCCGCACCGGAGACGGCAAGGCCCGCCGCCGTTGCCAGGACGAGAAAGAACGACGCGAGCAATCCGCGTCGCATGTCATGTTGATTATGCGCCGCCAGGGCGGCCTTCTCTTTCTAGCGTAGCGCGTCAATCGACGCGGTCTCGAC
>DASZJR010000150.1:0-13795 GCA_035947855.1 Candidatus Dormiibacterota bacterium
CGGAGGTTGTTGACCGCACCCGCGAGCAGCGCCGTCATGCCCTGGCGGGCGGTCTCGCCGGCGAGACCTGCCTCGACGGCGAGGGTGATCGCTTCCGCCAGCAGCGTGATCGGATAATTCGCGGCGAAGACGGCCGCGGCGTGGTAAAGGGCGAGGTCGATGCCGCTCAGATCGAACGGATGGCCGTCGAGATCACGTGCCAGCTGCATCAACTGGTCGCGCAGCACCGCGTCGGCATCGATGCCGAAGTAGGTACCGGCCACATTCTGGACGGCCTCCGGTCCACGGCGGAACGTCTGGAGCGGGTGGAAGACACCGGTTCGGAGGCTCCCCTGCTGCGCGAGCGGCCGCAGGGCGCTGCGATCCTGGGCCCCGCTGAGATGGACGGCGGCCTTTCCAGCCGCCGAGCAGAGCGATTCGGCCATGTCCGTGGCCAGCGGGAGGATGACGTCGTCGGGGACGGCGACGATCGTCAGCTCCGCCAGGTCGATGGCGGTTGCCGGACTCTGGCAGGCCTTGGCGCCCAGCTCGTCCGCCAGGTTGCGGACGTTGTCGGGGTTGCGGCCGCCGATGGCGGCGATGGTGTAGCCGGACTTACGAAGGGCGCGCCCCAGCGCCGATCCGGCGCGGCCGGGTCCGATGATGGCGATCGTCGGTTTCTGCATGATTCCGTCTCGGTCCAAGGGATCCAAGCGGGCGCTTTCAATATAACGCGAAACGGTCGGTTGTCCTAACCGGCCGGCTCGGGTTTAGCGCTTGTCCGGCCGGATACCACGCGGAGAAATGCGAATCGCCCAGAGTACGAGCCACACGCCCAACACGATCAGCGAACCAATGACAACGAGAGCAATAACAACGACGTACCAGTGTCCGAACGCCACCACCCTCAATCCCCCTAGGCGGGCGTTGGCTCCAGGCGACCGGGCGGGATCTCGGGCCCGCGGTCGTCGGCTTTGGGCTGCGTCGGCGCTGGACGCGGCGTTTCGGCCTTGGGCCGCTCGGGGACGGGCGGTACCTTGCCGTCGGGCGAGTTGATGACGGCGTCCATCTGCCAGCCCTCGATCGTTTCTTCGGTCTTCAGGTACTCCGCCAGCTGGACGAGCTTGTCGCGGCGCTCCGTCAGGATCTTCTTGGCACGTTGGTAGCCGGCATCCACGAGGCGGTGCACTTCCTGATCGATCTCGCCGGCGACCTCTTCGCTGTAGTTCCGCTGTTCACCGAGGTCGCGACCGAGGAAGACGAGCTCTTCCTTGTGCCCGAAGGTCAGGGGACCGAGCTTCTCTGACATGCCCCATTCGGTGACCATGCGGCGCGCCAGCTTGGTGGCCTTGCCGATGTCGTCGGAAGCGCCCGAGGTGATGTCGCCGAAGATGAGCTCTTCCGCGACGCGGCCGCCGAGGATGACGGCCATGTCATCGTTGAGCTCGCTGCGGGATACCAGATAGCGGTCCTCGGTCGGCAACTGCATCGTCCAGCCGAGGGCCATACCGCGCGAGATGATCGAGACCTTGTGCACCGGGTCGGCATTCGGCAATGACTTCGCGACCAGCGCATGCCCGATCTCGTGATAGGCGATCACGTTTTTCTCGCGTTCGGTGATCATGCGCGATTTCCGCTCAGGGCCCGCGATGACACGCGCGATCGCTTCCTCGAGCTCGAGCTGGCCGATTGCCTTCTTGTTGTTGCGGGCAGCAAGAATCGCCGCCTCATTAATAAGGTTGCTCAAGTCGGCCCCGCTAAAGCCCGGCGTCTGGCGAGCCAGGACTTCGAGGTCGACCTGTCCATCGAACGGTTTGTTGCGAGCGTGCACCTCGAGGATCGCGCGGCGGCCGCGGATGTCAGGGCGATCGAGCGTCACATGACGGTCGAAGCGGCCCGGCCGCAACAGTGCTGGGTCAAGGACGTCCGGGCGGTTGGTGGCCGCGATGACGATCACGTGGGTATTGGTCTCGAAGCCGTCCATCTCCACGAGCAGCTGGTTGAGGGTCTGCTCGCGTTCGTCGTGACCGCCACCGAGTCCGGCGCCGCGCTGGCGGCCCACAGCGTCGATCTCGTCGACGAAGACGATGCACGGCGAGTTCTTCTTCGCCTGGTCGAAGAGGTCACGGACGCGCGAGGCGCCGACCCCGACAAACATCTCGACGAACTCGGAGCCGGAGATGCTGAAGAACGGGACGCCCGCTTCGCCGGCGACCGCCTTGGACAGCAGCGTCTTCCCGGTGCCGGGCGGGCCGACCATCAGGACGCCTTTGGGGATGCGGGCCCCGAGCGCCGTGAATTTCTCCGGAAACTTGAGGAACTCGACGATCTCCGTGAGCTCCTGTTTCGCCTCCTCCACGCCGGCGACGTCGTTGAAGGTGACGGCCGGCTTGTCACCGCTGAGCAGGCGGGCGCGGCTGCGGCCGAACGAGATCGCCTGGTTGTTGCCGCTTTGCGTCTGGCGGAGCATGTACCACATGAACCCGCCGATCACGAGGAAGAGGATGACGTTCGGCAGGACGACCGAGAGCAGCAGGTTCGACGAGCTGGGCGCCTCAGTGCTGAAGGGGACGTTATCCGCGAGCAGCTTCGTCTCGATCTGGTAGGTGTCGCGGAAGGTCGTCTTCCAACGCTGACCGCTGCCGTCGGTCCAATCAACCTCCGTCCCGCTGCCCTTGATGACGGCCTGCTTGATGTCGCCCTTGTCCGCTGCCTGAATCAGCTCGGAGGTCGTCTTATCGCCTGGCGCCGCGATCGAGTTGAAGCTCTTGTAGCTCGCCCAGATGATCGCCAGCAAACCGGCGAGCAGGATGAAGTAGAAAATGTTGCGGTTTCGGCCTCTCATGGCCACGTTATCTTAACACCGGGTTTTTAAGAATCCTGTTAACCAACACGAAGTAGAACGAGTTCAGCGGCGCTCTATTTCGAGGTGCAACTGGCGGCGTGTCGCAGGGGTGACGCGCTTGCTCTCGGCGACCGTAACACCGGGGATCCAGACGATTTCTTCGCGGTCGGAAACCACGGGCAGAGTGTCACGGAGATGTCGCGGGACGTGGGCGTCGACCAGGATGTCCTGGAGGCGCTTGGCCTGCTCCAGCCCGAGTGGACGCATCCGGTCGCCGGGCCGGCGGGCGGCGACGACCAGGGGTCGCTGGACGAGGTCGCCATCGAGGTGACCGACCTGGTCGCGCGCCCTGAAGGCGAGCGGGTCGCAGGTGCAGGTCCTGACGGTCAGATGGGCCGGCGGTTGACGGTACGGTACTGCGCTCGCCGCCGGCTCACCGCGGCGCAACGCTTCGACCTCGACGAAACCGGCATCGGGAACCAGCCGCCGGATGACGCGGCGCTGTAGCGCAGGTGGCAGCTTTGCGAACGCGACCCGGTCGCGCGCCAGGTCGGCCGGCACCTGGGCGATGGCGTCTTCGAGAAAGCGGTCTTCCTCGCTGAGGATGTCGGCGGTGCGCGCCAACAACTCTCGCGCCGCGGGATCAAAGGCGTCGATCGCCGGGAGAACCTGCTGTCTAAGGCGATTGCGGGTGAATCGCGGGTCCTCGTTGCTCGGATCGCGACGCGGGGTGAGGTGGAGTCGCGACAGGTATGCCTCGATCTCCTTGCGCGAGATGTCGAGCAGTGGCCGCGCCAGGTCGGCGTCGCGCCGACGCATGGCCGCCAGCCCTCGGGAGCCGCTCCCGCGCAGCAGGTGGAGCAGGAGCGTTTCGACCTGGTCGTCCTGCGTGTGCCCCATGGCGATGGCGGTGCTGTTGGTCTCGGCGGCCGTCTGTCGCAGGAAGGCATGGCGGGCGGTGCGCGCGGCGCTCTCCGTGTGCGGTGTGTCGTCAGCCGCGCGAGCGGTGTGGAACGCGTAACCCCATGTCGCCGCCATCGACGCCACGAAGTCGCGGTCGTCCGTGCTGCCGGCACGCCAGCCGTGGTCGAAATGGGCCACGGTGAGGTGGAGCGGAACCGCCGGAAGGATCTCCCGCAGGATCGAGAGCAGGGCGAGCGAGTCTGGTCCGCCGGAGACCGCGACGACGACGCGCTCGCCCGGCTCGAAGACGTGATGGAGGCTGATGGCGATGGCGACCCTGCTGGGGAGCATCATTGAAATGGCGGAGGCAAGGATCGAACTTGCGACATACCGGGTATGGGCCGGTTGCTCTACCACTGAGCTACTCCGCCCAGAGCATCGGTTAGTTTAGCAAGGATGTCGCCGTCATTTGCCGAGATCGCACCACGATATGACGCGCTGCGGCCGCTCTCGGCGGGCGACCGGGCGCGGCTGCAAACCATGCTGCAGGAAGCGGCGTTGCAGCCGGGCGACACGGTGGTCGAGGTCGGCTGTGGTACGGGGCGGATGACGCTGCCCCTGTCGGCGATGACGCCCGCAGGTGTGACCGGGGTCGACAGCGAGACGCGCATGCTCGATGTCGCGCGCGGCAAAGATGCCACCGGCCGAGTCGATTGGATTCGTGGCAGCGCCTATCGCTTGCCCCTGGACGATGGGGTCGCCGGGCTGGTGATGATGGTCATGCTGGTCCATCTGCTGCGCCAGCGGGTGCGCGCCTTCGCCGAAGTACGGCGCATCCTGCGACCCGGTGGCCAGTTGAGCCTCTGGACCTTCACCCCGCGGCACGTCGAGGAGTTCTATCTAAATCCCTACTTTCCGAGCATCGCCGTGATCGACCGGCCACGGTTTCCTTCGGTGGAGGTGCTGGGCGCCGAGCTGCGGCGGGCCGGCTTCGAGGAGGTGCGCGTCCAGGTGATGGACGAGCCCCGGCAACTGGACATCGCCGACGTCGTCGATCGGGTGCGGGGCCGCTACATCTCGACGCTGGCCATGCTGCCGGCGCTCGAGTACCGCCTGGGTCTGCAGCAACTCGAGGAGATGCTGGCGCAGGATCGCACGATCCGACTGACGCAGCGTTCCGAGTGGGCGATCTTCACCGCTCGGAAATGAAAAGAGGAGCCGACGGGCTCCTCTGTTGTTCGCTTGGTTGCGGCGGCGAGATTCGAACTCGCGACCTTCGGGTTATGAGCCCGACGAGCTTCCACTGCTCCACGCCGCGCGCAGCCCCACGTCGAGGCGAGAGCGTCATTCTAGGCGGGTCCCGTCTCCCCCGTCAAGCCGAGCTCAGGCGCTACTTGAAACGGCCGCCCCGCTTGGCTTCGATGTTGCGCTTGATATCGAGCAGGCGCTCTTCGCTGGTCTTCAGAAACTTTGAGAGCTTCTCCTCGAAGACCGGATCGGCGCCTTCCGGCAGCTCCCGCTTTCCGCGGCCGCCACGCCGGTACGAGCGTGGCAGGACGGGCGCGGACATTCCAACCGGGCCGTCCGGTACGGCCGCCTGCTTCAAGGAAAGGTCCATCTTCCCGTTGGTCGAGTCCACGTTGAGGACCTTGACCTTGACCTTGTCGTTCATCTTCACGTGGTTGTTGACATCGCGAACGTACTCGTTCGCGATCTCAGAAATATGAACCAGTCCTGTCCCCGATCCCTCGATCTGTACGAAAGCCCCGAAGTTCGTTATCCCGACGACCGTCCCTTCTACTACCGTTCCAGGCGTTACAGCCACCTAACCCGCAGACCCTCCTAATGCCATAAGTTCCTCCACCAATTTTCGATTGTTCCGATTACGCCGCCGTCGTTTTTGGTTGCCGATCGCTTCGCGCTCGTTGCCGCTCCCGGTGACGCCGATGCCGCTGTCGCGGCCGGCGCCCCCGAATCACTTGGCTTAACGATGACATAAACTTGCTCGCCGGGCCGGGCAAAGCCGGATTTGCGGGCCGCTTCCTCCATGGCGCCAGGCGAGCCAACGATGGCGAGCTCTTTCCGTGTTTGCTCGTTGGAGGCGGCGAGCTGCACGTTTCCGTCACGCAGCGTCTGCACCTCGTGATTCAGCCGCAGGTTGAGCACCAATTCCGATCCGAACGCCCACACTCCCCAGAGAACTATTGCCCCAACGACGAGCCAGATCAGCCGATCGGGCGCGGCGAGGTGGACCTTTGCGCGGGAGGCTTTAGGTTCGGAAGTGTTCAAGACGTAGTCTGGGATCGTTTCAAGATCTAGCCGGCCCGAAAACGGACCGATTATAGGGACGGCCACCCGGGTTGGCAAGGCCGCCAACTCCGAAGGGCGTCATTTGTTGCGTTTGGCCGCCTCCCAGTACTGGTCCATCTCCTCGATCGGGAGGTCTTTGAGCTCCCGTCCCTCGGCCTTGGCCTTCTGCTCCATCATCCGGAAGCGCGCCTCGAAGCGACCCGTCGCGCCGCGGAGCGCGTCCTCTGGATTCATGCCCAACTTGCGGGCCACGTTCACCAGGCTGAACAGCAGGTCGCCAAACTCGGCCTCACGGGCCTCGACGGTGGGGGCATCGCGTAGCTCCTCCAGCTCCTCCCGAACCTTCTCCAGGGCGCCATCCACGTCCGGCCAGTCGAAGCCGACGTTGGCCGCTCGCCGCTGCAGTGACCAGGCCCATTGCAGCGCCGGCAAGGACCGCTGCACCCCGTCGAGCGCCGACTCGCGGCCGTACTCGGCGGCTTTCAAGGCCTCCCAGTTCCGAACGACTTCGTCGGAACCGCTGACGACGGTCGTCCCGAAGACATGCGGGTGGCGGCGCACCAGCTTCTCACGGACCGCGTCCGCCACGTCGCCCAGGGTGAAGTCACCGGACTGCGCGGCGATGTCGGATTGCATCAACACCTGCAGCAGCACATCGCCCAACTCTTCGCGGAGCTTGGGCATCGACTGCTCATCGATTGCCTCCAGGACTTCGTAGGCTTCCTCCAGCATCGTGGCCCGCAGCGATGCATGCGTCTGTTCGCGATCCCACGGACACCCCTGCGGCGAGCGCAGGCGCCGCACCACGTCGACCAGCTGCCGGATGCGCTCGAGGTCGTCAGCCATGCTCAGCCACCATCAAGGCAGCGCGCGGGTGCAAGTCGGCCCCGGCTGCCCGTAACGAGGGGAGTCCCAAAAGGATGAGCGCGAATCCAACGACCGAGGAGACGACGAACGGCACCCAGACGCCCAGGCCAAACAAGCCGCCGCCGATCAGCGCGCCGACCGCCTTCGCCGCGGTTTCCGCGGTGCCGACGGTGCCGGCGGCGCGGCCGCGTTGATCCGGCGCGACCGCGCTCATCAAAAAGGCATTGATGGCGGGCTCGGCAAAGGCGGTCGTCGTCGCCTCGAGCACGCCAACGCCGATGACCGCCGGCACGCTGTGCAGGAATGGATAGATGGGAGCGATCAAGGTCGTCGAAGCAGTCGAGCCGGCGCTCAACCAGCGGCGATCGAGGCGGTCGGCCGCCCAGCCGGCAAGGGGCGCGGTCAGGACCAGCGGCAAGGCGAATAGTGAAAAGGACAAACCCACCTCCCAGTCCGTGGCGCCGATCGACTTCATGAACAGGCTCCAGACGACGTTGTAAACGCCGTACAAGAACCCAATCCCCATCGACAGCATGACCAGGCCGCGAACGGCGGCCGCGCCAGCCCGTAGCCGGTCACCGAGGACGCGAGGTCCGCTGATCGACTCGACCGTGATCAAGTCACGCTGGCGGCCCAGGGCGAGGGCCACCACGAGCGCCGCGAGCAGTAACGCGAGCCCCGTGGCTTCGAAGACCGTGGCACGACCAAAGACTGCGAGGACGCCGCCGAGCGCCGGGCCAACGATGAGTCCCGCCATGTCGGCGCCCGCAAGCCAGCCGTAGGCGATACCCCGCTCACCTTCGGGAACAAGGTCCGCGACCGCCGCGCGAGCTCCGGGTCGGAAGGCAGCCGCGCCCAGGCCCTGGATGAATCGAAGCGCGATCAGCCAGCCAATCGAGAGGGGCAGCGCGAACGCGCTGATCGCGAGGCTGGCAACCACCAGGCCGCCGATCATAAATGGCGCCCGGCCGAATCGGTCGGAGAGGCGTCCGGCTGGGTACTGGCCGATGAACTGTGCCACCAGGTTGGCACCCACGATGATGCCGACCAACGCATACGAACTCCCGCGTTCGCGCAGGAACAGCGGCAGGACGGGCAGCACGGATCCCACCCCGGTGCCCACGAGGAAGACAGCCGCGATAATGCCCCAGAGCGCGCGGCGCCGCGTTCTAGTCGCCGGCACGATAGGCGCTGGCTTCGATCTCGACCAACCAATCGGCGTCGAGGAAGCCGCGCACGCCGATCAGTGATGTCACCGGCTTGATCGCACCAAAGACCTCTCCGTGCGCCCGGCCAATTTCGCGCCAACGGCGGGGCACCGTGGTGAAGATCCGGGTGCGTGTGACGTCGTCGAAACCAGCCCCGACTCCGGCCAGAGCCTCGCCGATGACGCGCAGGCATTGCCGGGTTTGCTCGTAGACGTCGCCCTTGCCGACCGTGGCGCCGTCGGCGGCGGTCGGCGCGCACCCAGAGATCTCGATCGAGGGACCAATCCGGACCGCACGCGCGTAGCCGACGATGGCTTCCCAGTTGCGACCGGTGGTGAAGACGCGACGCGGTGGCACGGGGATCATGCTAGCGTGAGATCGCGCTGTCAAACGGCAAGAGCCACCCGGCCCAGGCGCTCGATCTCGCCCAGCACCTCGATCAAGCGCTCCTTCCACTGGGCGCCGGCCTGGGTCATCGAGATCCGCACCTTCCCGAAGCGCACGTAGAGGATCGAGCGGAACTGCGACTCCAGCCGTCGCTCGTCACCATTCCAGCCGGCCGGCAGCCGCATCACCAGCCAGTCACCGTCCGTTTCGACGGCCGCGACCCCGGCAGCGCGGGCGAGCAGCTTGACGCGTAACGCATAGAGAAGGTTGCGCACCGGCGTGGGCGGCTTCCCGAAGCGATCGGCCAGGTTGCGCTCGGCCGCCTCGAGCCCCTGCTCGTCGACGACGGCCGCGAGGTCGTGGTAGACCTGCAGCCTGAGTTTCTCGTCGGGCACGTACGCCTTGGGAAGGAAGTGCTCGAGCGGCAGGTCGAGCGTGAGCCCGGCAGGCATCTCGACGGGGGTCCCGGTCTTCTGCGACTCGACCGCGTCGCGCAGCATCGCGTTGTAGAGCTCCAGGCCGACCGCCGCGATCGCCCCGTGCTGCTCGGTGCCGAGGAGGTTCCCCGCCCCGCGGATCTCGAGATCCTTGAGCGCCAGCTTGAATCCTGAGCCCAAATCGTGCAGCTCCGAGATGACGTCGAGCCGCTTGTCGGCGTTCTCGGAATGGGAGCGCAACGGGTTATAGAGGAAGTAGGCGTAGGCGCGCTGGCCCGCTCGGCCGACGCGGCCACGCAACTGGTAAAGCTGGGCCAGGCCCATCCGGTGCGCGTCGACCACCACGATGGTGTTCGCGTTGGGGATGTCGAGCCCGGATTCGATGATGGTCGAGCACACCAGCACGTCGGCCTCGCCCTTGATGAACTTCAGCATTACCTCGGCCAGCGTCGACTCCGGCATTTGCCCGTGGCCCACCACCACCCTCGCCTGGGGCACCAGCCGCTTCACCCGCTCCTCGGCCTTCTTGATCGTCTGCACCCGGTTGTAGACGTAGAAGACCTGGCCGCCGCGCTGCAACTCGCGCTGGATCACTTCCTTGATCAGGTCGTCGTCGTCGGCTGTCACGAAGGTCTTGATGGGCAGCCGTTCCTCCGGCGGTGTCTGGATCACGGACAGGTCGCGAATGCCAGCGAGCGCCATGTGCAGCGTCCGTGGGATCGGCGTCGCGGAGAGCGAGAGCACGTCGACCGAGGCACGGAGTTGCTTCAGCTTCTCCTTCTGCATGACGCCGAAGCGTTGCTCCTCGTCGAGGATGACCAGGCCGAGGTCTTTGAAGCGCACGTCTTTTTGCAGCAGGCGGTGGGTGCCGATGACGACGTCGACCTCGCCGACCATCAGGCGGCGCAGGACGTCGGTCGCCTCGGCATCCGAGCGAAAACGGGAGAGCATATCGACCTTGACGGGGAACGGTTGGAAGCGATCGCGAAAGGTGAGGTAGTGCTGCTGTGCGAGCACCGTGGTCGGCACCAGGACCCCGACCTGCTTGCCGTCCATGACCGCCTTGAATGCGGCGCGGACCGCGAGCTCGGTCTTGCCAAAGCCAACGTCGCCGCAGAGAAGCCGGTCCATGGGGCGCGAGTCCTCCATATCCGCCTTGATCTCCTCCATGACGCGGATCTGGTCTGGTGTCTCGTCGTAAGGGAAAGACTGCTCGAGTTCTTGCTGCCAGGGCCCATCTTCGGAAAAGGCATGGCCCTCAACGAGCTGCCGCTTCGAGTACAGCTCCAGCAGGTCGCGTGCGACTTCTTCGACCGACTCGCGGACCTTGCGCTTCGCTCGGTCCCACTCGCCGGTCCCGAGGCGCTGCAACTTCGGCGTCGCATCGCCGCCGCCGACATACTTCTGCACTCGCTCCAGGTGCTCGACGGGCACATACAGCTTGTCGCCCTCGGCGTACTCCAACTGCATGTACTCCCGCTCCTGGCCGTCGTCCCCCATCAGCCGCATGCCCGTGAAGCGACCGATCCCGTGATCGACGTGGACGATCAGGTCGCCGGGCTCGAACTCGAGCTCCCAGGTGGCCGAGCGCGCGCGCACCACGCCGCGGCGGACCCGCTGGCGCATGCCGCCGAAGAGGTCCGTATCGCCATAGACCTCGAGCTGCTGCGACGGGACGCGAAAGCCTTGCGCCACCGGCTGGTTGCCGAGGACGACCAGACCGGCGGCGAGCGGCGTCTGCGACCAGAGGAAGACGCCGCCGGCCGGATAGACATCGCGATCCTCGAGCAGCTCTCGCAGCCGTGGTTCCTGCTGGGTCACGATCAGCACCCGCGATTTTGCGCGGGCGTCCGTCCGCACCCGGTCGGAGAAGGCGTCGATCCGGCCGGCGTAGGCGTCCACCGGCTCAAACCCGAGGTCCAGGGTGCCGAGGTCAGCGCCCCTCGCGATCTCCAGGCGGCGCCATCCCCCCGCGGCCTGCCGCAGCGTCTTGATCGACACCAGCCCCGGACGCAGCTTCTGCGGCAGCTCGCCGCGCTCGATCTCAACCGCGACCAGTTCCTGGAGTTCCTGCTCGCGCTGTTCGGCCTGCGTCAGCGATCGCTGCCCATCGAGGGACAGGATCAAGGCGCCCGGCGGTAGATGGTGCAAGAGCGTCGGCAGCGATGGATCGAGATATGCCTGAAAACCCTCGATGCCATCGAAGTAGGCACCAGAGCTCACCCGCTCGATGTCGGCCAGCCACTGGTCGCGCACCTCAGGAAGCGTGCGACTGAAATCGATCTCGCGCAGTGGCCCATCGGCGCCAGCCACGGCTTCAGGGGTCAGGATCAGTTCCGCCGCGGGAAGGATGCGCGCGCTTGCGATGTCGGCGACCGAACCCTGCGACTCCACCTCGAACTCGCGTAGCGACTCGAGTTCGTCCCCAAACAATTCGCTGCGGAGCGGACGCCGCCGGTCGGGCGGGAAGCAGTCGAGGATGCCGCCGCGGAGGCTGAACTCGCCGCGTCCCTGGACCAGCGGTTCGCGCCGGTAGCCGAGCGTGGTCAGCCGGCGCACCAGGTCATCGACGGCGTATGTTTGCCCCGGCTTGAGCGTGAAGCCCCAGCGCTGGAGCGCCTCGCGCGCCAGGGTCGGTCGCGTCATCGCCGTCCAGGACGTAAAGGCAACGACCGGTCCACCGGCGCCGAGCTGGTCGATCGCCTCGAGCCGACGCCGGACGGTCTCCTCGTCCGGCGCGAGGCGGTCAAAGGGCAGCGTCTCGACGGCTGGAAACACGGCCGTTCGGACATCCTCGCGGAACCAGGCGCCCGCCTCCTGGAACGACCCTTCCGGGTCGGCCACAAGGGCCAGCACCGGACGCCGGGCTCGCATCGCCAGCCAGACCGCGAAGACCGGCAGGGCGCTGGAGGGAAGTCCGTGTGCGTCCAGGGTGCCGATAGGCGCGTTCCACCAGCCCTCGAGCCGGTCGCGGGCCGGAAGGCCGTCGAGCAATTCGAGCAGGGTCTGCGTCATCGATTTCGAACCATGCAGAAAAGCGCCCTCGGCACCGAGCCGGGGCGTGCGCAGGTCAGCTTACCATCGGTCTTGTCGCTTCAAACGAATCAAATCTGAATAAGCGCGCCCCGGTGTGGAAAGGCGCGCGTGAATAAGCGCGCCCCGGTGTGGAAAGGCGCGCGTGAATCCATCAGTGGCGACGCAACGTGTACCAATGCGAGCCAAAGGGGTCGGTGCCGGGTGTCGCCTCGAGCATCTCGAAGTCCCCAAATAGAGCCTGGACCTCCTCGATGGTTATGCCCTTCGGAAAGAACCGGCGTCGGTGTGCATCCGGCTGGCGCCCGAACGCGTAGAGCAGGAAGGTCGCCCCGGATCGAGCCATGCGGCTGACCTCGCGCTCATAGGCGGGCCGGGCGCGATCCGGCAAGGAATGAAAGCATCCCTGGTCGAAGAGCAGGTCGAACCCCGGCTCGATCGGGAGCTCACGCAGACGCGTGACGTCGCCCACGAGAAAGGCGACAGGTAACCCGGCTGCCACCGCCTTGGCGCGGGCCACGCGTACGGGCCGGGGTACGAAGTCGACGCCTGTCACATCCCAGCCGTTGCTCGCCATGTAGACCGACGTCGTCCCGGTTCCACAGCCGAGGTCGAGAGCACGGCCCGCCGCCAACCGACGCGTGCCCTCGATCACGCCAGCCAGCTCCGGCGGCGAGACACCGCTGTCCCAGGGGGTGAACCCCTGTCGGTACATCAGCCGGAAGAAGACGTTGGAGATCAGACCCACACCAGGGCCAGATTAGGGCCGGGCGGTCTTAGGGCGAGGCGAAGCCATAATCGAGCAAGGCGCCCGCCTCGTCGAAAATGCGAGGGGACGCCAGCAGGACCACCATCAGATGGCGGCCGGAACGGGTCGCCGTGGCAATGAGGCATCCACCCGCATGACCGGTCCAACCGGTCTTGAGCCCGGTCGCGCCCGGATATTTCCGAACCAACTCGTTCAGGTTGTAGAGCGTGTAGGTGTGGTGGGTGGCGGTCGCCGGCAAGGTCAAGGTGGGCGTTGCCGCCATCGTCGCGACCTCCGGAAAACGCCGCGTCAACTCGGTAGCCGCCCTGGCGAGGTCGGCGGCCGACGTGTAGTGGGCGGCATCATCGAGACCGACCGGATTGGCGAAGTGCGTGTCGACCATACCGAGCCTGGCCGCCTGGGCGTTCATCAGCGCGATGAAGGTCGCTCGCGGCGTGGCGGCCTCGGACAGGGTGATGGCGGCGTCGTTTCCAGAATTCAGGAACAGACCGTACAGCAGGTCGCGCACCGTGAGCCGCTCGCCGGCCCGCAGTCCCATGCGCGTCGAGTCCCAGGGCAGCTGGTTGATCGACGGTGGGACGGTGACCGTCTGGTCGAGCCGAAGGTGGTCGAGGGCGACGAGGGCGGTGACGACCTTCGTCAGGCTGGCCGGCGCATGCCGACCGTGCGGATCGACCTGAAACAGGATCTTGCCGCTATCGACGTCGAGCAGAAGCGCCGACCGCGCCTTGACGACCGGAGGTGGCAGCGCGGTTGGGGCCAGCTCGTAAACCTCGATCGGGAGCGACCCCGTGAGCGGAAGGTGTGATTCGGCTGTCAGCGGCATCAAGAGCGCGAGCAGTAACAGCCAGATCCGCATGTGCGGATCAACGAACCACGCGCGGCCCGTTCACACAAGGGCCGTGCGGACCAACGACAAAGACGCGAACCGGGTCAGGCGGCGTCCGCCGCGGCGCTTCCTGGCAGGTCGTCGAGGTCCCTGGTTTCGCCGGCGTCGTCGACCCGATCCTCGGCGACAGCAGCACGCGGGGGGCGCAGCATCAGCATGGCCACGAGC
>DASZJR010000151.1:0-29791 GCA_035947855.1 Candidatus Dormiibacterota bacterium
GCGAGCGGCCGCCCGCCGACGGGTGTTCCGCCCGCCGTCAGCACGGCGGTGAAGGTGGCCCGGTCCCGATACGTCCCGGCGCTCGGTGCCGCGCTGAAAGCGAGAGTCGTCGATTGTTTGGGCGCGCTGGCCGGCACGGTCTGCGATCCGGGCACGTAGTCGGCGCCCATGTTGGTGGCCGTCCCCACCACCCCCACGCCGTTGACGGCCTGGACCAGGTAGCGGACGTCGCCGGCTGCGGTGCCGCCGAGCGGCAGGCTGGCGGTCCAGAGGGTGGAGTCGGCGCCATCCTGGTTGAGGTCCAGCGGCTGCCACTGGCCGGCGCAGGGATTGAGGCCGCCATTGCAGGCGGGCGTCATCGCGGTGTAGGTGATCCAGACCTGCTGGATGCCGGCCGATGGGTCGCCCTCGACATTGACGCGAAACGCGAGGCTCTGCCCGTCCGCGCTCGGGACGGCGGAGATCCGCGAGATCGCGGGCGCGGCCGCCAGTGCCGGGATGTTCCCCGGATAGCCGGCCGTCTGGCCGTAAGTCGTGGTGCTGAGCGCGGGATCGCTGTAGTAGAGACGGAAGTTCATCGATGAGTAGGCGCGCAGCGTCCCCGTCGGCGATGCCGGCCCGTTGGACACGTACTGGGCGGGCGTCACATTGAGCCGTGTCGCGCTGCCGCCCGTCAGCGCATCAAAGTAGTTCACCCGCCACGGAAGGACGGGGTACATGACGCTGGAGGAGAAGGGCGTATGCAGTCCGCGCATCTCGGTCGCCGGCGCATCGGTCAGCGGCAGCACCGGTCCGCCGGTGGGATTGTCGGTGTACGACCCGCCGCGGAAGCCGACGCCACGCAAGGTGGACGCCACGCCACCCAGCGGGCTGGGCGCGGCGACGTTGCGTGCCTCCAGGGGAAGCACCGGCTCGTTGGGATTGACAACCTGCCCATTCGACCCCGAGAGATAGGTCGCGGTGAGGGCGGCGGCGCCCGCGGTGCTGTTGATGGTGACGGCATGCGGGGTCAGCGTCGACTGCACGGTGAGGTCGGCGCTCGACAGCCCCAGCAGCGAGCCGGGCTTGCTCGCCTGCGGCGTGGTCGCGGTCACCACCGAGCTGTCCACCGGCGGCGTGAGCCGGGTTCCGGGCATGTTCACCATCAGCTGGGGCAGACCGTAGAGCGTCGCTTCCAGCAGGGTCTTCTCATGGATGCCGCGCCACTGCGGCGTGTTGCGCAGATACGCTTGCTTGGCGGCGACCAGCGCCTGCCCCACCGAGACCGGACCGGTGCCGGTCCGCAGCTGCTTGCTGAACTCCAGGTAGAGACGCTCGCCGTATTCGATGAAATCGGTGTCGCCGTACTGGTAGCCGGATCCAGCGATCAGGGTCGCCCGTTTGGAGGCGAAGGCCTGCGGAAAATCCGGTTCGATCAGCGGGATGGGCAGCGCATCGCGGGGCACCGTGTTGTATCCAGAGTGGCAGCCCTCGCTGAAGACGATCACGTTCGACAAATCGAGGGTGGACTTCGCCACTTCATTGGCGAGCAGGTGCGTGGCGAAGTCAGCCGCCTCGGCGCTGAAGGCGCTGAAATGAGCCCCGAGGAAGATCACATCGTGGCGGGCGCCGAAGAGTTTCGCGCGCAACTGGTCCGCCGTCCAGGCACCGCCGGCGACGGTGGGTGGACCGCTCGACTGGATCAGGGTATCGGTCGGGTGGCTTAAGCCGGCGGTGAGCTGGCCCGCGATCGCCGTCGCCGCGTCGGCGAAGAAGTCGTAGCCGGTGGCCAGCCCCGTTGTCGGCGTGACGCCGCCCGGAAGTGTCGTCAGGTACGCGTCGATCAATCCGTTGATGTCGGCGGGCCGCTCGATGAGGCGCCCCACCGCGAGGTCGGGTAGCGGCAGCGTGTGGTCGCTCACCGAGAGGTCGGTGGACGAGCCATACCGGTCCTGGCTGAGGAAGTAGCCCATGGTCAGGACCGCCTGCGACGGGCTGTTGCTATAGACCGGCGGGACGAAGTTCCGCTCGTTGCCCAGGCCGGCCTGGTCGGGATGACGGAAGAAAGGAATGAGGCTGTCATCGCCGACGATCACGACGTACTTGAGCGGGTTGAGGGCCCGGTAGCTGTTGATGATGCGCTTGATCTCGAGGCCCACGAGGTTCTTGGCGAAGGCGCAGGCGGTGGTGGCATCGGCCACCACATTGGCGGCCTTGACCTGGTCGTCCTGGCCAACGTCCACGACCACGCCCGCCGTCTGCGATGCCAGCGAAGCCAGGTGCGCCGACACCGCGCTCAGGTCGCTGGCGCTCCAGCCCCCGAGCCGGCTCGCCCGGGCCGAATCCCAGAGGATGATGGTGTTGAAGGCGCCGGACGTACCCGAGATCAGGCTCGGGATGGTCCCCGCCGTGGGGGCGGCGGCGGAGCTGAGCGCCGAGCACCCACCGGTGAGCACGGTCACCGCCAGGTGAAAGGGCTGAGCGAGGCTGAATGCGCCGTTGCGGCCGCGCACCCGGACGTAGACGTTGGTGGTGTTGTCCCAGGTGTTGCGGACGATGTACTCGCTCGCGGTGCCGTCGTGTGCGGAGACGCCGATCAGGCTGCGCGCTTGCGCCGAGGAATAGGCGGCCGGGACGGGGGTCATTCCAGCCAGCGCGTTCGCCGTCTGCGCACCCTGCACTGGCGTCGCCGGCGAGAAGGACTCGGAACTGTAGGCGCCCGAGGAATAGCCGTCCGGGGAATAGGCGTCTGGCGAGTAGGCATCCGGGGAGTAGGCGTCGGGCGAGTAGGCATCTGGGGAGTAGGCGTCGGGTGAGTACGCATCCGGGGAGTAGGCGTCGGGCGAGTACGCATCGGGGGAGTAGGCGTCGGGCGCGTAGGCGTCGGACGCGTAGGCATCCGACGATCCGGCATCGGGCGCAAACCCGGCGCTCAGCTGGGTCAGGTTCACGGGAGCCGAACCGATCGCCTGGTAGGCGGCGGCGATGTCCTTGTAGAGGGTCAGGTCATAGTTCGCCGGCAGGTTGGTGAGCGAGACCGTCACCTTGCTCCCCGGCTGAATGGGGACCTTGAACCAGGCCGACTGGTCCTGGCGATAGAGGCACTCGTCGACGGTCGCCGGTGCCGGCGTCGAGCCGAGTGCGTCCAGCGGCGATGCGGTGATCCAGGAGTGGTTGTTTCGCGAGTCGGCCGGGCATCCGGCGTTGGTGCTCACGGCCAGCGCGCCGGGTGACGCTGCACCCGGGATACCGGCCGCCAGGGCAGCCGGCGCAACCGCCGGCGTGAGCGTGACCTGGTACCCGCAGACCGTGCTGCCCGAGCTGACTCGGACGGTATAAACCCCGGCAGCCGCCGGCGGGAAGGCGAACTGGCCCGATGCGTCGGCGGCGGTGGTGGCCAGCAGACCCGCACCGCTGAAGAGCTCCACCGTGGCTGCGGGCAGGGGAACGCTGCCACATTGCGCCGTGCCGCTCACGGAGGCCTGTCCCGGGACAACGAAGGTGGCCGCGAGATCGGCGCTCGCGGAGATGCCGCCGACGTAGCCGAAGACAAATGCTCCCAACAGGAGAGCGACGAGGGGACGCCAAGGTCGAGGCCGGTGGTAACGGCCTGCGACCCCCGCACTGCCCCTTCCCCGCCGCACGGCTCTCCTTCTGCCTATCCTGGACAGGCAGTCTCGATCGCTTCAGGACAACTTCACTTCACAATTACATGACTACCGCCCTACCGTCAAATCGGTGAATTTACCGATGGTCAAAGCCCACGGTCCAGCCACCCGACAATCCCCCCGGGTCAGGCCGAAGGTTCGGGCGGCGGCATCGTTGAGGAAAGCGGGCGGATCGGCACGATGACCGCCGTTTCGCCCGGCTCGGTCGAGGCGCCGGGCATCTCAGGTCGATGTTGGAAGGTGGGGATGATGCCGCGCAGGAAGGCGCCGGCCTCTTGCCGCATGCGGAGCTCGTCGAGCGTCAGGAGCGGATCCCAGTGCGCGGGCTGGTACACCCACCGCCGTCCGCATTCGCAGACGTGACCCTCCGGAACTTCGGGGTCAAGCGGCCAGGGCAGCGGGCAGACGTGCTGGAATTCCTCCGCCGGTCTCGGGCCGATTTCGACCGCCATCAATAAACCCTTCCACAGCCGACGCTAGCTCCAGTGGGTGGGCCGCGGCAATGGGACAGACCCCTAGTGCCGACAATAGGCAGCGCGTCCCGGGCGCGGGGCGCGATGTCGCGTTGACGTGGGACTTATGGCTATCAGATACTCAGTGCTAGCCACTGGGGCCAAACCGTACTGCGGTGAGGATGCATTGACAGGCCTGCACGATCCTGCGTTTGGCGTTCGACGGGTCTTATGGCTCGCCTACAGCGTGCTGGCCATCGCGCTCATCTTCTTCGTCGCCGCCGTCGTCATGCTCCGTGATCACTCCTTTGCGGGCATCGGCCCGCCGCCACCAGCGGCAGCATCGCCCAGCCACGGACCGCCGCTGACCCAGAATCCGCCGGCCGTCGCTCCTCCGGTCAGCGATCAATCTCGCGCGCAAACCGCGGGACCAGGCGGACAGCTGACCCGTACTGGGCCGCCCGGAGAGCCGCCAGGCGACATCGAAGACGACTCGCGAGGCGGATCAGGTTCCCCTTCGACGGGCGCGGTCCCTCCGGCGAATTCTGGCGGCGGCACTCCACCCCCGGTCACGCTGCCGAGCCCAGCGATTCCCCCGCCGCCGCTGATCGTTCCGAGCGGGGCGCCGTCGGTACTCCCGTCGCTGCTGCCGTCGCTCCAACCAAGCCCAGCGATCTAGTCTAGTTCCGCGCGTCGACGCCGACGAGATCCTCCCGCACGGCGACGATGACCGCCTGCGCTCGATCGTGAATGTCGAGCTTGTGATAGACGTTGCTGATGTGGTTGCGCAACGTCTTCGGGCTGATACCGAGGTTACGCGCGATCACTTCGTTGCTCGACCGCGTGCACAGGGCGCGCAGCACGTCGACCTCCCGTGGAGTCAGGCGGCTCAGCAGCTGGCTGGACTTCGGCGCGGCCTCGTCTGCGTCCGTGTATGAGGGGACGACGAGCTGCCGCTTGCCTTGCGCCAATGCGATCGCCGCGTCGGAGAGGTCGGCCGGCGTCGCGTCCTTGGCGACGTAGCCGTTGGCGCCGGCGTTGAGCGCTTGCTGCACGTAGTCGGGGCTCTCGAACATTGTCAGCACCCCGATCGGCAGTTCGGGGTTTTGGGCTCGGATCCGCTTGATAGCTTCGACCCCACTCATGCCCGGCATGCGAAGGTCCATCAGGATGAGGTCCGGGCGATGTTGGCTGACGGCGGCGACTGCCTCCTCCCCGGTCGAGGCCTGCCCCACCACTTCGAAGCGGCCGTCGCTCTGCAGCAATTGGGCCACGCCATCGCGGAAGAGCGCGTTGTCGTCCGCCAGGAACACCCGGATCGCCATCGTTTTCACTCTAGGCGATCTGGGACAACCGCCCAGGGCTCAAGGGACGATCCCCCTGATCCATCCGCTTCAGGCCATTCTGCGGGGCCGGGTCCTGCCATAGGATCGGATCACGGAAGCCCTGCTGACACTTGCCGCCATCCCGGTGGTCGCTTCGGTCGCCTATCTGCTCCTGCTGGTGATCGCGAGCCCGTTTCACCGTGCACGCCCAGCCGGCACGCTGACCCCTATCAGCCGGTTGCTCGTCCTTATCCCGGCGCATAACGAGGAGGCTTCGATCGGCGTCTGCGTCCGCTCGCTGCTGGGGCAGACATACCCGAGCAGCCTGCGACGCGTCGTCGTCATCGCGGATAACTGCGCCGACGCGACCGCGGCCGTCGCGCTCGAAGCCGGAGCCACGATCATGGTTCGACACGACCCCGCCTCGCCCGGCAAAGGTCGCGCCTTACGCTGGGCGATGGACCACGCCGTTACGTTGCCCTGGGAACCAGACGCCGTCGTGGTCGTGGACGCGGATTCGACCGCGGACCCCGAGCTCCTGGTGCGCCTCGAGCGGGAGCTCACGGCAGGGCACGCCGTCGTCCAGGCGGAGTGCGTGGTTCAAGCGGATGCCGCCTCGTCCCGCCAGCAGCTCGAGCGGGTCGCCGTCGCGCTGCGGCTCGATCTGCGCTTCGCGGGCCGCGCCGCGCTGGGGATGCCGGCTCTCCTTTCCGGCAACGGCATGCTCTTCTCACGCAACATCCTCGAGCAGTTTCCTTGGAGCGCGTTCAGCGCCGTCGAGGACGCCGAGTACGCGCTTCGCCTGCGCCTGTCCGGCGTGAAGACGCGCTATGCCCGGGGCGCCCGCGTCTACGCGCCCGCGACCAGTAGCGAGCGCGGCGCCACCACGCAGGGCGTTCGTTGGGAGGGCGGGCGGTTCGCGCTGATCCGCACATGGCTGCGACCGATGGCGGACCGCGTGCTGCGGCGGCGCGACTGGAGCTTGCTCGACATGTTGGTGGACCTGGCCGCCCCGCCGCTCGGGATGCTCGGCGCGGCCGCGCTGGCGGGGACCGGCGTGGTCGCCGTGCTGGTCGTCGTCGGCGTCGTTGCGCCATGGGCGCTGCTGCCCTGGGCCGCTGCGACCGCCGGCATCGCGGTCTACGTCCTCATCGGCATGGCGCTGAGCGGCGCGCCGGCCTCGGCTTACGTAGCGCTGCTGTCGACGCCGCGCTTTGTCGCCCGCAAGCTCCGCATCTACCGGCGGCTGCTGGGGGGATTCGATCCCAACCTCTGGGTTCGCACCGAGCGCCCCCATGAGCATCAGGCCCGCGAGGTCCGGCGTAAGGCCTGAACGGAACTACAACTAGACGGGGGCCAGCCGCGGCTCGGCGATAACCTGTTCGACGATCCCTTTGACCGAGTTGACGAACTGGTCCAGGGTGTGCCGCTGTTCGATTCGCTGCCGCCCTGCCATGCCCATCCGATCGGCGACCTCGGGATGGTCCCACAAGTACTGGATCGCCTGGCCAAGCGCTCGAGGATCGCGCGGCGGCACGAACAACCCGGTCTTCCCTTCCTCGATGACGTCGACCTGACCACGGGTGCGGGAGCAGATGACCGCCTTTCCCATCGCCATCGCTTCCAGCGCGACCCGGATGCCATTGTCCGTGTCGGTGGGCAGCAAGGGGATGACGACAAAACGCGACCGTGCATAGAGGGCGCGAAGCTCAGGGTAGTTATGCGATCCCAGCGTTACATTCGCGGGCAGAGAGCCGTTGCGGAGAATCGTGTCCATCGTGGTGAGCCGGCGGCTGGTGCAGGAGGGATCGTTGCGGACGGCAATCTCACATGGAATAGTCAGGTCCCGCATCGCCGTGATCAGAGTGGTGTAGTCCCGCATCTCATTGCCCGCGGCGCAGATGGTATCGGTGGCCGCGCCCATCGGCCGCCAGAAACGCTGATCGACCGGATGGCGAACCAGTGTGATCTTCGTGGCCGGAATGCCCAGCCGCTCAATCGCAACCTCCCGCTGGACCGAGGACCAGGTGATGATCTGGTCGATGTGAGAGTGGACGGCCTTGAGGAAGAGGGCTTTCCCCCGCGGGGAGACCCAGTACATCAGGGCGAGGTGGCGAGTGCGCGACCCGGTCAGCTTGAGCAGCAGGGCGAAGAGCAGGCTCAGCGGTTCGCCCCAGGTCAGCACGGCATCGTATCCTCGCCGTCTGCGGTAGGCGTCGAGCACCTGCCCAAGGTAGCGGGCCAGGCGCCGGCGAACGCCGCCGTCCAGCATGTCAGAGTTGAGGCTGTCTTCGAAAAGCAAGCCTCGGGGCCCCTCGTCCTCGAGCTCGCGGCGGAGCAGCTCGCGACGGTCTGGACGGCCCAGCTCTGCGACCAGGGTGAGCGTCTTCATCCCGGAATAGTTCACGCCATCCATATGAGTGACGACACCGATAGGCTAGACGCTCCGGCGACCGGTCGACAATGGGCAGCGTTCTGGCCCGGACCGGGACTCGTGTCCCACGGCGGCGCATCCAGCCCGGTCCCTCGA
The DNA here is from genome assembly GCA_035947855.1 of Candidatus Dormiibacterota bacterium. Classification (GTDB taxonomy): domain Bacteria; phylum Chloroflexota; class Dormibacteria; order CF-121; family CF-121; genus CF-13. Next base: position 7,955 of record DASZJR010000151.1, read on the forward strand.
GGCCGGAGGCCCATTTACCGCTTGCCCGGCCCCTGACAGAATCTGGGCGACGGGGTGATGAGGCTTCATGGGTGATCTGTCCACGAGCATCATCGTGCCGACCTACAATCGGCGCTCGCGGCTCCAGCGCTTGCTGATGCGCCTCGACGAGTTCCATGCGAGCGGTCGGGACTTCGAAGTGCTGGTTGCGGACGACGGCTCTTCCGACGGAACCGGTGAGATGCTCGGCACGCTGCGCGTGACCTATCCGCTGCGCCTGCTACCGGGCGAGCACGCGGGCCCATGCGCGGCCCGCAACCGCGCCATGCAGGCGGCCGAGGGAGAGATCCTGCTTTTCCTGGACGATGACGTCTGGCCGGCCGACGGGCTGATCGAATGCCACCTCGGCCTTCACCGTCGGGACCCGTGGGCGGCCGCGATCGGTCCGATGCTGCCGCCTCGCCATCTCCGGCTGGCGCCATGGCTGCGCTGGGAAGCGGCGATGCTGCAACGGCAATACGAGTTGTTCGCGAGCGACTACGCCGCCCCCACGCAACTGCATTTCTACACCGGCAATGCCTCCGTGCGGCGATCGCACGCGCTCGCCGCGGGCGGGTTCGACGAGCGCTTCACGCGCCAGGAGGACGTCGAGTTTGCCTACCGGCTTGGCGCTCTCGGACTTCGCTTCTACTTTCTGCCGCAGGCCCGTGCGGAGCACGAGCCGGATCGGACACTGGCCGCCTGGCTTCACATGGCCTACCAGTACGGCCGGGCCGCCGTGTTGATGCAGCGAAAGGGTCATCCGTATGGACGTGCCGTGGCCTACCTGGAGACCCACAGCCGCCATCCCTTGAACCGACTGCCTCCCCACTGGTGCGTCGGGCATCCCGGACGGCTCACGGTCCTGATGGCCATGTTCCGGGCAGTCCTGCGCTACCGCGGGCCCGCCGAGGACCGCCTGCACCGGGCGGCCTGCAGCGTCATCTATAACGTCCAGTACTGGCAGGGCTTCGCGGACGAGATGGGACTTGGAACAAGGCTGTGGGACGAGCTTGCGACGCAATGGCGCGCGCTCGCCCGGTCAGCCTGACGCCCTGGGACATTCAGCCTAGCCGGCACTGAAGCGCTCGTCGCGGCCCGGAGAGGTTGCCTATATCGGCGGCCGGCGGGCCGACCCTACCATCCCAACATGAGGACGCGCCTCCATGATCAGCCGCGTCCGAGACGCCTGGCCACGCTCGCCGCGGCGTGCGCCCTGCTGGGGGCGATGGCAGTCGCGACCGGGCCGCCGATGCCGGCTCGAGCGGCACCCGCGAGCCTGTCGATCTCCGTCGCGGCCAACCATCTGGTCGACGGCAACGGGCAAACCGTCGTGCTCCGTGGCGTCAACCGGCCGGGCCCCGCCTACGCGTGCATTCAGGGTTGGGGGATCTTCGATGGACCATCCGACGCCGCATCGGTCAACGCCATCGCATCCTGGCAAACGAATGCCGTCCGGCTCCAGTTGAACGAAGATTGCTGGCTCAACATCAACGGCGTCAAGTCCGACTACGGCGGCGTCAATTATCAGAACGCCATCCTCAACTACGTAAACCTGCTGCACCAGGCCGGGCTCTACGCCGTCCTCTCGCTCGCGTTCAATGCGCCGGGAACAACCCCCGCGACGAGTCAGCAGGTGATGCCGGACCAGGACCATGCTCCCGCGTTCTGGCAGTCCGTGGCGACCACCTTCCAATCCGATCACGCGGTCCTGTTCGACCTCTACAACGAACCGAACGGGGTCAGCTGGGACTGCTGGCTCAACGGCTGCGTGACGTCGAATGGCTGGCAAGCCGCCGGTTTCCAGTTGCTCGTCAACACCGTGCGCGCGACCGGCGCGACCCAGCCGATCGCGCTGGGCGGCCTGCAGTGGGCCAACGATCTGAGCCAGTGGCTGCAGCAAAAGCCGAGCGACCCGGCGAACGCGCTGGTGGCATCCTTCCATGAGTACAACATCAATAGCTGCATCACCCTCGCCTGCTGGACCAACGTCCTGCTCCCCGTTGCGCAGCGGGTTCCGGTCGTCGCTGGTGAGATCGGGGAGAGCGACTGTGCCCACGCCTTCATCGATCCCTTCATGGCCTGGGCCGACCTGATCGGGGTCTCTTACCTGGCGTTCTCCTGGGAGGCGTGGCCGAACGCCTGCGCCAACGGGCCGACCCTGATCACCGCCTACGACGGGACCCCGACCAACCTCGGCGTCGGCGTTCGCGATCATTTTCTCACCATCGCCCGCGGGCTCTCGCTCTCTGTTGCCGGCAACGGCCTGGTCGATGGCAACAGCAACCCGGTCGTGCTCCGTGGCGTCAACCGGCTCGGCGTCCTCTATCCCTGCATCCAGGGATGGGGGACCTTCGACGGCCCGACCGATGCCACCTCGGTCGCGGCGATTGCCACCTGGCACGCCAACGCGGTCCGGCTCGAGCTCAATGAGGACTGCTGGCTCGGCATCAACGGGGTCAAGCCCGGCCTCGGCGGTACGAACTATCAGACCGCCATCGTCAACTACGTCAACCTGCTGCATCAGGCGGGGTTGTACGCGATCCTGTCGCTGGCCTGGAGCGCCCCGGGAACAACGCCGTCCACCGATCAGCAGGTGATGCCCGACCAGGACCACGCCCCGGCTTTCTGGCAGTCGGTCGCCACCGCCTTTCGCTCCGACCGGGCGATCCTCTTCGATCTCTACAGCAACCCGCAAGGGGTGAGCTGGGATTGCTGGCTGAACGGCTGCCTGACACCGAATGGCTGGCAAGCCGTTGGCATGCAGTCGCTGGTTAGCACGGTGCGCGCGACGGGAGCGACCCAGCCGATCCTGCTCGGCGGCCTGCAGTGGGCCAATGACCTCAGCCAGTGGCTCCAGCAGAAACCGAACGACCCGACCAGCGCGCTGCTGGCGTCCTTCCACCTGTACGACCACTCGGGCTGCGCCGCCTCGGCGTGCTGGAGCAACAGCGTCTTGCCGGTGGCGCAGCGGGTCCCGGTACTGACCACGGAGCTGGGCGAGCGCGATTGCGCGCACGGTTTCATCGATCCCTACATGGCCTGGGCGGATCCGAACCGTATCGGCTACCTCGGCTTCACCTGGGAGGCCTGGGCGAATGCCTGCGCCGCTGGGCCCACGCTGATCACCGCCTACGACGGGACGCCGACCGCCTTCGGGATCGGCCTTCGCGACCACCTGACCGCGATCGCGCGCTAGGCGGAGCGGATCTTCGCGGGCAACCCTGACCCGATTGGCTCGTCCGCGATCGGCGCCCGACCGGTGTGACCTCGACGGACGGCACGTCGCAGCGTCACGGCCAGGTCGGCCACGGCGGGCAGCGGGTCGGCAACGTCCATGACCGACGCGACGGTGGGGCCCGGCAAGGAACGCAAATACCGGGCGGGAGTCGTGAGGCGCTCTCGAATCTCCTGCCAGGCGGCCGGCACATCGGTGACCAGCCGTCTCCATCGAGGTCCGTAGCGGGGCATCACCGGCTCGACTCGTTCGCCGATGGCGTCCGCGTATTGCATGTGGGGAAAATCGAGTCCGCAGGCGATGCCGAGCGTGTGCCATCCCCACGGTCGCAGGTTGATGTCCAGCAGCTTGTCGACACCGTCGCGGGCATCCCGTTTGAATTCCACTTCGACCAACCCGGACAGTCCGAGCCGCCCGACCAGCCGTCGGGCGGGCTCGAGGAGTTCGGGGATCTCGATGGCTTCCACGAAGGTGCTGGCGAGCCCGTAGTCGAGCGGGTACTGACGGGTGCGCCGCGCGGTCATCGCGCAAACCACCTGTCCGTCCTTGCAGAAGGCGCCGACGGAGTACTGGTGGCCACCGTCCCCCGGGATCGTCTCCTGGACCATCAACACCTCGGGATCGATGATGCCGGCGGCGAACTGGTACTGCGCGAGCAATTCACGTTGCGAATGCACCGGGAGCACCTTTCGACCGATCGCGTACTGGAGTCGGATCGAAATCGCCGGCTTGATGATCGCCGGGTAACGGATCTCCATGCGGGCCAGGTCATCGAGGCCTGACGGGATCCAGGTGCGTGGGTAGGGAATACCAAGCTCCCCGGCCACCTGCCGGACCAGCCGCTTGTCGTGCGCCCAGCGAAGCCGATCCCAATCCTGGGTCACCAATCGATAGTGGCCGCACAGCGACGCGTGGCTGCGCGCCACCAGCTCGACGACCTCATCCTGTAACGGAAGGAGGACCCAATCGCGAAGACCATGATTGGCCGCCAGGTCGACAAGGAACTGGACGAACGCCGGTCCCCACATCGCCCCGGACCAGCGGAATCGTTTCTTGACGTAACGCGAATACCAGGCCGAACGAGGCAGGTCATCGACGACGACGCACGGAATCCCGCGCCGGCCGAGGCTCCGCACCACGCCGAGTGCCTTGAAATCACTCCCCAGCACCACCGCCCCGGGCCGGGCCGATACTTCCGACGACGAAATCCTGATGTGGTCTCCTCAGCCCGCGCGACGGGCGCGGCTGGCCACCTGGCGGGCCGCGACCTTGGCACCCGCCACGAAATTGCAGAGCGGGCCGAAGCTGTAGCCCGCGACTCCGCCGACGAAATGCAGGCCGGGCAGCGAGGATTCGAACCACCGGTTCAGCACGGGGAGGCTGTTGCGAGCCGTGATGGCCCGGCGCACCGAAGGGTGGAGAAAGGGGATCTTGTCGAGGTTTGGCCGGTATCCCGTGCCGAGGATGAGGTGATCGAGCTCGCGGCTCGTGCCATCCTCGAGCTCCAGGATGAGTCGATCGTCGCGGACCCGCGCACCGCGCACCGGCGTGTTGTCGGTGATCGGCAGCTGCCCCTCAACTCGAGGCCGGAGCCACTTCGCGCCCGCGGGCCGAACCGCCCGCACGTGCATCGACCGGCGATAACGATAGGGAAACCAGCGGAGCAGGAGGGGAAAGGCGATGATCCAGTTGATCCCGGGCGGGCCAACATCGGTCGGCGGATAGAAGATCCGTTTCGCCGGCCCGCTATAGAGCTTGCGGCTGACCCAGTGAACCGGTCCGCGGACGATCAGCTCGACGTCGGCTCCGCCTTCGTGCAGCATGGCGGCCCATTCCAGCGCACTCTGCCCGGTGCCGATGACGCCGACCCGGCGCCCCTTGAAGGTGGAGAGGTCGTGACACGCCTGCGTGTGAGAGGCGAAGCGAGCCGGCAGGTCCCGCGCGAAGTCCGGTGTGTGAGCAAAGTTGGAAATCCCGACCGCCACCACCACCCGGCCGGCCCGAATGATCCGTCCGTCGGCCAGCTCGAGAGTGTAGGCGTCGCCGTCGCGAGTCAGTCCCCGCACGTACGTGGGGTCGATCGGCGGAACCTCGTGGTCCGCAAACCAGCGTCCGTACTTCAGGAAATATGGAAGGGGGATCGGCTCCTTGAGCGGCTCCGCGAGCGTTTCGCGATACCGGTCCAGGCTCCCCCTCCCTTGAGGATCCGAAAGGCTGGATGCCGTCCAGGGTGACTTCAGGTACATCCCTTGCGGCATGCCCTTCCAGAATTCCAGGGGCTGGCCCAGCACCTGCACGGGCACGCCAGCGGCGTGGAGGTGGGCGGCAACCGAGAGACCGTAGGGGCCCGCTCCGATGACGACCGTGTGATTGGATTTCACGTGAATCACCTCCCTCCGCTTCGACCTAACGCTACAAGGGGTGACCCGCCGACGGAATAGGCACGATCTCGAAGCGATTTCCCTTTTGTCCCGCATGGGATGGACTCTTCGTCCTGAATACCCTCCGCGCTATTCCGTTACGACTGGTCGCGGCGTAGCATGAAACATCGACGTGGCAGACCCTGATCTTTCCGTCGTCACGGTCAGCTTCAACACGCGCGAGGTTCTTGGCGACTCGCTCGAGGCCGTGCAGCGCTACCGTGGGCGGCTGCAGGTCGAGCAGTGGGTGATCGACAACGGCTCGACCGACGGCTCAGCCGAAATGGTCCGCCGCCGGCATCCCGCTGTCAACCTGATCGTCAGTAAGGAGAACCTGGGCCCTGGTCGGGCTCGCAATCTCGCGATCCCCCGCTGCTCGGGCCGCTACCTGCTCAACATCGACTCGGACGTCATGGTGCACCCTGGGACGATGGAACGTCTGGTCGATTACATGGACCAGCACCCCGATGTCGCGGCGCTGGGATGCAAGCTGCTCAATCCGGATGGCAGCTATCAGGCGACCACCCGCCATCTGCGCCAGGTGACCCCCGCCCTCAAACGAAAAATTCGCGCGGTGCTGACCCGCCGGCGGGACGACCCGGATTCCGGCGCATCGGCGGCGCGCAACGTTGGCTGGCTGGTCGGCGCCCTCTGTCTCTACCGGAAAACCGCCCTCAGCGAAAGCGGCCTCTTCGATCCGCGGTTTTACATTTACCGGGACGATCTCGACCTCCACACGCGACTTCATCACAAAGGCTGGAAGGTCGCCTTCCTGCCCACCGCCACCGCCACCCACTACCTCGGCAAGACGGCAGATGGCAACTATGCGGTGGCCCGCTACGACGCGGAATACGGTGAGCTCCTCTTCACCCGAAAATATGGTCCGCTGTGGTGGTATGGGTACAGCCGCATCGCCCTGCTCGTCAAGGCGTTCTACTTTGCGCGACTCTGCTCCGACGACAAGCTCCGCCGGCGATTCTGGGGAAAGAATCCGCAGGTTTTACGCCAGGTCTATGCGGAGCTGGCGCGAGCCAGTCTGCCCTTCCCCGGGCGCCACCTGGCGGCGTCGAGCGCACCCCCAGCGGGAGCGGCATGGGCGAGCGCGGGGCTTACCACGCCCAGAGCCTCCGCACCCATGAGCGGATCGCCAGCCGGCTGAGGACGCGCTCGACGCCGGGGGCCACATCAAGGGGTGCGACGCGCAGCAGGAGGGCGAGCGTCAGAAAACTGATCCCGCCCGCGAGGACCTGGACCAACAGCCCACCCGAGCCCAGGGCATAGACGGCACCAGCCATCCCAGCGGTCGCGACGGCGCTGCGGGCCAGCCGGGCAACGGTCTGCGGGTGAAGAAACGAGTGGATGACGACCAGGCCGATGCCGGCGAGGAGGACCTCGGTCACGAGAAACGCCACCGCCGCGCCAATGGCGCCGTTGTGAAAACGCTGCTGGCAGACCTGGATCAGCACCAGGTTGAGGACGGGGTTCACGAGGCAGGCGACCCCCAGCGCCTTGGTCCAGGTCATCTGCCGGTTGCAGGCAATCAGAATCTGGTTGGCGACGATGTTGAAATAGGTGGGCGCAACCGAGAGGGCGAGGATGGCGAACACCGGCACCGAGGGCGCGAACTCGGCGCCGTAGAGGAACGCAACCAACGGCCCGGCGATGAAGGCGGCACCAACGCTGATCGGCAGGGCCAGGATCATGATCTGCTCGGTCGGTTCGCGCGCAACCAGCTTGAGGCGCTCGGGACTTTCGCCGAAGGCGCTCACCAGCTTGGGCAGCCAGGCCATCGAGAGGATCACCGGGACGAACATCATGGTCCCGAACAACTTGACCGGGCCTCCGTACCAGCCGACTGCCGCGGTCGATGTCATAGCCGCCAGCATCGCCGAGTCCACCCACAGGTAGACGTTGAAGAACACCCCGTAGCTCCAGTACGGGAGGGCGGCGCGTAGGAGGGAACGCAGCCTGGACGGCTCGACCCGCCAATCGATCCTGAAGTAGCGCCGGCTCCAGACCAGGTTGAGGACCAGCACCGCGATCGCCGCCCCCAGCATCAATGCCACCAGCGCGATGGCCTTGAAGCCCATCAGCACCAGCGCGATGCCGCAGGCCGTGAGCAGGCCCTTGTTGAGAACCTCCGTGTAGGCGAGGTATTGCATCCGCTCGAGCGCCTGGAATCCGGCAAGCATCGGATCGAAAAACAGCGTGCAGACGGCGACGCCGGTGGCGAGGTAGAGGACGAGGGCGTGCTCCGGCCCAAAGTGCCCGAGCCGGAGATAGAGCGCCGTGATCGCCGCGCAGGGGATGATGGAAACGGCCCGGATCACCATCGCCGACCCGATCAGTTGCGGAGCTCGCTGGGGATCGGCCGCGATTTCTCTGACCAGCATCGTCCGAAGCCCCAGGCTGCCGAAGGCCTGGAAGATGGCGGCCGCCGCCCACGCCATCACGATCAACCCCATCCCGTCCGGGCCGATTCGGCGCGGAACGTACAACGTCCAGATCGCGGTCAGCATCCAGGTCACGATCTGGCTCGCAGTGAGCACGCCGACGTTGCGCAGGACGCCGTTCCCACGCGGCGTCGGAGCGTTTGACAGCGTGGCTGCTGGCCGAGGCTCGGTGCGCGTTCTCAGATCTCCGGATTGGGCGGCCGTTCTGCGCGAAGCCTAGGGGGCCACGGGGACTCGCGTAAATGGGCTGCCTGACTCATCGTGCGCTCGAGCCCTCGGCAGGGCGGGACCCGCGCCCATCCACCACCGGGACAACCGCCATGGCGCCCTCGGCCCGGCCTATTTGTGCGCCGCGGAGACGCTTTTAGACTGGACGCGCCAGGTGATTCGTTACCTCGAAACCTTCTTCCGGCATCGACTGTTGGTGCTGATGCCACTGCTGCTGGCAGGGGCGATGAGCATCGGCATCACCATGGCGCAGCCCAGGACATATGAGTCGTCCGCCAGGATCTGGTTCTACGGATCGACGCTCAGCCCGAACCCCGCGCAACCCGGGGTCAGCGTGGCCGACCGCGAGGCCGCCGTATTCGTCGAGCTGCTCGGCTCACGCGCCTTCGACCTCAAGGTCGGGCAGCGGGGTCCGCTGGCGGCATACGTGGCGGCGACGCAGGGTGGCAGGAGCCTCCCGTCCAAGGTCCTCGCCAAGGTCGGCCTGTCGAGCCTGGCCGGGTCGGCGCCCAGCGTCGATGACCAGCTCTTCGCGCTCCTCAGCAAACGGGTTGCGGTGGCGTCGAGTGGCCCCGAGGTGGTGGCGATCAGCTTTCGCGCCGCCGAGCCCGCGGTCGCCCAGGGCACGGTGCAGGCGCTCGTCGACCAGTTCTCGGATGAGGTCCTCGCCAATCGCAAGACCGAAGCGCAGACGGTTGTCGATTTCTTCGAGCAGCAGGTGAAGGACCAGGCGGCCGCGGTAGCGTCGGCCGGGGCCGACCTGAGCAAGTACGTCGCCGCCCACCCGCGCGCCGACGGCACCGATGTCACACTGATCGCCCTACAGCACGCCGCCGACCAGGCGAAGCAGCGCCACGATGAGTCGCTCCTCGAGCTCGGCCAGGCCAAGCTCGACCTGGCGGCACAAAGCCAGGCGGGTGGCTCCGGCTTTCGGGTGATCGATCCGCCAACCACGCCCGCCCAGCCACTCAGCCGGCTGCCCGATCTCCTGCGGGCCCTGATGGGAGGCCTTCTCGCCGGACTCCTCGTCGCCGCCTGTGGGCTGATCGCCCTGACCGCCGCTGACTCTTCGGTTCGGCGCGCGGCCGAAATTCGGCAGGCGCTCGGGCTTCGTGTCGTCGGCGAAATCCCACTGGTGCGGCAGCGATCATGATGCGGCGCCAGCAGGAACTCCGCATCGTTGGCGCTCGTCACCCCTCGTTGATCGTCGGCGCACCCTTCCTCCAGGCGTGCAGCGCGGCGAGCCTCCATCTCGGCGGCCCGTCCATCGCCAGCCTGGGGGTCACCAGCGCCGTCCGCGGTGAGGGGCGAAGTTCCATCGCGGCGGCGATGGCGGCCGTGCAGCAGCGCGATTACCGCCGCCACGTGCTGCTGCTCGAGATGGACTTTGACCAGCCGTCGCTGGCGACGCGCCTGCATACCAACATGACGCCGGGGCTGGCCGATGTGATCCGAGGGGAGGTGTCCATCGACGACGCGCTGCAGCTCTTTCCTGACGGCACGATGATGATCACCGCCGGGGTGGCGTCGGGCAACGGCGCGCGCCTGACCGTCGACCTCAAGAGCAGCGGCCTCCTCGCCGAGCTGACCCGCCGCTTCGAAGTGGTGGTCGCGGATTTGCCTCCGCTCCTCGAGTCCAGCTTCGCACGGGTCGCCGCCGGTCTGTTCGACCGCACCCTCCTCGTCGTCCGAGCCGGCGTAACCCCCATCGGCCAGGTTCAGGAGGCGACCGCCGGGCTTGATCCCGCGCCGGTCGTCCTGCTGAACGGCGCCTCCACGCGCCTGCCTGCCTGGCTCCGGCGCTTGACGCAGGCCTGAGCGATGGCCTGGATCACGCTGCTCCTCGTCGCCTACCTCGTCCTCGGGCTCCGCGCCCGGACCTATCAGGCGTCGACGCACCTCGCGATCCTGCTCGTCACCGCCGTCACCCTCGGCGTCGTCTTCCTCCAGCCCGTCAGCGCGAAGTGAGCGTCGCGTCGTTCGCGCCGGCTCGTACGGCGAAGGACATTCGACCCATCGCGTTGGGCATGTTGTTCGCCTTCGTCGCCCTCGTGGGGGGCGTGGGAGCGGCCAACCTTTCGCCGGCCGGGCGGGCACTGCGCATCCTTGGGCTGGTCGTGATCCTCCTCCCCCTCATCCTCCGGGCCATCCCGGCCGCGGGAGTGGTCGTGCTGGTTCTCATGGCCACGCTGGTTGAGCAGCTCCCCGTGCCCTTCCAACAATTCGGTGGCATCGGGACGGACGAAATCTTCTACTTCACCAGCCTCAACGATGGGGTCGGGATTGGCGGCGTTCTCGCCACCCCGCTCGAGCTCACCATGGCGATGATCCTCGCCGTCTGGGCGCTCCGGGGGATCGCGACGCATTCCTGGCGCTGGCGCAAAACGCAGCTGGCGATGGTGCTCGCCATCCTCATGGGCATCATCCTGGTTGCCGCCGCGCGCGGCCTCCTGCAGGGCGCCGATCTCCGCACGGACCTGCGCGAGATTCGGCCCTGGGTCTACGTCGGCGTCGCCTACGTGATCGCCTCGCAGCTGCTGCGCGGGCGAGATGCGGTGTGGGCGGTCGTGTGGGCCTTTACGATCGGTGCCGGGATCAAAGGGATCCAGGGGACGATACGCTTCTTCACCCTCGATCTTCACCCGCGACCCGACTACATCATCTCTCACGAGGAAGCGTTCTTTCTCACGCTGTTCCTCCTCCTGACCACGGCGCTGTGGATCTTCGGCGAGCGGGGACGGTTACGACAGGTCGCGACCGCCTTCCTGCCGGTCGTGTTGCTGGCGGATCTCGCGAACGCCCGGCGGACGGCCTGGGTCATCTTCGGCGCCGGTTTGATCGCCCTCGTGGCGATCGTCTGGACCAGGCTTCCGCAGCGGCGCACCCTGATCAAACGCGCCGCCTTCGTGCTCGCCGCCGGCAGCCTCATCTACTTGCCGCTCTTCTGGTCGAGCACCGCGATCTGGGCCGAGCCGGCCCGAGCGATTCGCTCGTCCGTCTTTCCCGACCAGCGGGACAGGGATTCGAACGTCTACCGGCAACTCGAAAATGCCAACTTACTGGCCGATATCAAGGCATCGACGCCGCTGGGGACCGGATTTGGGATTCCGATCGACTACTCATCCATCCCCTTTCACGATCTGTCCGACCAGGTCCCTGCGCTGCGCTTCGTTCCCCATAACGGCGTCCTTTACGTCTGGATGGTGCTCGGCATCCCCGGAGCGCTTGCCTTCTGGTGGTTGATCGGCATTGCCGTCGTGCTCGCCTGCCGCGTGATTCGAGCCCCCGACCGCCGGCTGGCGATCTTCGGTGCCTTCGTCGTCTGCGCCCTGATCGCTTACTTGATGGAGGGCTACTACGACTTTGGCCTCTGGTGGTTCCGCGTCGCGCTCTTGATGGGTTGCCTGCTGGGAGCGCTCGAGGCCGCGCTACATGCGTCGGCGGACCCACTCCGGGATGCCGCTGTCCGCGGTCACGACGACGCCGGTCGTGCCCGCGCCGCGCAGCATGTGGGCCGCGCGCTCTAGCCCCGGCATCGGCGTGCTTCGGTAGCGGGCGACGAGAACACAGGCATCGGCCGCATCGCACCAGCGCACTACCTCGTTACTGTCCAGCAGTGGCGGCAGGTCCACGATCGTCCAGGCAAAGCGCTCTCGACACGCGTGGTAGGCGTCATCGGCCCTCAGCCGTTGCAGCAGGCCCGGCGGCGCCTGGTTGGTCCGTACCCCGGCGGGGAGGAGCCAGAGTCGGCCGTCGGCATCACCGATGCCTCGGAGCGCCTCCTCGCTGCTCACGAACTCGGCCAAGCCCGGCGCGGACGTGACACCGAAAATCTCCGCCTGTCCAGGATGCGCGAAATCGAGATCGAGCAGCAGAGTTCGCTGATCCGTTTCCCGGGCGATCCAGAGCGCCAGGCCGGCCGCGACCGTCGATCTCCCGTCGCGCCGTCCGGGACTCGCCACCGCGATCACCGTGCTTTGGGCAGACGCGATCGAGGTCAAGCGGCGCAGGGCGGTGCCACAGCGATCGATCATGGAGGGCGGCAGGACATCCATCCGCAGGGTTTCCCCGCGATCGCCGCCGGTCGTTGCGCCGTCGAGCGCGATCCCCCACGACTGCGCGCTGAGCGGTGCGCGGGCCCCGATCACGGGCGGGCCCGACCGATCACCGGTGTACTGGTGAGATAGCGAATCCCGGTGCGCCCCTCCAGGTCCGTCGCGCTCCGGACTCGCCGGTCGGTCATGCCGATGAAGGTCAGCGCCGCCAACGCCACGGCGGTAGCGCCGATCAGACCCAGCCAGAAGAACCGGAGTGCCAGCGAGCTCGACCATGGAGGCGCCTGGGAGACGATCAGAGGATCTATGACGCGGATGGTGGCCTGCTGCAGGCTCATGGCCGCCGTTGACGTCGGGTCGGCCGAATCGAGCGCGTCCCGGACGGTGTTTCGCGCGGCATCGGCCTTGGCCTGCCAGATCAACGCGTTGATGTAAGCGCGGGTCGCAAGCGTCGTCGACGGCGCCGCGTGCGTCCCGAGCCGCGTCGCCGACCAGGCGACGCTGTCTCGTGCCCCAGCAAGCGCATCGGTCGGTCCCGGTCTCGCTGCGGCCACCTGGGCGGCCATGGTAGCGATCGTTTGCTCGGCAAACGCGGTGGCCAGGCCGCGCATCACCGCCGCCCCGTATGCCGGCCGATCCGTTGCGTAACGAAGGATCACCAGGTGGTCACCGGCTGAGCTGACCTCGAGGTGGTCGCGAAGCTCCTTCCTGCGATCCGCTTGCCGGCGCGCCGACGACCCAAATCCCGGATCGGCCGCCGCCAGAATCGGGTCGAGGAAGGCATCGCTGGCAACGAGCTCACGCAGCGTGGACGCTGCGGTCGCGCCCGGCCGGCCGCCCGTACCCCCGTTGACGAGTAGAACCGGCTCGTCAGCCCAGACGTGAACCACGACCCGCGGCGAGTGATCCAGGGCCAACCCGATTGCCCAGGCGGCGGCGGCCACCAGCGCCACGACCACGATCAGGCGCCGCCACCGCTGAAGGAGAACGTCGAGGATGCGCTCGAGCATCGCTCAGGCGCGGGTTTCGGGCTGGGTCAACCCCTTGCGCGCCGCCCAGAGGATCGCCTGCGGCCGGTTGCGCACGCCGATCTTGCGATAGATGCTGGCGAGATGGTTGCGGACCGTCTTGGGGCTGATGCCGCGCCGCTGGGAAATCGTTCGGATCGACTCGGCCTGTCCAACAAGGATCAGGATCGCGAGCTCGGTGGGCGACAGGCGTTTGACCTCGTCCCTGGCGGACGGCTCGGGCTGGCCGGCAAGCCGCGCCATGGTCTGCCGCAGGAGCTGCCGCGCGACCGTGAAGTGGCCGTCGCGCACCGCCTGCACCCCCTCGAGAAATTCTGCGACGGGCGTGTCCTTGGTGAAAAAGCCGACGGCCCCCGTGGTGAGCGCATCCACCAGCAAGCCCTCGTCTTCACGGTCGGCGAGCAGGATGACCCGCAGCGCCGGCCGCTGGGCAAGGCCCCGGGGCAGCCCGCTTCCGTCGATCGGTTCGGTCGGTAGCTCGCAGACGACCACGTCGACCGGCTGCCGATCGATGATCTCCAGCGCCTCAGCCAAACGTGTGGTCACCGCGACCGTGGCGTTCAACGGCGGGGCCGACAGCAGGCAGCTCAGCGCTGCCAGGAACAGGGGCTGGCGATCGACCAGGAGCGCGTGCGGGACGCTCGACAGCGGGCCTTGGCTGGCCGCTCCATCGAGCATGCCGGGAACGACGACCACCTTCGCACCGTACGCCCGTGCGCGTCAAAACGTAATAGGATTGTCGTCCCCCTGCCGCGGGACTGGCGCAGTTGGTCGCGCCCCCGGTCATTGGCTCAGAGCCCGGCGAGTCCCTCGCTCAGAGCTCGACCAATCCTTTGCGTACCGCGTAGAGCACTGCCTGTGACCGATCGTAGATGTTGAGCTTCTCGTACATATGGCTGACGTGATTGCGAACCGTCTTTTCGCTGATGTGCAGCTTGTAGGCGATCTGCTTGTTCGCCTGCCCGATCGCGAGCAGCTTGATGATCTCGACCTCGCGGGCGGTCAGACCGTCGTAGAACTCCTTGGGGGTCGTGGTGCCGGTCACCATGTCGAGCACGCGGTTGGCCACCGCACTCGCCATGACGCGTTCCCCGGACTTGACCGCCAGGATGCTGGAGATGATGGCACTCGGCTGCGAGTCCTTGAGGACATAGCCGCTTGCTCCGGCTCGCAGCGCCTGGAGGACGTAGCTGTCGGCATCGAAGGTGGTGAGCACCAGCACTTTGATCTCAGGGTTTTCACTGGCGATCTTGCGCGTCGCCTCGATGCCGTCAACGTTTGGCATCTTGAGATCCATCAGGACGACGTCGGGCTTGAGCGCGGCCGCGCGTTTGACGACCTCGGCGCCGTCGGCCGCCTGCCCGATGATCTGGACTCGTGGGTCCTCTTCGAGCAGCCGCGCGAGGCCGCTCCGGAAGAGTGTCTGGTCATCCGCGATCAAGACCCGCACCACCTGCGGACCTGCCGCTGCCTCCGTCGTCATCATGTGTCCTCCTTGGGCCCAGCGCGACCGAGCTGAGCCATACCATCATGTCTGGCCGCAATGCCCACACTGGCGGCTCCGCCCGTCCCGGGTCAATGGGGCTTTTTCCCATACGGCCTGTCCCGGCGCTGTGAGGCGGTTGACCGTCTCGTGGCTGGCCAGGAGCACGGTGGGACCGCGCCCGACCTGAGCCGCGACCCCGGGACGGTTGCCGCTGAGGACCGGGACATCCGCCTCTGCTGCGTGCCGTTTGGCGATGCCGCGGGCACCCCTGCCTATTCACAGTGCGTTAAGCGGCTTTTAGGCTACAGACAGACCAACAGCCCGGGAGGAGAGAGCAGCAGCATGGCCATCGACACCGTTGCCCCGGACGCCGCCAGTCCCGTTCGACCATTGCCGGAGTCGCCGGCGACGGCCCCGCCCCCCAGGGTCGAGCTGGTCCTCGACCCGCAGCCAGCGGCGCCGCTCGCCGTCGGCGTCATCGGCTACGGATACTGGGGCCCCAACGTCGTGCGCAATTTCGCCGAGGTCCCGGGATCCCAGGTGGTCGCGGTGAGCGACATGCGCCAGGAGCGCCTCGACCAGGTTGCCGCGCGCTATCCCGCGGTCAGGACGACCACCGACGGTCGCGCCCTGATCCAGGACCCGGCGATCGACGCGGTGGTCATCATGACGCCGGTCTCCACACACTATGAGCTGGCCCTGGCGGCACTCCAGGCCAACAAGCACGTATTGGTCGCTAAGCCGATTGCGACCTCCTCCTCGCAGGCGGCTCGACTTGTCGAAGAGGCGGCCCGGCGCAAACGCATCCTGATGGTGGATCACACCTTCGTCTACACCGGCGCAGTCCGGCGGATCAAGGAACTGGTCGACAGCGGGAGCCTCGGCCGCCTCTATTACTACGACTCGGTACGAGTGAACCTCGGCCTCTTTCAACACGACGTCAACGTCCTCTGGGACCTCGCCGTCCACGATCTTTCGATCATGGACTACGTCCTGGGACAGCAGCCACGGGCCGTGGCGGCCACTGGAGCGGCCCATATCCCGGGTCAACCGGTGAACATGGCTTACCTCACCTGCTTCTTCGACAACAACCTGATCGCGCATCACCACGTCAACTGGATGGCGCCGGTGAAAGTCCGCCGAACCCTGGTCAGCGGCAGCCGGCAGATGATCGTTTACGACGATCTGGAGCCGAGCGAAAAGATCAAGGTCTACGACAGGGGGATCACGCTGACGAGCGGGCCCGAGCGCGTCTACGAAGCGCTGATCGGCTATCGCACCGGCGACATGTGGGCGCCACAGATCAGCCTCACCGAAGGCTTGCGGCTGGAGGCGCAGCATTTCCTCGATTGCATCCAGCGCGGCTGCCCACCGCTCTCCGACGGCGAGGCCGGCCTGCGCGTGGTGCGGATCCTGGAGGCCGCGACCCACTCGCTGACGCTGAGCGGCCAGCCAGTCGAGCTCGCGACCGAGCCGGTCACCGCACTGACGGCGGATCCGACATCGGTCGTCCCCAACGTCGTCGCACAGGCCGCGGTGGCGCAGGGCTCGGGATAGTGCCGAGCGTGGGTTCGCCCGCGCTCCAGCCAATTGCTGGCGACGATCCCGGCTGGCTGGGTTTCGTCGCGTCACAACCGGAGGCCACGGTCTTTCATCACCCGGCCTGGTCGCGCGTGTTGGCGGAAGCGTACGGCTTCCGTCCGCTGGTATTGGCGCAAATCGCCGCCGACGGCTCCATCGAGGCTGGCCTGCCGCTGCTCGAGCTGCGACGCTCGCACCGAGGGCCGCGCTTCGCCTCGCTGCCCTTCACCGATTACTGCCCACCCTTGACCGTATCTCTCGAAGCGTTCACCGCCGGTCTGATCGCATGGCGAGAGGCCGCCGGGGTGCGCGACGTTGCCGTCCACGCCGCGCTGCCGGCCGCGGCTGGCATCGAGGTCACGACACGCGCGGTCCGGCACGTGTTGGACCTGGACGGCTCGGCCGCCGACCTGGAAGCGCGGATGAAAGGCACTCAGGTGCTGCGCGCCGTCAAGAAAGCGCGGCGCGCGGGGCTGCGAGCAACGCTGGGACGATCACACGAGGACGCACGCGTTTTCTACGGCCTGCACGTCCTCACCCGTCACCGGCAGGGCGTTCCCGTGCAGCCGCGGCGCTTCCTCGATCTTCTCTGGCAGCACGTCATCGAGAAGGAGCTCGGCTTTATCGTGCTCGTGTACCTCGACCAGCAGCCGGTCGCCGGCGCCCTCTACCTGGCGTGGAATCGCAACCTGATCTACAAATTCGGCGCCTCGGATCCACGCTTTTGGGAACTGCGTCCCAACAACCTGGTGATGTGGACCGCCCTCGAGTGGGCAGGCGAGCACGGCTACCGAACGCTCGACTTCGGCCGAACCGACCTCGACAACCGGGGGCTGCGCGATTTCAAGAGCCGCTGGGGCGCGACGGAGCATCTCCTGACCTACTCCTACCTCGGTGGCGCGGCGCACCCGTCCGCGGCCGTCGCGGCGAGGCGCGCTCGATGGCGAAAGCTCGCGCTGGATACCGCGGCGAGAGTGATCAGGACCTCGCCCCCCATCGTCTGCCGGGCAACCGGCGCCCTCCTCTACGGACGTCTGCAGGGGTTCAGCTCGTGAAGTTCACCGTCTGCCTACCTGCGACGCGCCCCGCGTCGGTCGGCGCGACCATCTGGTCGATCCAGGCGCAGACCGTCACCGACTGGGAGCTCCTGGTGGTCGGCCAGGGTGATGACCGGGCGGTCAGGGCGGCGGTGACAGCGGCGGGCGGCGATGATCCGCGGATTCGCTACCTCCACTTGAAGACCCGGGGCTCGAGCCGCGCCCGCACCGCGGCGATCCACGCCGCGAGAGGCGAGATCCTGGCGATGACGGACGACGACTGCGAGGCTCGCCCCGACTGGCTGGCGGTGATCGCGCAGATCCTTTCGGACGAGCCCGATGTCGCGCTGGTCGCCGGGTCGATGTTGGCGCCGGCGTCGTTGCCCGTCTGGCCGGCCAGCTGTCCGTCGTTCGTGGCGACGGAAGCGCTCCATGATCCGGCTCGCAACGGCCGGAGCGCCCCCGCCGGGTGGGACTGGGTCGGTGGCAACTTCGCGATCCGCCGCCAGGTCGCCGAACTGGTCGGCGACTTCGATGCGTGCCTGGGCATCGGCGGCGACTTCGGGGCTGCCGGTGACACGGATTACAAGCTGCGCATGGAAGCAATGGGTCTGAAGATGCGCACCACACCACGCTCGATCGTCGACCACACCGATGGCTGGCGTTACGGAGTAGCGGCCGTGCTGCGTCACCAGCGCACGCATGCCCGGGGAAATGGGGCACTGGCCGCCAAGCTGACGATGATGGGCGACCCGCGAGGCCGGGCGTGGTTGTCGATGACCCGCCGCGATGCCTGGTCCGGCTGGTGGCCGATCCGCCGCATGCTTCGCCGGGTGGCCGACCTCCGGGTCTTGTTCCACTTTTCCCGAGCCTACGCGCAGTGCCGTCGTGACTACCAGGTCAATGCGCGCGGGCTGCTCGAGCCCAGACCAGCGATGGCCGGCCGGGCATCGGAGTTGGAGCGGCTGCGGGCATGAGCCGCGCGCTCGTCATCAGCCGCCATCCGTGGCCGATGCAGACGACGTTGCGCCGCAATGTCTCGGAGCTGT
Organism: Candidatus Dormiibacterota bacterium; assembly: GCA_035947855.1. Lineage (GTDB taxonomy): Bacteria > Chloroflexota > Dormibacteria > CF-121 > CF-121 > CF-13. The sequence goes on from DASZJR010000151.1 coordinate 26,548, forward strand.
TGCGGCAGGGAATCCGCGTGGACCTCGTTTGCCTCACCGACCGGCTCACCTGGGGCGTGCCCACGGCGGAGGGCGTGCGCCTCTACGGCATCCCCTTTAAGCAGCGACGGACGCATGCGATCTGGTACCCCGTGCACTACGCCAGTTTTTTTGTCTGGGCCTTGCTCGCCGCGTCGATGCTCGCGCTGCGCCGGCGCTACGACGCCGTCGAAGTCGACAACACGCCGGACTTCCTGGTCTTTACCGCGTTCGTCGCCAGGCTCCGCCACATGAGGATCGTGCTCTTCAGCATGGAGCTGATGCCGGAGCTAACCGCGGCGCGGCTGCGGGTGGGCTCGCGAGCGCTACCCGTACGGATCGCCGCCCGGCTGGAGCGCGCCGCCATCGCCTGGGCGGACCACGTCATCACCGTCAGCGAGCCATGCCGCCGCATCCTGCTGGGACGCGGACTCCCCGCCGGCAAGCTCACCGTTGTCCCCAATTCGCATGGGACGGCGAACCTCGAACCGGCCCGCCCGGCCTGTCCCCGATTCCTCGTCATCCAGACGACGCTGATCGAGCGATATGGCGTACGCATCGCGATCGAGGCGATGGCGGAGCTCGCAGACCAATTTCCAGGGCTCACGCTCGAAATTCTGGGCGAGGGCGAAGAGGAATCGGCCTTGATCGACCTCAGCACGCGATTGGGCATCGATGATCGCGTCCATTTTTCGCACCACTATCTTCCCTGGGACCAGATGATCGACCGCGTCCGGCAGGCGACCCTGGGAATCGTTCCCCTCCTCGCCGACGGCTATGGCGATCTCTGCGTGCCGAACAAAGTACTCGAGCTGGCCGCCATCGGCGTGCCTGCGGTCTGCTCCCGGTTACCCGCGATCGAGGAGCACTTCCCACCCGATGCGCTGGCCTACTTCGAGCCAGGCGACGTGGGCGGGTTGGCGGCCCAGGTGCGCCGCCTGCTCGCCGATCCGGTCGCGGCGGGCCGGCAAGCCGCGCGCGCCAGGGAGTCGATGCGCGCCTTGAGCTGGGACACCGCCGCCGGCCGGTATCTCGCGGCGCTTGGTCTCGATCGTGCGGTGCCGGCCATGAGCAAACGGAGGGATCATGCGCGCGCCTCGTAACGATCCGGCCTTCGGGCGCGACGCGATTACACCATCGGTGGGCGCGCTCTACTCGGCCAACACGCCCAGCGCATTCTGGCGCTTCCTCGAGGAGCCGGCGATGGCGGAGTGGGCCGCGGCGATCGAGCACGCCGCCCGCTACCTGCCGATGGCGGCTCGCGCGGCGGGCGATGATGCCGAAGCGATCGCGGTGATGACGCTCGGCGAAGGCCAGTTCGGCCCACGGCATTGGGACATCTCCGCATCGCTCCGCGCCTACTACGCCCTCAAGCCAATGCTGCCGCGATCATCGACGCGCGTGCTTCGACGCCTGCGGTCGGGGGAGCGGCACTCGACGCTCGGCTGGCCGATCGAGGAGCGCTACGTGCGCTTCCAGTCGGAGGTGGCCCGGCAGATGATGCGCCTCCGTGGGACGACATCGCTGCCCTTCATCCACTTTTGGCCGAAGGGCCAAGCCTATGCGTTCGTCTTGACCCACGATGTCGAGACCGCGGCCGGCCACGATCGCGTGCTCTGGCTTGCCGAGCTCGATGCGAAGTACGGCTTTCGTTCGTCCTTCAACTTCGTGCCCGAACGGTACGAGGTGGATCGAGGCCTCCTCGACGAGCTGCGCGCTCGCGGCTTCGAGGTGGGAGTGCACGGGCTGAGGCACGACGGCAAGCTCTTCTCCTCGTTTTCAGAGTTCATGCGCCGGGCGCAGCAGATCAATCGCTACCTGGAAGAGTTCGGCGCCGTCGGCTTTCGGGCGCCGCTGACGCATCGAAATCCGGTGTGGATGCAGGCGCTCGAGATCGACTACGACCTGTCGTTCTTCGATACCGACCCCCACGAGCCGATCCCGGGTGGGACGATGAGTCTCTGGCCGTTCATGATCGGCCGCTTCGTCGAGCTGCCGTACACGCTGGTCCAGGACTACACCCTGACTGGCATTCTGAAAGAGACAACCCCGCGCATCTGGCTCGAGAAGGTCGCCTTCATCCGGGAGCACTGCGGCATGGCGCTCTTGAATGCGCACCCCGATTACCTCATGAGTCGCGCGAGCTCGAAGGTGTACGAAGCCTTTCTGGTGGCGATGCGCGATCGTGCCGACTTTTGGCACGCGCTTCCCCGGGATGTCGCGCAATGGTGGCGTGCGCGTGCCGAAGTCTCATCGGCCGAGCGGCTGGAAGGGGCATCGCCTGGCATTGTCGAGTTCGCCGGGATCAATCAGTCGCATGACGAAGTGGTTAAGGTCGGCGGCCGACCCGTTGTGGCGAGCTAACATGCCCCTTCGTGATCAATCGACGGACCATCCTGGTGGTCGGGGCCGCCCTGGTTGCGGTCCTTGGCGGAACGATCCTCGTACTCGGACGGAACTCGGCCGCGGCACAGCCGGCGACCGCGCTGCGGGTGTCAGCGGCTCCGACGGTGAAGGCCAGCGCGTCGCCCACGCGGACGCCGGCGCCCACCGGAACTCCCACACCGGCCCCACCCGCCACACCTAAGCCACCCCCTCCCCCGCCGAAACCCCCTGTGCTCACCGTGGCCTACTTCACCACGCTGCCCCCGGGCGCCGCGCTTCCGAGCGACGCCACCTGTGCCCGTCAGATTGCGAACAATCCGTGGGAGCCTCGGCCAGACAACGCCACCGCGAATCGCACCAACGTCTACGCGCAGGGCTTCCGCTTCCACAGCACCTACTTCGATGATTTCGGCCCCTCGTATGGGGCGCGGGTCACGGGAAACTACGTGGGGACGACCGACCAGATTCTTCGATGGGCGGCGTGCAAGTGGGGATTCGACGAGAACACGGTGCGGGCGCAGGCCGTCGTCGAGAGCGACTGGCACCAGTCAACCCTTGGCGACTGCAATGGTGGGGCGACGCAACCAGCGACAAACGGTTGCGCGAGCGTCGGCATTCTCCAGGTCAAAGGCGCTGACCTTCCCCCAACTGAACCCGGCACATGGCCGGCCGCCTTCACCAGCACTGCCTTCAACGTCGACGTGGCGATGGCCAACCGGCGCCTCTGCTACGACGGTAAGGAGTCCTGGCTGCTGCAGTTCAGCCCCAGCTATCGCGCCGGTGACCTGTGGGGCTGCATCGGCAACTGGTTCTCCGGACGGTGGCACGATCCCGGCGCCGA
>DASZJR010000152.1:0-9286 GCA_035947855.1 Candidatus Dormiibacterota bacterium
TGAATTGCCGGCCGTGACTCGCCCGTTTTCTCGGAACACTGGCTTCAGGGTTGCAAGGACTTCCATCGTGGTATTGGGACGCGGGCCGTCATCGCGGCTCATCGTGGTGCCGTTTGGCAGCGGCACGGGGATGATCTCGCGGTCGAAGAACCCGCCGTCGCGCGACTGGACGGCACGGGTCTGGCTCTTGACGGCATAGCGATCCATTTCCTCACGCGTGATTTGCTTCAGGTCGGCGACGTTTTCCGCGGTCTCCCCCATCGCGATGTAGATGTCGGGGTACTCTTCGGTATTGCCCCGCTTGAGACGCGGGTTCTGGGCGTCCGGCTGGTCAGCGAACCCATTGACATAGCGCGAGACGCACTCCACACCAATCGAGAGGAAGGCGTCCCCCTCTCCGGCTTTGATGGCGTGGAAGGCCATGCGGCTGGTTTGTAACGACGAGGCACAGTACCGGTTGACCGTCGTCCCCGGCACATCGAGACGGGTCAGGATGCTCACCACCCGGCCAAGGTTGAATCCCTGCTCGCCGGCCGGGAGGCCGCAGCCGCAGATCACGTCATCGATCGTCCCACGGGCAAGCTGCGGCACTTTTTGCAGCACCTTGTTGGTGACGTGGGCTGCCAGGTCATCCGGACGGACCTCGACCAGCGAGCCCTTGCCCGCTCGTCCGATTGGGGATCGACCGTAGGCGACGACGACGGCTTCCGGCATGGCGCCAGTCCAGTCTACGCGCGCTTCGGTTGGCCGATACTCAGGTCGCTTAGCGCTTGCGGTCGCGACGCATGTGCAGCCGCACCGTGGTCCCGCTCTTGAAGGAGCGTAGCTGTACCAGGTCGCAGAGCTGGTTCGCCAGCCAGAGCCCGCGGCCGCCGGCCTGTGTGGGCGCGGGTCGGCGGCGGTCGGCGAGCGGATCATCGAAATGTCCGAGGTCCGCAACCTCACAGACCAGGACGCCGCCGTCGCGCCAGATTCGGAGGGTACCCGCGCCGCCGCCGTGCTCGATGCTGTTGGCCGCGACTTCGTCGACGGCCAGGACCAGGTCGGCGATCGGTCCGCTGGTGAAGCCGGCGCGGGCGGCTTCGGTCGATACCAGCCGGCGTAGCGGTCTGAGCCCCATTCCGGTGAACGCCAGCGTCACTCGGACGGCCGGCGGCTCCGGAAGCGGGGTGTTGAATGGCGCGCGCGCAATCGCCTCCTCGGCGTAGAGGCCGCTGGCGATGTACGCGTGATCGTGGGCGACATGCGGATGGCTGCGGTGTGCCTCCTCGACCACGTCCGGCGGAAGCGCCGTCGTGTTGTAGGGGCAGAGGAGCCGCCAAGCCGGTCCCTCGTCGAAGGCCACGTTGAGAAGCGCCTCGTGACGCTGGCATTCGATCAGCTCGGCAGCGGACCGCTCCGGGTAGATTGGCTCGCCGATCCCGCGGAACGGACGCCCGGAACCGGCGTGCGACTCGACGAACTCGTGCCAGGCCGGGATGATGCGGGCGGGATTGGCGCCCACGTCGGCCATATTCTTGAACTGCACGCGGCCGGCCTCGGGCCCGAGCCGGGCCTTCAGCGCCGCGATCTTCGGCGCCCCAACCACCACCAGGACCGGCTCGGACGCCACAAGCCCCTCCCGGATGAATGCGAGTGTGCCGTCCAGGTATTCGTCCATATCTGAGTAGAGCAAGGCCTCATGACTGAACCGCTCTGCGAGCGCCGTCCCCATCATTCGCCCACGCCTTCCGCGATCGCTAAGTTCGGGAGAGGCGCCCAGTCGACGATCTCCAGCGCGCGACCGAGCTGTCGCGGGATCCCGTGGAGCACCAGGCGGCGGCCGGCATCCAGGCCCTGGGACGCCCGCACGATCACCTGGAGCCCGCCGAGATCGCAGAAGAGCAGACCACTGAGATCGAGATGCACGTCACCGGCATGTCCGCGGGCTCGCGCGAGGGCCTGGGCCACGGCCGCGACATTCGATCGGTCGACGTCGCCCACCAGGGCCAGACCCGGAGGGTCCACCGTGGGGAGGATCTGGAGGATGGTGTCCGAATACAGCGGCCGGTCCCAGAGCCGGCGCGCAACCGAGACGACAGGCTCGATGGGGGCCCCGAGGAAGGCGCGGGCCGGGCGGTCAAAGACTTCCAGCGGTTTCTCGTCGAGTCGGGGCGTGGCGAGTTCGGGGGTGCGAACCCAGGCCCATACCCATTCCTTGATGAGCTGGCGGAGCGGCTCGGCCGGGAGCCCGACGTCCCGAAAGCGCTCATCGTTCTGCTCCAGGAAGCGGTCGATGGTGCTGAGAAACCCATTGATCAGCTCCTCGAGCTCCGGCTCTCGTGCCGCAGCCGCCGGACCCGAATGCAGGCGGGCGCGAGCGTCGAAGAGTCGCTCGCGGTGGGGCCGGCTGAGCTGGTCGAACTCGTCCTGGAGGGCGCGGACGACGTCGAGCTTGGCCGGGCTCACCTGCGCCAGCCACTGCAAGCGCTGCTGTTCGTCACCCAGCGCGCAGCGCGGGTAGAATCGACCCCGGTTCTCGAGGTCGTTCCCGGTGCCGAGATGCCGGCAGGTCCGCCAGGTACCGAGTGGCTTGTTTCGGGAATCGGCGGCGATGAAACTGGTCGCCTGGAACGCCGGACAGGCGTCGAAGCCGTCGGGAAAGGGGCGTGGGTACACGCAGCGGTCAGCGTGTTGATCAATCAGGGCCATAATCGCCCATCCGGGCTAGCACATATTATGCCCTATGGTATGGGGCGTCAACCGCCGCTGCTGCGTCGCCCGCGAACGGGCCCGGAGCCTGTACCGGACAGTCCTTGGCCAGCTGCAAGGCGGCGTCGAGGCTGTCGGCCTCGATCACGCTATAGCCACTGACCGGGTTCTGGCCACCGCCGTCGCTGACCGCGCTTTACGTTGACCGGCGATCGACAGTCGCTGCGCTTGAGCATACGGCGATAAAGTCGGGCAACACACCATTCCATCCGGATTGGTTGGCGTCGCGCCACCCCGGTCCACGGCTGCCGAGACGCTCCCAACCCCGGTGTTCGATCTCGACTCGCGTGTGATCGGCGCCCTGGTGCTTGAAGCGAATCTCGACTTCGGTCGCATCGGCTCGATCGGTCCGGATGTACCAGAGGTAGCAAAGGCGCCGAGGTGGGTCCCACACCGTGATCTCGCCCCATTCCACCTCCCGGCCGGAGGGGGTTCGCTCGAAGATCCGTCCACCCGGGCGGCTCTCGAAGACGACCTGCACACCGGGGTCGGCGGTGACCGTGTGGTTAGCCGGCCACCAACTCGCCGGCCGCTGGGTCCAGACATCGAAGGCATGCTGCACTGGGCACTGGACCTCGAAGGTCATCCGGAGTGGCTCGATCACGCCTTCCGCCTCGGGGGGCGGGTATTCTCCGCCAGGAGCTTGAACCGGGTGGCGGCGTCGCCCCAGACCTCCAGCAGGTACGCCTGCACCGCCTCGACACCGCGCGCGTGCAGCTGGTAGATCCGCCGGGTGCCGCGAGGTTCGTCGATGACCAGTCCGGCCTGTTTGAGCAGCCGCAGATGCCGGGATACCGCCGGGCGGCTGATGGGTAGCGCTTCGGCGATTTCGCCAACCGTCCGGCCACCCGAACCGAGCAGCTCGACGATGGCGCGGCGGTTGGTATCGCCCAGTGCGTCGAACGGGTCGCCGGCGAGCGGAAGAGCGGTCACGATGGGAGCGTAACAAAAATGCTACCGTTGTCAGAGCCGCGAGGCAGCATCACTCGACGGAGGGAGGACGACGTGAAATTCTACGAAGCGAGCTCGACGATCTCCGCCAAACCCGAGGCAATCTGGGCCGTCCTGACGGACGGGGCTACATGGCCAACCTGGGACTCCGGGGTGGACAAAGTCGAAGGCCGGATCGGGCCAGGCGAGACGATCAAGATCTACGTCAAGGTCAATCCGGGCCGGGCGTTCCCCATTAAAGTGACCGAGTTCGTGCCGGCGCAACGGATCGTGATGTCGGGGAGCATGCCGCTTGGGCTCTTTAAGGGCATGCGGACCTTCACGCTCTCCCCGCAAGCGAACGGGACCACGAAGTTCAACATGCGCGAGGAGTACACGGGTCCCCTGCTGCCGATGATGTGGCGCTCCATGCCGGATCTCGGACCATCGTTCACGCAATTTGCGAACGGTCTCAAGCAGCGGGCGGAGACTGCCGGGCGCTAACCGCCCAGTCCGGCCAGCATCGTGACCATTCACTGAGGTCAGCGTCTTTGCGTGACGGGTGTCATCGACCCCAGGCGGAGGGCCAGGACCGGGCAGGCGTCGACGGCGCGCCGGGCATGCTCGACCAGGCTGGGCGGAAGCGTGCCGGCTTTGAAGATCGGGAAGCCCCAGTCGTCGAGGCTGATCAGCTCGGGCAGCAGCTCGGCGCAAAGCCCGTGACCATCGCAGCGGATGCGATCGATCTGCAGTGTCTCGGCCATCACGCCACCGCCACTCTCGCCGGCGCGGAGGTCGTCAGACAGCGCCGGCGCTGATGCGCAGCAAAATCGTCGGCGAAGACATGCAGCGCACTCTGCAGCAGGGCGACCGCCCCATCGGGATGGCGACACGCGCCGCGCCCCGTCAGCTGCCCGCTCCAGCGGGCGACCCGCTCGAGGTCGTCAGCCTGCGGCGACCTCGAAGCCAGCCGCTGGGTGGCGCCCGCGATCGCCGCCAGACCGAAGACGCAGGGTCCGCACTGGCGCGCGCTCTGCGAGGCGAGGAACGTCATGATGCGGGCGGTGGCCTCCACTCCGCAAGTCTGCGCGGGGAGGAAGTGCACCACCCCGCAGCCCAACGCCAGGCCCCGAGCGCGCATCGAGTGCGCGTCGAGCGGCAGCCCCCATTGCTCGTCGACGTCCGCCCAGCCCCCGAAGTAGCCACCGAGAAGCACGGCACCGGCGTCGCCGTTTACGCCGCCCGCGGCGGCCGCCGCGTCCCCCAACGTCGATCCGAATTCGACTTCGCGAACCCCCGCATGGTTGACGGCGCCGGACACGGTGACGAGGCCAAGGCCACGTGCCTGGCCGCGACCGAGACCCTCATACCAGGCGTGGCCCCGGCGAGCGATGAGCGCGGCCAACGCGAGGCTTTCGACGTTCTGGACGAGCGTCGGCCGGCCGCCGACACCACGTTCGAAGGGGCGTGGCGGTGTGGTGGTCGGGCGGGCATCGCCCGCATTCACGAAGTGCACCGCGGCGGATTCCTCGCCCGACACATACCCGCTGGGCGCCGCGACGATGCGGGCGCGACCGCGCAGGTCGCGACTGCGCTCCGCGAGGGCGTGCCGCAGCGCCGCTTGGGCCGCGCGGTGCTCGATCCCGACATAAAAGATGATGTTGTCGGCGCCAACGGCGCGCGCAGCGAGCAGCGCGCCGTCGATGACGAGATGCGGCCGGCCCGCCAGCAACGCCCGATCCTTGAGGCTCAACGGTTCGCCCTCGGCACCATTCGCCAGCACGACCGCGCCGCCCGAGGTGCGTTCAGCGACCGCTCGCCACTTGCGCCCCACCGGGAAGCCGGCGCCGCCTCGTCCGAGGAGCCCGCTCGCCTCCAGCTCGGCGATCAGCTGGCCAGATGGCAGTGTCGGGAGCGGCCCCAGGCGCTGGCGATGCGCGGCGAGGCTTTCGGCCCCGAGCGTATGCGGGATCAGCTCCATTTGCGGGCCTGCGGTGAGACGGCCGGGAGCTGGCGCCAGGCGGTGTTCGGGCCGCTCACCCGCCAGGCGACCGCGGCCAGGACGCTCCCGATACAGGCCGCCTCGATCACCAGCATCCATGCAAAACGCGGGTCGGTACCGGTGCCGATGCCGTGGATGACGGCGACCGGCCACATGAGGTAGGCAAGCCAGTGGACGAGCCGCCAGGTGCGCGCCCCGAAGAGCGGGCGGAGCAGGCTCGTCACCGCGATCGCGAGCAGCAAATAAACGGCAACCACACCGAGGCCCAGCCAGAAGCGACGGTATGACGAGGAGAACGGAATAAGAGCAGCCTGCCATCCGAGCGCCGTGAATGGGTCGACGACGGCCGTCACGATGTGCAGCGCGAGGAAGAGGAGCGTCGCGAGCGCCAGGTTGCGATGAAAACCGGTGGTGAGGAAACGTGGCCACGACGTGGTCTGCCAGCGCATCGCGCTCGCGATGCCCAGCACGACAACGCTGGTCAGCAGGACGAGGCTGACGACGCCGGCGCCACGGGTCGCGTACCAGAGGATGGTGTCGCTCATGCCGCTACTCCCGATGGATCCGGCCAGCGGCCGATGTAGTGAATCGTTCCGTCGTTTTCGACCAGCCGGGCCGGCAGGCCCCAGCTCATCAACCAATCGATGGCCGCCGTTCCTCGAACGATCGCCGCCGTTGAGGCGATGTTGGCGTCGAGACAGGTCGCGGCGGCAACCGTCACCGTTCGGAAAGGACCGGTGGTCGGCAGGCTGGTCTGCGGGTCGATGATGTGATGGAGGACCGCGGCGCCGCGCGTCCAGCGGCGGACGGTGGTGCTCGAGGTGGCGACTCCGCCCGCGGGGAGGCAGATCACCTCGCCGTCCCCCTCAGGTTTTTCTCGGCTGTCTTCCGCAACGTGGATTCGCCACCCTCCGATCGGCGGCAGCCCCGCCGTGGCGATGTCGCCGCCGAGGCTGACCAGCACACCGCCGGCACCGGCAGCCGAGAGGGCGGCGCGCGCAGCCAGGTCGGCCGCGAGCGCCTTTCCGGTCGAGCCCAGGTCGAGCACCACACCGGGCGGGAGCAGGACGGTGCGTGACCGGCGGTCGAAGCGGATCGCCTGCCAGCCCGGGACGCGCCAGGCGCGCAGGTTAATGGGACCATCTTGAGCGGCAATCCGTGAAAAGTCGTCGTCATACCCGGCCAGGCGAATGGCGTGACCGATGGTAGGATCGACCGCCCCGTCCGTGAGGCGCGCCGCTCGCTGGGCCGCGTCGATCGCCGTAGCCAGCAGCGGACTGACGCGGACGGTGCGCCCTGGGCTCGCGTTCAGGCGGCTCAGCTCGCTGTCCTCGCGAAACCGGCTATAAGCGGTGTCGACGTCCTCGAGGACGTCGCCCACCGCGGTGGTGGCACGGCCAAGCCCGTCGGCATCGGTCGCGATCACGTGCACTGAGGTGCCCAACGCTGTCCAGCTCTTCAGCGCGACGGTCATCACGAACCGCCGCTGGTCACCGTGCCGCTGCCGCTGCTGCCGGTGGTGGGAGCCTGCGTCGGCTGCAGGCTGGTGCTACTGCTCGTCGAGCTCGAGTCGGCTGTCGTCGTCGTAGAGGTCGTCGTGCTCGCGGTGGTGGCGGGGGAGTTGCCGGCATAGGAGGCCGCGGCAACGTAGCTGACCCCGACGACCGCGACCAGCGCGCCGGCGGTCGCGCCGAAGGTCAGCCGCCGGAGGCGCTGGACCCCCCGGTCCCGTTGGATCGGTGTTAATGCGTTCATAAAAGCATGGTGCCGGAGGGCACCTTGCAAAACCGTGACGCCGGCTTTAGAAGCTAGGCGTCGAGCCGCGCGAGCGGCGGCGGCGTCTCCGATGCCACAGACCGGGTGGCTGCCGGCCGGGCCAGCAGCCGCGGCCAGGTGACCGCCATGCTGGCGCCGCCCGCCGCCGAGGTGGAGACGTCCCAGCGACCATTGGTCGCGCGGACGACCGCATCGGCGATCGCCAGGCCGAGCCCCGCGCCACCGGGTTGATCCGTGGCACGCCGGAACCGATCGAAGATTCCAGCCCGCTGGTCCAGGGGAATACCGGGCCCGGAGTCGTCGACGACCAGCTTGATGCGGTTGCCTTCGGCCGCCACGCGGACATCGATCGTGCCCCACTCCGGTGTGTACTTGCAGGCGTTGTCGAGCAAAACGCCGATCAGGTGATCCAGCCATTCGGGTGAGGCAGCGATCACGTGGGAATCCCCGCTGAGCCGGACGCTCAGCCGCTGTTGACGGGCCTCGGCGACCGCGGCAAATCGGTCCACCGCCTGTTGGGCCATGACGCCGACATCGACCGGCTCGGCCTGGCCCGAGCGCGGCATGGCTTCGAAGCGGGCGAGCCAGAGCAGGTCGTCGACAAGGTGACGCATCCGTTGACTTTCCTGGTTGACGCGGGTGAACGCTCGTTGATACCAGTCCCCATCGCGAGGTTGCGATAACGCCAGCGATGTCTGTGCCTGGATCACCGCCAGCGGCGTGCGGAGCTCGTGTGAGGCATTGGCGGTGAAGTCCATCTGCCGCCGGCGTGCCTGCTCGATCGGCGCGGCAACACGGCGACCGATGGCCAACGCTCCGAGGAAGACGATGACGAGGAGCACCGGGCCGATCAAGAGCTCAGCCTGGATGAGGTTTGTTCGGGCCTGGTCGACGCTGCTCATCGACTGGGCGACGACGGCCCAGTCGTCTCCGACGTGGCCACCCATGACTCGCAGCGGGATGCCCGAGACCGTGATGGTCTGCGGATTCGTGATGCTGGTCGGCGGAACCGGCAGCTTGACGGACTGGGCTTCGGTACTGCTATCACTGAAATTCCCATCGGGATGCCACATCCACCAGAGGACCGGCGCATCACCGAGATGCGGTCCCCCGCGAGGCCCCGGGAAACCCTGAGTTATCGTCTGCCGGTCGGCGGCCATCGAGGTTAGCCAGGTCGAGAGCGTGCTGTCGACGTTGGAGGTCAGGTTATGCGTCAGGATCAAGGCGACGGCCACCGCGATCAGCAGGTAGAGCGCGGCCACGATGCCGGTCGCCGCCAGCGCCACCCGCTGGGCGCCGGAACGAACAAGGTCAACCCGAGCCATACTCAACGTCCTTTCACCCGCTCTCAGTCTCGCAGCGTATTCCTTTCGATTTGATGACACCCTATCTTCTCCCCGCTTCTCCACGCCGGAGCGGGGCCCCTGCAAGTCTGGGGCCGGAAATGATCCCGGCCCCATCGTCGTTATCACGCGGCGGCTAGGGAACCGTCGGGACCTGGCCCGCGTTCTCCTGCGCCTCCCGCGCCGCACTCTCTCCAGCCTCGTGCGTCGCGTTTTCGTTCGGCACGAACGTGCCGGAGCCTGCACTCGGGGTGGCAGCCGTCGCGGCGACATTGGTCGTCGTGGCCGCACTGGCCGCCAGCGGCCCGGCGATCGCGGCGCCCACCACACCACCCGTCAGCAGCGAGCCCGCCACCGCGGCGCCGACGAGAATCCTTCTGATTGGGTTCATTTCTTTCACCTCCTTCTGCGTTGCAATGGAGCCAGCATGAAGGCGGCCGCCTTTCGAAACCATGACGAAACACGAGCAGTCTCGCCCGTGGTG